>DASRWO010000174.1:0-20596 GCA_035654555.1 Candidatus Deferrimicrobiaceae bacterium | reverse complement strand
ATGCCGGCTATAGACATAGCAATCCACGATTCCCTGATGAACTCCCCACAGCGTCCACCAGCACCGGCGGTAGCCCGGGCGCTAACCCTCCCCCAGCCTATTTTTCCGCAGCCGGACTGTATCGAGATTTTAATTAACTTTCCACATCGAGCGGCATCTATGTATGAGAGCACGGTTTTCATCTTTGTATAGCAGACGGAAGCGGATGTGTGCGCCTTCGTCTCAACCTTCAAGCACAACACTTATTGAACATAGGGATAGGATTGGGATCCAACTCCGTGCTCAGATGACTGCGTAACGTTGTGTTGTATTCATAGGCACGACGGTGCAAATGTTGCAGTGAGACGGAGGGGTTGCGAACGGTAACGCAGAAGCGATTCGGTGTCTCAGCAACAGTATGGAGGTGAAAACATGCGTGTTACTAAGCGTTTTACGCAACGGCTCCGAGAGAGCGCGAATTCAGTGAGGCTGGCAACCTGCCACAACTGGTTGATAAAACAACGGATGACTCCGCTAGCTGGCTTTCTTCTTCTTTCTCTTCTGGTTTCAGACACAGGACTCGCCCAAACTGTCGTAAAAGCTAGTGCAAACATTCCATTCGACTTTTGGGCAGAAGGCCAGAAGTTTACGGCGGGAGATTATGTCCTGGATTCCGGATTCCCAGCATCGCTCTCAATCCGCCTCAAAGGGGCAAAGGCAAGTGTGGCTGTCGCGATGATTTCTTATGGAGACCCTGTCGCAAAGGAAAGTGCCAAGCTGCTATTTTCCGAACGAGACGGCAAGTACTACCTGACTGAACTATGGGGTGTGCTGGGTAAGCGGGTTGTAACAGCTGAATTCGAACATCGCGGAGAAAAAGGCAACGATCAGCGTGAAGTTCGGCTGATCTATTAGTGCTGATCTATTAGTAAGGTTCTCGAGGAGATGTAACGATGGAACATCCAACTGTTTTGTGCATTGATGAGCGTCTACCGGTGCTGGAGCTTCGGAAAGCGACGCTAGAATCTCATGGTTATTGCGTCAAGATTGCGTCGAGCGGCTACGCGGCGATGAAGATATTGGAGGAAACCTCAGTGGCTGCAGTTCTAATGGAGTACAAGCTGGAGGGCATGGACGCCGAAGCCGTAGCTTGCCATATCAAGCAACGCTTCACCAACCTGCCGATTGTCCTGCTTTCAGCGTACTCCGAGATGCCTGAGCGAATCCTCTGGTTGGTGGATGAATACGCAATGAAGAGCGAATTACCGGAAGGGTTAGTCCGGATGATCGAGCGGGTGACGAGCCCGGCAATCACCGAGGAGGCGCACAAGCGCGCACAACATTCTGACAAGGGGGCCCGGGAGACTCAGGCTGTAGCGTAAGCACTCTGCCTCTCTGCCCGGGCACAAACGACCGGGTTATCCGAGCCTCGAACTTCTAAGAAACGCTACGCTACTTGGGCGTTCAAATTCTTATCGAGCCCGGACTCCGCCGTGGTTTCTCAAGGCTATCTGCGCCCGCGGGCGCAGTTGATCGAGATACCAGCCGGCCTTGGCAACGCCGATTCCGGCACGTGAAGATGCCCGCGCTTCACCATCGCCTGAAGAGCCGGAAAGATCTGCTTATAAGCAAGATCACCGGTGGTACCGAAGAACACGAGCGCGTCCGGCCTATGATTTCTCTGCCGGTTTCTCCAAATGTCCACCAAACTCATATCGCATGGCGGATAACAACAATTTGATAGATTTCGCTTCGCCGCCTTGTTCTTTACGGCAAAAGATCGACGATCTCTGGCGCGGTCATTTCGACTCCTTGAGTTTGCGGTAGCGAAGAATCAAACTATTGGTTGAACTGTCATGCTTGAGCACAGGCTGTGGATTGTTCTCGAGCTCCGGAATGATGCGCTGGGCCAGTACCTTGCCGAGTTCTACGCCCCACTGGTCGAACGAATCAATGTTCCAGAGAACGCCCTGTGTGAAAACAGAGTGCTCGTAAAGGGCTACCAGTTTGCCCAGGGTTTCCGGCGTGAGCTGTTCGGCAAGAATCGTGTTCGACGGGCGATTGCCTTCGAACACTCGATGCGGCACCAGCCAATCCGGCGTTCCCTCAGCTTTCACTTGTTGCGGCGTCTTGCCAAACGCAAGCGCCTCGGTCTGGGCGAAGACGTTGGCCAGAAGCATGTCGTGTTGTCGGCCAAGTGGGTTTAAGGGCTTGGCAAATGCTATGAAGTCGCAAGGGATGAGGCGGGTTCCTTGATGGATCAGCTGGTAAAACGAGTGCTGACCGTTCGTTCCTGGCTCGCCCCAATAGATCGGCCCCGTATCGTGGGTGACTGCTTTTCCATCGAGTGTGACGTGTTTTCCGTTGCTCTCCATCGTCAATTGCTGCAGATATGCAGGAAATCGTTTCAGGTATTGCTCGTAAGGCAGAACGGCGACTGTTTGGGCCCCAAAAAAATCGTTGTACCAAACGGAGAGTAGGCCCATCAGGACTGGTAGGTTCGCTTCGAAGGGAGTCGTCCGAAAATGTTCGTCCATCTGATGAAAGCCATCGAGCATGGCTCGGAAGTTATCTGGGCCGATGGCGACCATGGTCGACAGGCCGATCGCTGAATCCATGGAGTAGCGACCGCCAACCCAATCCCAGAACTCGAACATATTGGCCGTGTCGATGCCGAACTTCGCTACCTCTGCGGCATTGGTCGACACCGCGACAAAGTGCTTTGCCACCGAGCTTTCATCGCCGCCCAGCCCCGCGAGCGACCAGTCGCGAGCCGCGTGAGCGTTGGTCATGGTCTCGAGGGTCGTGAAAGTCTTTGAAGAAATGATGAACAGCGTCTCCGCAGGGTCGAGATCGCGCACTGCTTCCGCAAAGTCGGTCCCGTCGACGTTGGAGATAAACCGGAAGGTCATCGCGCGCTCGGAGTAGTGCTTGAGCGCCTCATAGGCCATGACTGGCCCGAGATCGGAGCCACCAATCCCAACGTTGATGACGTTCCGAATGCGTTTTTCGGTGTGACCTTTCCACGTGCCGTTACGAACTCTCTCTGAGAAATCAGCCATTTTGTCGAGTACAGAATGGACCTCAGGCACAACATTCTTTCCGTCGACGAGAATGGATTCCCCCCGCGGCGCCCTTAAGGCCACATGCAACACGGCCCGCTTTTCAGTGATGTTGATCTTCTCGCCGCGGAACATGGCCTCGATCCGAGCCTTGAGGCCAGATTCTTCTGCGAGTTGTAGAAGAAGCTGGAGGGTTTCATCGGTAATGCGGTTCTTGGAGTAATCGAGGTAGAGGCCGACAGCCTCGAGCGCCATGCGCTCACCGCGCTTGGGATCGTCTGAAAACAACTGCCGCAGATGTAGCTTTGAGGCCGTTTTGTAATGCGACGCCAGAGCGCTCCAAGCTGTCCGTCGAATCCTCGGCCGCTTTGTTAGTGGTTCGACCTTTGCTGCCATGCTCATACTCCTTTCGTATTCACGCGTTCACTCCCAAACAGGAGTTTTCCTTTACCCGGTTGCCTTAAGGGTCGCACCTTTGTTTAGCAAGGCGCTCTTAGAAGAAATTACAGCCATCAAGTCATTCCACGACTTCACAAAGGACTCGGCTCCCTCAGTTTGCAGGCGCGCAGCCAAAGCATCGACATCGACGCCCGCCTTACCAAACTGTGCCAGGACTTCCTCACAATTTCCGCCATCCACTGGCAGCAACTCGCCTAATTCAGTATGAGTAGCTAGGGCTTTCAAAGTTGCCTCGGGCATAGTGTTCACCGTGAAAGGCGCGGCCAAAGCCTTAATGTAGAGAACGTCCGACGCCTTGGGATCTTTGGTTCCCGTACTCGCCCACAGCAGACGTTGCGGACGGCCGCCTAGGTTGTAAACACGCTGCCAGCGTGGCGAACTCAAGAGCGTACTGGCAGCCTTGTAGATGCGCTTGGCGATGGCGATGCCAAGTTGATCGCGTAAGATCTCAGGCACTTTGCCGGCAACAGCGACATCCCAGCGGCTGACAAATACCGATGCCACGGAGCCGACATCGGGATTGAGACCGGCATCGATGCGCCGCTCGATGCCGCGAAGGAACGCATCGGCTGCCGCCAGGTATTGTTCGCGGGAGAACAAGAGTGTGACGTTCACGGGAACACCGGCAAATATGGCCTCCTCGATCGCAGGCAGACCCTCCTTCGTGCCCGGGATTTTGATGAACAGGTTCGTAGGCGCCTTGTTATACAGCTCTTTGGCGGCTGCGAGCGTGCTGGCCGTGTCGTACGCGAGAAGCGGCGAAACCTCCAGGGAAACCCATCCATCGACGCCATTCGTTTTTTCATGAATTGGCCGAAAGAGCTCTGCGGCCCTGGCGAGATCCTCCATGGCCAATTCAAAGAAGAGAGGCTCGCCCGATTTGCCGCGCCTCATCTTTTCAGCAATCGCGGAGTCATAGGCTGCGCTGTTCCTGATGGCATGGTCGAAGATCGTCGGATTCGAAGTGAGACCGGTGATCGACAATTCATCGATGTATTGTTGAAGGGTACCGCTGTCCAAAAGTGTGCGAGTGATGTTGTCGAGCCAGAGACTCTGGCCCTCATCGTGAAGCAGCCGTGTCGCTTTCATCGTGTCACCTCGTTGCTTGTAGATGGCTCGCGCTCGCGAGTGCAGAGGATCGCTGTTCGCTTGACGTGAGCACGTGACGGGCGTCGTTCCATAGCTGAATGGCCGGTTGGGAAAGATTGTTTTCATAACTCAGTGCACTTAAGCTCGCCGTGTTCAGCATGAGAGATTGGGCGTTGACGGGTGCGATCCGAATCCAGCGTGTGGCTAGCACTCGGAGAAAATGCCCGCTGGAAAAAAGCAGAACATCCCCTGCCACTCCACGCAGCCGGCTCACTACGCGATCCGCCCTTGCAGCGACTTGCTGCGGCGATTCGCCGCCCGGAGCCCCATCGCGGAACAACTGCCAGCCGCGACGTTCCGTTAGTATGTCTGCCGTCACGCGGCCGTCATATTTTCCATAGTCCCATTCGACCAAGTCGCGATCAATTTCAGCCACCGACTTGAAGGCGGCCAGTTCGCATGTCCGCATGGCGCGTCGCAATGGACTGGTGAAAACCTTCGCGAATGTCAGGCCACTCAGCCTCTCCCCGAGTCGTCGCGCGTTGTGCTCTCCGCGTTCAGTGAGTGGCAAGTCGGTAAGGCCTGTATGTTGGCCTGTCATACTCCAGGCTGTATCGCCGTGGCGAGCCAGGTACACCACCGGAAAGGTATCGCTCATGGTTGCCCCTTATGCTGCTTGTAGCGCTTCTAAGCCGTAAGTAGCCGCTCCAACCAACGCAGCGCGCGCAGTGATGACATGAACAGGAATGCGTCGCATGAGGTCTTTGAATCGGCCCTTGTTCACAAAGGCCTTCATGAAACCAGCCTCCCTCAGAATGTCGATCAGGTGCAACGCCACGCCGCCGGCCATGTAAACACCGCCCGTCGCTAACACTTTGAGCACGAGATTGCCCGTTTCTCCTCCAAGGATCGAGACCAGCATGTCCACAGTCGCGCGGCACAATTCGCTTGGATTCTTTGGGTCAACAGCAGCATCGACAACCGCTTTCGTGTGATCTTTTTCCGACTTGATCAACTCAGCAACCTCGGGCTTTCCCGGTATTTTCTCTACATCGCGAAGATATTCATGGATATTGGGCACGCCAATTCCAGAGCAGACACGTTCGACCCCAATGTGATCAAGCGCTCCAACAGATATTCGAGGAGTCCAATCTGCCGCTTGTTCGTTGGTGCGAAGTCTGAGTGGCCACCCTCGGAGCTGTGCGCCACATATCGCGAGCCATCCCATGTGAGAAATGATTCACCCAACCCAGTGCCTGGCGCGATGATTGCAATCGGCCCTTTCTCGACGGGATCGCCTTGGTTCAGCGTCAGGAGGTCGGCTGAACGTAAGACCGGCACTGCCCGCGCGACTGCCTCGAGATCATTCATCAAGTGAACGGATTTCAGGTTTAGCTCTGTTTTGAGCGAACTTTCATCCATGACCCAAGGCAGGTTGGTGGTTTTGACGTGACCATCAATCACCGGGCCGGCAATATCAAAGGACGCGGCGTCAACTGAAATTTTGCTGTTCGAGAGAAACTCGGCCACCATTGCCTGCAGGCTGGGATAGTCGGAGCTGTGAATCTCGGCCTGAGCCAATGGCGCATGTGGCCCAGCTTCCCTCGAATAGATAGCCAGATCGGTCTTTGTGCCGCCTATGTCGCCTGCAATCAGCATCGCTTACCCCTCAATGAATTTCTAAACTAATACGGACCGCTCGCTGCTTGGCTTCGATCCGCTCAGCGCCTAAGAATTAAGATGAACAAGTAGCAGGTCGCGGGTACAAAAAATGTGTGGTGAGGGCCGATACTGGTCAGCAATCACACCCTGAATCACAGCCAGAATCGCTCCGCCTACTATCGCCGTGCTCAGAATGCCCAATCTACTCTCCGTAAGCGGGCCGAGCTCTGGAATGCCCAGGGTAAAAAAGCGGGGAACATGTGGCAAACGGGAGCAGACCCTGGGGACGGACTAATACTATCGTCCAATAGATTCCTTTCCGCGTTTCTGGCTTAATCCGAGTTGTGTCTTGGGTTCGAACTTCGAAATAACACGCTTTGAAAACTGCCGGGGATGTTTTTGAGCTAGCGGGTGACAAGATGAGGCGCACTGACACCGTCGATTCCATTTTGAAGCTCAAGGGCGGAGAAACCTGGTCGGTTTCGCCCCATCAGTCCGTCTACGGAGCAATTGAAAGGATGGCCGACAAAGGAGTGGGGGCGATGCTGGTAATTTCAGAAGGCAAACTTGTCGGCATAATCTCGGAACGCGATTACGCTCGCAAGGTCATCCTCAAGGGAAGGTCCTCGAAAGAAATTCAGGTGAGAGAGATCATGACCAGCCCGGTGATCTCCGTCACCCAGCAGCAGAGCGTAGATGAGTGCATGGCGATTATGACAAATCAGCATGTACGTCATCTACCGGTCATCAGAGGCGAGCATCTCGTGGGTATGGTTTCGATTGGCGACCTGGTGAAGTGGATCATCACTGAGCAGGAAGAGACCATCAAGCAACTAGAACATTATATCGCCGGAAATTTTCCCGCGTGAAACCTCCGCCCGAATGCCGCATCACAGCAGTAGGTGGTCAAAGGAGCGTCTGTTCTTATGATCTGGCCACTGGGTGCTTACTTCGCGCTCGTAGTGGTTCTGGTTGCCATAGTTCTTCTTGTTTCGTATTTGTTGGGTCCAAGGCACTCTGAACCTGCGACCGGCCAGCCCTTCGAAGGCGGCATCGTTTCGGAAGGCTCCGCGCATGTCCGTTTCTCAGTTCGCTATTACCTGGTTGCCATGTTTTTCGTGGTTTTCGATCTGGAGGCAGTCTTTCTGTTCGCCTGGGCCGGAGCGGCTCGCGAGCTCGGCTGGCCCGGTTATTGCGAGGTTCTGCTGTTCGTCGGGGTGCTGGCGGCGGCCCTCGTTTATCTGTGGAGGGTCGGCGCGTTGGACTGGGCGCGGGAGCCACGCCGTTCGAGGAACATTTGATGCAGTGGTCACTCACCAAGCCGGACATCACAGGGCTGGCAGCAACTCCCGACGCCGAGCCTTTGGAGCAAACCGTGCGCCGAAGCGTAGTCCTCTCGCGGTTAGAGGATCTGGTCAAGTGGGGCCGCAAAAATTCTGTCTGGCCGTTTAACTTCGGACTCTCCTGCTGTTACGTGGAAATGGCCACCAGCATCACCAGCAAGTTTGACCTCGCGCGCTTCGGCGCCGAAGTGATTCGCGGTACGCCCCGGGAAGCAGATCTCATGGTCGTGGCCGGGACAGTCTTCATTAAGATGGCGCCCATCGTTCAAAGGCTTTACGAACAGATGATGGAGCCGCGCTGGGTGATTTCGATGGGCTCCTGCGCGAACTCCGGGGGCATGTACGACATTTACAGCGTGGTCCAGGGCGTGGACAAGTTTCTTCCAGTGGATGTTTATGTGCCCGGCTGCCCGCCGCGCCCCGAAGCTTTCCTGGAAGGACTGCTGTTGCTGCAGAAGGCTATAGGAACGGAACAGCGTCCGCTGAGCTGGGTGGTGGGCCCACAAGAAACTGTTCGATCTCCGCTGCCTTCCATGCGCGACCTGATGCGGCCGTCACGCCAGAAGCTCACGGTGTTGAGGGAGCCTGATGACGTATGATCGCCGCTCCGACCATCGCGCAGGAAATTAGCGAACGGCTTGGTCCTGTCGCTGCGCCTCAAGAGACGCTCGATCACATACCCACCTTTTGGGTAGCCAAAGATCGCGTGTTCGATCTGCTCCGCTTTCTCAGAGAAGATATAGATCAGCCGTACAAGATGCTTTACGACCTCTCTGCGATTGATGAGCGCATGAGGCAACATCGCGATGGGCAGCCGGCCAGCGATTTTACAGTTGTCTATCATCTCCTTTCTTTCGAGAGGAACGAATATGTGCGCATCAAGGTGGCCCTCGCCGAGGACCGGCTTTCGTTGCCGAGTATCACTCGCATCTGGCCCTCTGCCAACTGGTATGAGCGCGAAGTGTGGGATATGTTCGGAATCGTCTTTGACGGCCATCCTCATCTTGTGCGCCTCCTGATGCCAAAGACCTGGGTTGGCCACCCGCTGCGGAAGGAACATCCGACACGTGCGACCGAGATGGGGCCGTATCAGTTGCCGCCCGACAAGGAAGCGGCCGAGCAGGAGGCGCTTCGCTTCCGTCCCGAGGAATGGGGGATGAGTCGTGAACGCGACGGCGAGGATTTCATTTTCCTCAACCTGGGCCCGCAGCATCCGGGCACTCATGGTATTTTGCGCCTCGCGCTGCAACTCGATGGTGAACAGATCGTCGACGTGGTTCCTGAAATCGGCTTCCATCATCGCGGCGCCGAAAAGATGGGTGAGCGGCAGTCCTGGCACACGTACATTCCCTACACCGACCGCGTGGACTACCTGGGCGGCGTGCTGAACAATCTTGCCTATCTGACTGCGGTGGAGAAACTCGCCGACATTAAGGTGCCACCTCGTGCCCAGGTCATTCGCGTAATGCTGGCGGAACTGTTCCGCATCATCAGCCACCTCGTCTGGTACGGCACCTTCGCCCAGGACCTCGGGCAGATGTCGCCAGTCTTCTTCACCTTCAACGATCGCGAGCGAGCCTTTGGCATCGTCGAGGCGATCACCGGTGCACGCATGCATCCGGCCTGGTTTCGCATCGGTGGTGTTCAGGCCGACCTGCCCAGAGGCTGGGAAAAAATGTTCCGCGATTTCATTAGGTACCTGCCGCCTCGCCTGATCGAGTACGACCGCACTGTGATGCGAAACTCGATTTTCAAAGCGCGCACGCAAGGCGTCGGTAACTTCACTGTGAACGAGGCCATTGAGTGGGGTGTTACCGGCGCCAACCTTCGCGCCTGTGGATTGGAATGGGACTTTCGCAAGCGGCAGCCCTACTCCGGATACGAACAGTTTGAGTTCGAGATTCCAACCGGCAAGAACGGCGACTGCTATGACCGCGCAGCGGTGCGCATCGAGGAGATGCGGCAGAGCCTTCGCATCATCGAGCAATGCGTGAAGTATATGCCCGACGGCCCATACAAATCGGATCATGCTTTGGCCACTCCTCCAGTGAAAGACCGTACCATGCACGACATCGAAACCTTGATCACGCACTTTTTGAGCGTGACCTGGGGCCCGGTGATGCCGGTGGGAGAAGCGCTTGGTGCCATTGAAGCCGCCAAGGGCAACAACGGTTACTACCTGGTGAGCGACGGAAGCACGGTTTCGTACCGCACACGCATTCGAACACCTTCCTTTGCTCACGTACAGACCCTGCCGGTCCTGTCCCGCGGTCTGATGATTCCGGACTTGATCGTCATTCTGGGCAGCCTGGATTTTGTACTGGCGGATATCGACCGGTGAGACTGAAACGATGTTAACGACGGAAGAGATCAACGAGATTGAAGCGGAAGCGGCGCACTATCCCAAGCGCGACGCAGTCTCGATCGACGCGCTCAGGATCGTGCAGCGGCACCGTGGCTGGGTTTCCGATGAAAGCCTTCGTGACATTGCCAGATATCTCGGCATGTCTGCTACGGACTTAGATAGCGTAGCCACGTTTTACAACCTGATTTTTCGCCGGCCCGTGGGACGCCACGTGGTCATGGTCTGCGACAGCGTGAGCTGCTGGATTATGGGCTACGAGGGCGTGCGGCAACATCTCTGCGAGCGCCTCGGTGTCAAAGTCGGCGAGACGACGTCAGACAATCGCTTTACCCTGCTGCCGATCGTATGTCTTGGATGCTGTGATCATGCCCCGGCCATGATGGTGGATAGCGATCTGCACAGTGATCTGGATCCAAAGAAAATCGATACCGAACTCGATAAGTACAAATGACGGTCAATTCCGAAAAGCCGCTGACCCGGAATATGCGCCCGGACGGATCTGCCCTGGACTTGCGTGCTTACGAGCAGGCCGGTGGTTATCAGGCGATCCGCAAGGTCCTGAGTGGCGGCATGACGCCCGCGGCGGTGACCGACGAAGTGAAGAACGCGAATCTGCGTGGACGGGGCGGCGCAGGTTTTCCAACAGGGATGAAATGGTCCTTCGTGCCTCGCGGTGAGTACGTTCCCAACCCAACCTATCTGATCGTGAACGCCGATGAGATGGAGCCAGGCACGTTCAAAGACCGGCTGTTGATGGAGCGGGATCCGCACCAGCTTATCGAGGGCGTGATGCTCGCTGGCTTCGCGATAGAAGCTGACATTGCATACATCTTTCTGCGCGGAGAATACACGCTGTGCGCTGAGCGGCTTACGCGCGCCATCGCGGAAGCCTACGAACGCCATTACCTAGGCAAGGATATTTTCGGTTCTGGATACAGCCTAGAGCTCTATCTGCACCTCAGCGGTGGACGTTACATGTGTGGGGAAGAGACTGGACTGCTGAATGCGCTGGAGGGCAAGCGCGCCAACCCGAGATCGAAGCCGCCGTTTCCGCCGGTAGTGGGGCTGTTCGGAAAACCCACGGTCGTCAATAACGTTGAGACGCTTAGCTGCGTGCCCCACATCATCAAGAACGGCGCTGCGTGGTTCCGCGGCTTGGGCCGCACCAAGGATGCGGGCACGAAGCTGTTCGGAGCGAGCGGGAAAGTGAAGCGTCCGGGCCTCTGGGAACTCCCCATGGGCACCACAGTGCGCGAGATTCTCGAAGAACATGCGGGAGGAATGCGTGACGGGCTGAAATTTCGCGGATTGCTGCCTGGCGGGGCTTCTACGGACTTCATCGTCGAAGAGCACCTGGACACGCCCATGGATTTCACCGCCGTGGAGAAGGTCGGCAGCCGCATGGGCACCGGTACCATGATCGTGCTCGACGATCACACCTGCCCCGTGGGCATGACTTGGAACCTAACCCACTTCTTCGCGCAGGAATCTTGCGGATTCTGCACGCCCTGCTGGAGCGGGTTGGGATGGGCAGACCGAATTCTGAAGCGCATGGACAATGGCGGCGGCGAAGCGGACGACCTCGACAAGCTCACATTTCAAGCCAAGATGTGGAATCCCGGCAACACATTCTGTGCCTTGGCACCCGGCGCCGCAGAGCCCTTGCAAAGCGCGTTGAAATACTTTCGCGATGATTTCGAGCGGCACATCAGCGAGCACCGCTGCCCCTGGAGATAGGTATGGCAATCGTCTACGTCGACAACAAGCCGTACCAGATGAACCCGGATGAGAACCTGCTCCATGGTTGTCTTTCGCAGGGATTCAAGTTGCCGTACTTCTGCTGGCATCCGGCCCTTGGGTCGGTGGGCGCCTGCCGGCAGTGCGCCGTCAAACATTTCAGGGACGAGCACGATAAGCAAGGAAAAATCGTGATGTCCTGCTTGACTCCGGCAACGGAAGGCACGCGCATCTCCATCGCCGATCCCGAGGTTGCCGCTTTCCACGCTGGCATTATCGAGGGACTCATGCTGAACCATCCGCATGATTGCCCAGTGTGCGATGAAGGAGGCGAATGTCACTTGCAAGACATGACGGTAATGACCGGTCACGATTACCGCCGGTACGAATTCGAGAAGCGCACATTTCACAATCAAAACTTGGGCCCACTGGTGAATCACGAGATGAACCGGTGCATCCAGTGCTACCGCTGCGTGCGCTACTACCGCGACTACGCGGGCGGCGACGATTTGAACGCGTTCGCGTCGCGGGACAGGGTATTTTTTGGCCGTCACGAAGACGGCGTTTTAGAAAATGAATTCAGCGGCAACCTGGTCGAAATCTGTCCGACGGGTGTATTCACCGATAAGACTCTGAAGCACCATTACGCCCGCAAGTGGGACCAGCAGTTTGCTCCTTCGGTTTGCGTGCATTGTGCTCTTGGCTGCAACACCGATGCCGGTGAGCGCTACGGGACTCTTCGCCGCATCGTCAACCGTTACAACTACGAAGTGAACGGTTACTTCTTGTGCGACCGCGGAAGGTTCGGCTATGAGTTCGTCAACAGCGCACGACGTTTCCGCGAGCCTGTGCTAAAAGGCCAGCCCGCTTCTGTAGCATCGGCCGAACGTTATCTAAGCGAAAGGGTCGCGAACGGCACAGTAATCGGGATTGGCTCGCCGCGCGCCTCGCTTGAGGCCAACTTTGCCCTGCGCAATCTGGTAGGTCCGGATCACTTCCATTCCGGCATGGCCGATGATGAAGCAGAGCTGGTCGAACGCATGCTCGAAATTCTGCGGCGCGGCCCGATGCGGACGCCCACGTTGCGCGAGATCGAGCAGTGCGACGCTGTGTTCATCCTGGGTGAGGATCTAACCAATGTCGCCCCCAGAATGGCTCTGTCGGTGCGCCAGTCCGTGCGTCAGCAACCCATGGAGATTGCCAGGAAGTCGAAGATCCCGCTGTGGATGGATTATGGCGTTCGGGACGCAATGCAGGGCGGGAAAGGACCGCTTTACATTGCGACGCCGTATGCCACTCGCCTGGACGACGTAGCAACCGCGACCTTCCATGCCGCGCCTGACGATCTGGCTCGCCTGGGATTCGCGGTAGCGCACGCACTCGACGCACGCGCGCCGGCGTCGGAAGATTGGCCGCTGGCAGGTGAGATCGCCGGCGCACTCAAGGCCGCAAAGAAGCCGCTTGTGATTTCCGGTGCGAGCTGCGCCAGCAACGCAGTCATTGAGGCGGCCGCGAATGTGGCGATGGCGGCGGAGGCCGCGCTCAGCTTTACGGTGGCAGAGTGCAATACCGTCGGCGCGGCGCTCGTGGGCGGAAACCCTTTGAGCGCCGCGTTTCAGGCGGTCCGTGATGGGCACGCCGACACGGTGATCATCCTGGAAAATGATCTCTATCGACGCGCGCCCCGTGCTGAAGTCGACTCCATCCTCAAGGCCGCGGCGCATGTGATCGTTCTCGATCAGCTTGCCAATCTAACGAGCGAGAAAGCTGAACTGGTTCTGCCGGCTGGAACCTTTGCCGAGTCCGACGGCACTTTCGTGAGCAGTGAAGGACGTGCCCAGAGATTCTTCCAGGTATTCGTGCCGCAGAACGACGTTCTGGCAAGTTGGCGCTGGTTGAAGCCCGATACCTGGCATGACCTGGACGATGTGCTTGCGGCGATGTCCGCGGAGTTGCCCGAACTCGCCGCGGTACGCGATGCCGCTCCCTCGGCTGACTTTCGCATTGCGGGAGCAAAGATCCCGCGCTCGCCTCACCGGGAGAGCGGGCGCACAGCCGCGCTTGTGAACATCAATGTGTCCGAGCCCAAGCCACCAGAGGATCCTGATTCTCCTCTCTCGTTCTCCATGGAAGGCACGCCAGATCAGCCGCCGGCGCCTCTCATTCCGTTTTTTTGGTCACCCAGTTGGAATTCCATTTCAGCGGTCAACACTTATCAGAAAGAAATTGGCGGACCGTTGCGTGGTGGCGATGCGGGTGTGCGTATCCTCGAACCCGCGCCCGCCAACGGCCAGCCTTATTTCAGCTCCATTCCATCAGCGTTCAAGCCGCGCGAGGGTGAGTGGCTGATGGTGCCGATGTTTCACATTTTCGGCTCCGATGAACTGAGTCAATCAGCGCCGGGAATCGCCGAACTCGCGGTAAAGTCACATATCGCGGTGAATGCCGCTGATCTTCCCGCTGACCTCGCGGCAGACCTCGCGGAGGACGCGGAAGTCGAAGTCAGCTTTGCCGATGACTCGTTCCGCCTCCCAGTGCGCATCCGTTCCGATCTGCCGCGGGGTGTGGCGGCGTTGGCGGCACTTCCTCCCCTGGCCGGGATCAGGCTGCCCGCGTGGGGAAAGATCGCGAGGCCAAAATGACGAGTCCATACCCGATCCTTGCGATCCCTGGAATTGTCATTGTGGCCATGAGTATGGCGGCCTTCCTGATCTGGGTTGAACGACGATTGCTCGCCCTCTGGCAGGACCGTTACGGACCGAACCGCGTTGGACCTTTCGGCTTGCTCCAGGTGGTGGCAGATTCCATCAAAATGTTCATGAAGGAGGACTGGATTCCTCCTTTCGTCGACAAGCCCGTTTTCATTTTGGCACCGGCGATCGTCTTCGTCACGGTGCTGATGTCTTTCGCTGTGCTCCCAGTCGCGCCCGGGATTATCGTGAGCGATCTGAACGTTGGCCTGCTTTTCTTTCTTGCGATGTCGTCGCTCGGAGTCTACAGCGTCGTGCTTGCGGGATGGTCTTCCAACAATAAGTACGCCCTGCTTGGGGGCTTGCGGGCCGCAGCGCAGATGTTGAGCTACGAAGTCTTCATGGGTTTATCGCTGATGGGTGTGGTATTGCTCGCCGGATCGTTTAGCCTGCCCGCCATCGTCGAAGCGCAGAGGAAAATCTGGTTCGTGATTCCGCAGTTCCCTGGTTTTGTACTATTTCTGATCGCAGGCTTCGCCGAAACGCGCCGTATTCCATTCGATCTTCCTGAATCCGAGAGCGAACTCGTCGCCGGTTATCACTCTGAGTATTCCGGGATGAAGTTTGGCATGTTCTTCGTCGGAGAGTACATGGGAGTCACTTTGATCTCGGGCATAATTGCAGTTCTTTTCTTTGGTGGCTGGCTGGGCCCCGTTCTCCCAGGTGTGATCTGGTTCCTGGTCAAGGCTTTTTTCTTCATTTCGTTCTTCGTTCTGGTGCGGGCGTCGCTTCCGCGTCCGCGCTTCGATCAACTCATGTCCTTCAGCTGGAAAGTGCTGTTACCTCTTGCCCTGGCCAACATCCTAGTAACCGGAGCAGTAGTGCTTAAGTGGGGTCATTAAGAGATGCTCAGCATACTTCGGACAATCTGGTACGTTTTTCTCCACTCCTTCCAGAAGAGGATTACGGTGCAATATCCGGAAGAGAAGCCGTATCTCGCGCCGCGGTTCCGAGGCAGAATTATTCTGTCGCGCGATCCCGATGGGGGCGAGCGTTGCGTGGCCTGCAATCTCTGTGCGGTCGCATGTCCGGTCGATTGCATCGCGCTTCAGGCGACAGAGGATGAACACGGCCGACGTTATCCAGAATTTTTTCGAATTAACTTCTCACGATGCATCTTCTGCGGTTATTGCGAAGAGGCCTGCCCTACATACGCGATCCAACTGACTCCTGATTTCGAGATGGGAGAGTTTCACCGAAAGAATCTGGTGTATGAAAAGCAAGATTTGCTGATCGACGGTCCCGGTAAGTATCCCGGTTATAACTTCTGGCGGGTAGCTGGAGTCAAGATCGGCGGCAAGGACAAGGGCGAGGCGGCACATGAAGCGCCGCCAGTCGACGTCCGTTCCCTGTTGCCGTGAGAGATTTATGGAACTGGCTTTTTACATCGCGGGCGCAGTGGCCGTTATATCGACGGTCCTGATGCTGACTCGTCTGAACGTGGTGCACGCCCTGCTCTACCTGATCGTGTCGTTACTTGGAGTGGCGGTGGTCTTCTACGCGCTCGGTGCCCCATTTGTGGCGGCGCTCGAGGTCATCATTTACGCGGGCGCCATCATGGTGCTCTTTGTGTTCGTTGTGATGATGCTCAACCTCGGAGCGCCCGCGGCCAAAATGGAAAAACAGTGGCTAAAACCGGGGATTTGGACTGGTCCTGTGCTTTTGGCCGCCATCCTTATTGTAGAGGTCGTTTATTTTGTGCGCCGCGGCGCTCCCGGCATGAGCAGTGGCGCCATCGATCCGAAGCAAGTTGGGATGGCTCTATTTGGCCCTTACCTGATTGGGGTGGAACTTGCCTCCATGTTGTTACTGGCCGGTTTGGTGGGCGCTTATCACCTGGGCTACCGCAAACCAGAAAAAGTGGAGATTCAACATGACGCAGATACCCATGAGAGACGGGTTGCTGCTGGCGGGGATCTTGTTCTCGCTGGGACTGACCAGCCTGCTCGTACGCCGTAATCTAATCTTCGTCCTGATGTCGCTCGAGGTGATGCTCAACGCGGCGGGACTGGCATTCGTGGTCGCAGGATCGAGATGGCATCAGGCCGACGGCCAGGTAGTGTTTCTGTTCATCCTTGCAATGGCAGCAGCTGAAGTCTGCGTAGGACTCGCGCTGGTGCTCGAAATCTATCGCCGGTGCAAGTCTCTGGATGTGGATGGGCTGAGCGAGATGAGGGGATAACGTGATCCGTTGGTTGTGGTTGATCCCGGCGCTGCCTTTCGCGAGTGCATTAGTGCTCATGCTGTTTGGCTCGCGTTTTTCCCGCAAAGCGATAGCCGCGTTGGGTGTGGGATCGATCGGGCTCTCGGCCCTGATCACGATTCTGGTAGCGATAGACTTCTTCGCTTCGCCTCCGGCTGGCGGCGCTTATACACAACTCCTTTGGACCTGGATCAGTGTGGCTGGCTTTACGCCGCAGATCGGGTTCTATCTTGACGCTCTCTCGCTGGTGATGGTGCTGGTGGTGACCTTCGTAGGCTTCCTGATTCACATCTACTCGGCCGAGTTCATGATTGAAGACGAGGGCTACAGCCGGTTCTTCGCCTACATGAATTTGTTCGTCGCGTCTATGTTAACGCTGCTGCTCGCGAATAATCTTCTGCTTCTCTATCTCGGGTGGGAAGGGGTGGGGTTGTGCAGCTATCTGCTGATCGGCTTCTGGTACCGCGATCCCGCAAATGGCCGTGCGGCCCGTAAGGCATTCATTGCAACACGCGTGGGCGATACTGCGATGTCGGTGGGTCTTTTTTTGTTGTTCACACAACTGGGCACACTCGAGATTCAGGATCTGATGCATCGTGCTTCTGAACAGTGGCCGTCCGGATCCACTTACGCGGTCATAGCGGCACTTCTGTTGTTGGGCGGTGCGGTGGGCAAGTCGGCGCAGCTTCCGTTGCAGGTTTGGTTACCGGATGCGATGGCGGGACCTACCCCTACCAGCGCTCTGCTCCACGCAGCTACGATGGTGACAGCGGGCGTTTATTTGATCGCCCGCACGCACGTCTTATTTTCCCTGGCGCCGACAGCGCAATTTACCGTGGCCATAGTGGGTGCGAGCACGATGTTGCTCGCCGGATTCAGCGCGCTGACGCAATACGACATCAAACGCGTGCTCGCCTACTCGACCGTTAGCCAGATCGGTTACATGTTTCTGGCGTTGGGTGTGGGCGCATGGCAAGCCGCCATCTTCCACTTTGTAACCCATGCCTGCTTCAAAGCGCTCCTGTTTCTTGGCGCCGGTGTGATCATCAATGCACTCGATGACGAGCACAGCATCTTCAAGATGGGCGGCTTAAGGGAAGAGCTGCCTGTCGCATTCTGGACGTTTCTGATCGCCGGTTGCTCTCTGGCGGGTCTGCCGCTCATCACCGCGGGCTTCTTTAGTAAAGACCTGATCATCTGGGAGGCTTGGTCGGCGCAACAGGGACACCCTGCGCTTTGGATCGCAGGGATGATCGGCGCTCTGCTGACTTCGCTGTACATATTCCGGGTGATCTTCCGAGTGTTCTTCGGTCCACTAGGCATACCCGTGACCAAGCGCCCGGGTTATGCCATGACAATTCCTCTCCTGGTGCTGGCTTTCTTTTCAATCGTGGCTGGATATCTGAAAGTGCCATTGCTCGGCTTCCTGAGTTCGGCTTTACCGGCGACGATCGAATCTCATACCGGCGGTTTGACAGAGATTGGCTCGGAGGCCGTCGCCGCATTGTTGTTCGCGATCGGCCTCTATTTCGCATATCTGTTCCATCTTCAGAAGCGAAGTCTGGCCGATGCTTTGATGGCGAATCCTGTCGCACGCGTGCTTCACGAGTGGTGGTTTGCGGACTGGGGCTTTGACTGGATCTACGACAAAGCCTTCGTGCAGCCCTACATCTGGGCAGCCCAGGTCAACAAGACTGATTTCATCGATACCTTCTATACCGGCGTGGCGTGGCTCACTCAACTGTTTTATCGCGGGTTGAGCCGCACCGAGACTGGCCGCGTCCGCTGGTACGCCGCCGCCATGGCCGCGGGGTCGGTGCTGTTCGTAGCGATGGTGTTATTCAAATGATCCTGGTCTACCTGATTGCCATTCTCTTGATGGGCGGCATTCTCGCTTGGCTCGCGGCACGCTGGAGCCCGCAATTGCCACGATGGATCTCGCTTGTCGCGATTGGCATAGACCTGGTATTGACGGCGAGTATCTGGGCCGGCAGAGCCTCAAGCGCCACCAATCTTTGGATCGACGAAGTGGATTGGAATTGGGTACCGAGCTTTGGCATCCACTTTCATCTCGCGGTAGATGGCCTTAGCTTGCTGATGCTGATGCTCACGTTCTTGTTGGGCATCATGTCCGTGCTGTGCTCCTGGACGGAAATCCGCGAGCAAATCGGCTTCTTCCACTTCAACCTGATGTGGGTTCTGGCGGGAATCGCGGGCGTGTTTCTGGCGATCGACCTGTTCCTGTTCTATTTCTGCTGGGAGCTGATGCTGATCCCCATGTATTTTCTCATCGTCATATGGGGTCACGAGCGACGCGTCTATGCGGCCGTTAAATTTTTCCTTTTCACTCAGTGCAGCGGTCTGCTGATGCTCATCGCCATTCTGGCGCTTTACTTTATCCACCATCAGACGACCGGCGTTTACACCTTTGAATACTCGGCACTGTTGGGGACGCAACTCAGTCCCGGAGTCGAGCTCTGGATCATGCTTGGCTTTTTTGTCGCGTTCGGCGTGAAGTTACCGATTGTGCCGCTGCACACCTGGCTGCCGGATGCCCACACCGAGGCTCCGACTGCTGGAAGTGTGATCCTGGCCGGGTTGCTGCTCAAGACCGGTGCGTATGGCCTTCTGCGTTTCGTCATCCCTCTGTTTCCACACGCTGCTCATCAGTTCACTCCAGTGGCTATGGTGCTGGCGGTGATCGGCATCGTCTACGGTGCGGTCATGGCTTTCTCGCAGACTGACCTCAAACGACTGGTGGCCTACACCAGCGTAAGTCACCTGGGATTTGTGCTGCTTGGGATTTTCTCCTGGAATCAGCTTGCGCTCCAGGGCGCGATTATGACAATGATCTGTCACGGCCTAAGCACGGGTGCGCTGTTCATTCTTGTAGGCGGCTTACAGGAACGCATGCACACTCGTGATCTGGGGAGAATGGGTGGTCTCTGGGCCGTAGCCCCGCGCTTGAGCGGGAGTGCACTCTTCTTCAGCCTGGCCACGCTCGGTCTGCCGGGATTGGGCGACTTCGTGGGAGAGTTTCTCGTATTGTTTGGCGCTTACGAAGTCAGCGTCCCGATCACGGTGGTCGCAAGTGTCGGCGTTCTGGCCTCCACGTTTTATGCCTTGGGCATGGTGCAGCGCGCCTTCCAGGGGCCGAACACGAATGCCTGGCAGTTCCCTGATCTGAAGCCGCGGGAAGGCTTCATGATGGCGGTGATGATCGTGGGCCTGCTATGGCTCGGACTTTATCCGCAGCCCGTATTCAACACTTGCGCACAAGCACTAAACAACTTACAGAACCAGGCGCAACTGTCGGTTGCGGCTTTGCGGAGATAACTGATGAACGCCGCCGACACCCTCGCTTTGTTGCCGCTGCTTCTGATCGCAGCCACAGCGGTGGTTGTGATGCTCGCCATCGCCCTCAAACGCAATCATGCCCTTGCGACAGGGCTGACGCTCATCGGACTAACCGCCGCCTTTCTCTCAATCTGGGCAACTGCGCCGCTTCTCCCGCGCCAAGTGACATCGCTTCTGCTCGTCGACCGATTCAGTCAGTTCTATATCGGCCTCATCATTAGTTCCGCCGCGGTTGTGGCGGTGCTTTCCTACCAGTACTTCGAAAATCACGACGGTCATCGGGAAGAGCTATATCTCCTGCTCCTCCTCGCGACTCTCGGCTGTGCGGTCCTGGTGACGAGCAGTCACTTTGTTTCGTTCCTTCTCGGGCTCGAGATCCTGAGCGTCTCCTTGTACGCCATGGTTGCGTACTTGAAAAACCGCGAACAGGCGCTCGAAGCCGGAATCAAATATTTGATACTGGCTTCGGCTTCTTCCGCGTTCCTGCTGTTCGGCGCGGCCCTCATTTATGCGGATCTCGGCACCATGGAGTTCTCGCGCATCCGCGAACTCTCGGTAAGTGGGTCTGGACTGGCGCTGTTGCTGCCCGG
>DASRWO010000173.1:0-30111 GCA_035654555.1 Candidatus Deferrimicrobiaceae bacterium | reverse complement strand
GTACGAATGGGGGAAGCGCGGCTGCGAACGGCCGGCCTATGCCCCTATCGTGGGTTCCGGCTTTTACTCTACCGTGCTGCACTACTCGGACGACGATCACACCATGAAGTCCGGTGACGTTGTTGTAATCGATGCGGCTGGCGAGTATTCCATGTGCGCCTCCGACATCACGCGCACGCTTCCCATCAACGGGCACTTCACTCCGCGCCAACTCGAAGTCTACAACATTGTTCTCGGAGCTCAGTTCGCGGCCGAAGTCGCCTTCAAATCCGGCGAGTCAACTATGCGACGCGATAGTCCGAACTCACTCTACAAAGTTGCTTATGACTACATAAACACTCACGGCAAAGATCTGCACGGCGAGCCGCTGGGAAAATACTTCATCCACGGTTTGGGTCACCCGGTTGGGCTCAATGTGCACGATGCGACCGATCTTGACACGCCACTGGGACCGGGTCAGGTCTTCACCATAGAGCCGGGAATTTATATTCCTGAGGAAAATCTGGGCATACGGATCGAAGATGATTACTACGTGGCTCCGGACGGCAAGCTGATTAAACTCAGCGCAGCGTTGCCCTCGAAAGCAGAAGATGTGGAAATGCAAATGGCAGGAAGGTAGACCCCGCTTTAGTCTGGAGTTGCTGTAGCTCTAAAGATCAATTCGCCTTGGGCATCGTCCTACGAGATATACTCTCGGATGTATTCATTTTGCGTAGTCGCTAGTTGATGAATATCGCCGTCGAAGATAACCTTTCCATCGCGGAGGATTAAGAAGCTCAAAGGAACCTCACAATGCATTCCCGGGGGCAGCGGCTCCATGCGGTTGGCTTGCTTGTCGAACTGATGGGTCGCCAGGGTGAAGGCATCCTGCAGGCGATGCGTTACCAAAAGAGCGCTGGTACGGTAGACATCGCGCTGCTTCATGATCAGTTCGATAATCGTGTTCGAGGTCACGGGATCGAGGCCTCCGGTGGGCGAATCGTAAAGCAAAAGTTCAGGTTGCGTAATGATCGCCCGGGCGATGGCCACGCGGCGCCTCATGCCGCCAGAAAGTTCTGAGGGATACAGATCGAGGGTGTGCTCCAGTTCCACAAAGCGCAACGCCTCGCGCACCTTACGATCGATCTGCTCGTCATAAACGCCTTCGTACCCCATCAGGCGATAAGCAACATTTTCGCGTACCGTGAGCGAGTCGAACAGCGCGCTTTCCTGGAAAACCATTCCAATCTTGCCGCGTAATTCGAACAGCTCGTCCTCGGACATTTGAGTAATGTCTTGTCCTAATACAGTGATGCGACCCGAGTCTGGCTTGATAAGCCCGAGCGCTAGCTTCAGTGTCAGACTCTTGCCAGAACCAGCAACGCCGAATATCGCCTTCGTTTCTCCTCGTGGAAGATGGAAAGAAATTCCTCGCAGCACCTCATTACGACCAAAAGCCAGCACCACGTCTTCAAACACGATCACGGGAGCAGAACCATCCATCGTGCTTACCGCATGGGAATCGAGAGGCAGAGCCGGGGTGGACATGGGATTACTGATAAGAAAGCGTAGCCATCAGGAAACGAGTGACGATCAAGTCGGTCGCGAGAATCAGGACAGAAGCCGCCACCATCGCCTGCGTGGTGGCACGGCCTACGCCTTGGGTTCCGCCCCGGGCATTCATTCCATAGAAGCAGCCTATGGTGGCGATGATGAAACCGAAAATCACTGGCTTGATCAGGCCCATGAACACATCCTGAAACACCAGAATCTGCCAGGCGTTGTACCAGTACTGCCGGGCATCGAGCTTCAAGAGAAGTTTTGCAATCGCTAGACCTCCGACTAAACCCACTAAATCCGAGATGATGGTCAAGAAAAACAGCATGAACACTGTGGAAAAAACGCGCGGTGTGACCAGCTTTTTCATGGGATCAGTGCCCAAGGCACGCATGGCATCGATCTGCTCGGTGACCACCATCGATCCTAATTCGCTGGCCATGCCGGAGGAATTCCGTCCCGCCACCATTAGGCTGGTAAGTACCGGGCCCAGTTCACGCACCATGGAAGTTGAGACCAACTGCCCCACTAAAGTGATCGAACCGAAACGCTCCAGCGTGTTCGAGGCTTGGAGAGCCAGCACCGCTCCGGTGAAGAAGCCGGTAAGCACGACAATGGGCAGAGATCCCACGCCGATGGTATCCGCCTGCTGCACCATGTCCATCAGGTATAGCGGCTTGCGGAAGACGTTTGCCACCGCTTGCACGCAGAACAGAAAGTAATCCTGAACGGTCTGGACTTTTTCTTTGGCGAGATCGGTGAGCGAGATCAGTTCCATGCGCTTCTGAGAGCGAGGCGAACCGAGCCGCGCTTTTTCGAACTATAGCAGAGAACGGGATCTAGCTTCAGGAAGCAGTCTTAACGAAAAGCCGCTGCCGGATCAAAGTCATCCCCGCGTCTTCTTTTTTATCTCGATATTCAGCCGGCGGATTTTCTGATTGAGCGTGGAAAGCGGTACCTTGAAGCGTTCTGCGGCTTCCGTCTGGTTCCAGTTGCATTTCTCCAGCATATCGCTGATGATACGCCGTTCCACATCCTCGACGATTTCAAATAGAGAAGCATCGGTGGGCGGATCGTGCAACGTCAAAGACGATCCTCTGCCCAGAAGATTGTCAGGCAGCAGATCGATAGTAATATCAGTGCCGGAAGACAGCACGACAGCCCGCTCGATCACATTTTCAAGTTCGCGGACGTTGCCTGGCCATGAATAGGACATCAACGGCCGCAGAGCCTCGGGCGTGATGCGGCGCACCGGGCGGTCGTTCTCTTCCGCATACTTCTTCAGGAAAAACTGAACCAGCAATGGAATATCTTCTCTGCGCTGGCGCAGCGGCGGCAACTCAATCGTGATCACATTCAGCCGATAAAACAAATCCTCACGGAACCGGCCTTCACGAACCAATGTACGCAAGTCGATATTGGTAGCGGCGATAATGCGCACGTCCACCTGAATCTCCTGGATTCCTCCCAGATGCATGAACCTGCGATCCTGCAGCACGCGAAGGATCTTGGCCTGGGTTTCCAGACTCATGGTGGCGATTTCATCCAGGAACAGAGTGCCGCGATCCGCAATCTCAAACAGCCCTTTCTTAGAGGCGATGGCGCTGGTGAATGCCCCTTTTACGTGGCCAAAGAGTGTGGACTCAAGCAAGTCCGTGGGCATGGAGCCTGTGTTAACCGGAACAAACGGCCGGTCGTGACGTGGAGAATTTAGATGCAAGGCTTTGGCGATGATCTCCTTACCCGTCCCGCTCTCGCCCTGCAATAGCACCGTGGAACGGCTGTTCGCCACCTGAGCGACCAGGTCGAATATCTTCAGCATCGGCTCGCTTTTGCCGACAATATTTTCGAAGTTGTAGCGCTGCTTGAGGGCGCGCTTCAGTTGTACGTTTTCTTCTGCGGCGCGGCGCCATCCCACAGCCGCGCGCACGTCCGCCAGAAGTTTCTCGTTATCCCATGGCTTCTGAACAAAGTTTGCCGCTCCGCCCTGCATCGCGCGAACTGCATTCTCCACCGTGCCGAAGGCCGTGATCATGATTACCGGCAATCCGGTTTCGTGGGCGCGAATTTCGGCCAGAACTTCCATACCGTTGCGGCCGGGCAGCGTGAGGTCGAGCAGGATCAAATCGAAAGGATGCTCGCCGATACGCTGCAATCCCGCTTCCCCGCTGGCCGCGGTCTCTACGGCGAAGCCTTCCAGCTCGAGCAGCGTTTGCAGAGATTCACGAATCTCCGCTTCATCGTCGATGATCAGAACTGCACCGGCCAGACCGGAATTTCCATTCGCTGCAGAGCGCGAAATGATGGCCGCTTCAGACATATTCTCCCTCAGACATACCCTGGTGTGTCTTGTTTGGTCCTGGCTTAAACATGCTTTGTTGGGGCATGATTTGTTTAGACAAGATTTGTTTAGATATGATCGGTTCAGGCATGGACAGCCTTCCTGCTCAGGGGGAAATCCAAGGTGAAGGTGGTTCCGGCTCCGGGGTGGCTTTCCACACGAATTTTGCCCGCATGTTCCTGAATGATGCCGTACGTCACCGAAAGTCCCAAGCCGGTTCCGCGGGCCTGACCTTCCCGCGGTGAAGTCTTGGTGGTAAAAAAGGGATCGTAAATCCGCTGAATATGCTCCGGCGCGATTCCTGACCCGGTATCGGAAACACACACGCTGACGCTCTCTCCGTTGATCGTAGCCACGCGTAGCTTTCCGCCGCCGGGCATAGCGTCCTTGGCGTTGAGGAACAGATTCAGAAACACCTGTTGCAGCCTTCCCGGATTTCCCTGAATCACCGGCAACCTCGGCGAGAGAGCATTCTCCACTTCCACCTTCGCCATCTTGAATTGGTGTTCCAGCAGGGCCAGAGTGTCAGCGATTACTTTGTTGACGTCCACATCGCCAATCTCGCTGCCGCTGGTGCGGGAAAAGTTCAGCAGGTTGTTCACAATCTCAGACGCGCGGAAAGTTTGCCGCGTGATCTTTTCCAGCAATCCAGACTTTTGCGGGTCGCCCTGCAGTTGTTTGGAAAGCATCTGGGTGTAGGAAGAGATCACAGCCAACGGCGTATTGACTTCATGAGCAACGCCGGCCGCGAGTAATCCAATGGATGAAAGTTTATCGGCCTGCGAAAGCTGCGCTTCGAGTTCGACGCGCTCGGTGATGTCATCCATAATGACCAGACGCCCAATCACCTGGAACGTGCGCGTCACCAGTGGCGCAATGGCCACGTTTACAGTACGCGCTTCGCCGGCGGGTGTCTTGAGGCGAAACTTGTACAGGTTGTGAATGCCCGGGTTCTGCCGCATGCGATCAAACTCTTCCACGAATTCCGCCGGAAACACGGCCCTCAGTGGTTGCGTCAAAGTCTGCCAGCGCGGGACCGCATACATCACTTCCATCTGCGCATTCCAGCTCTCAATGCGATCTTCCATATCGAGCGCCATCACTCCTACGTTGATGGATTCGACGATGTTCTCGTTGAAATCCTTCAGCCGCTCATACTCCGCCGCTTTCTGCTGTAAGGACGCATAGAGCTGGCCATTCTGAATGGCAATGCCAAGATAGCCGCCTAGAGTTTCGAGCAACTCCATGTCTTCGCTGGAAAGGAAATCGCCTTGAGCGGTCTTGCCCAGACCGAGCACGGCGATGGTCTTCTGCTGCGCGTGGCACGGGATGTAGTAATTCAGATCCAGACGCGCGATGGTCTGCCGAGAACCCGGAGCTTCGCGCGGAACCTGATGCGTGTTTTCGAAGAAGAGATGACCCGCGGGCTCCGGTCGCTGCGCCGTCAAAAAAGACAAATCAAGATGATTCGAGGAAGCCAGGCCGAACGATTTGGCGAGCACAAACTGTTCTGCCTGTTCGCCAGCTAGGAAAATAGCCATGCGATCCACTGCGAGCGTGCGCGATAACCGGTCCATGAGCGATGAGAGCATTGCGTCGAGGTTGGTCTCCGAACTAAGTTCGCGCCCGAACTCCAACAGCGTGCGGCGATAGTCGTAACGCGTGCGATAGAAAAACTGGTCGATGCGGTCTTGGATCCACTTGCGTACGGGATCGAACAACAGAGCCGTCACTACCACCGCCAGGATCAGCCCAATCGGGCCGCTGCTCGGCTGCCGCATGTGGACAAGTTCGGCAACGCCAGCCACCAGTCCGAAGTACATTCCCACCACGATCGCCGCTGCCAGCGTGTAAACCACTCCGCGCTTGAAGATGAGGTCCACATCCATCAGGCGGTAACGGAAGATCGCATAACCGAACGTGAGCGGAAGCAGGGCCAGCGATAGCGCGGAAATCTTCATCGTCGCGCCGGGCAGTGTGCCCATCAGGTACGGGACTACGTAGAACAGAGTGTAAGGAATGATGGCGAGAATCGTGCCGCGAGTCACCCACTTCAGTTGCTGCCGCAAAATCGTCGTGCTGGCACGCTGGTAGCTGTACCACAGCACGGTAGCGGCGGTTAAAAAGAACAGCGACCCGTAAGACATTTCCATGCGGTCGAGGTTCCAGCGCAGATGCTCACTGGCTTGCAGCCACTGCATGGCGCTGACATGAATAGCCAGCAAGATCGCGCCCGGCACATAGACGAGCGCAAGCAACCACGGATGCTTACGCACAAACTCGCGTTTTTCAGGGAAAGTTAGAACGAAATGAAGAAATAAGGCCGGCTGCAACACGCCGGCCGCGATGTTGCCCCAGTAGATCGTCCAGTCAAAATCATTCAGTTTGCCGGTGTATTTGAAAGAGTAGGCGATGAACGAAACCAGACAGAAGATATAAAAGTGCGTCGAGCCTGGAGCGGTCCAGCGACGGAGCAAAACGTAGAGGCCAATGCCAAGATAGATCAGGGCAATCAGCCGCAGCCAGTTATTCAGCGAACGTTCTGCCGGAACCAGAATTACGCTGGAATCGATTGGTACCGTTTGCCGTATCAGCGAGTACGCCGCTTTCGACCAGACCCCGTTACGGTAAAGCTGGCGCTCCAGCCCTGAAATGTTCCTGACTTCCTGCCCGTTGATGGAAGCCAACTGATCGCCCGGCTTTATCCCGCTCTTCGCGCCGGGACCGTTCGGATCAACTCGATCCGCGGTAAGCTGGCCGTTATGCTCGACCCACCACACGCCGTCATCGGGAACGGCAGATTTCAGCTCGGCATCAAAATTGAAGCCGGCGAATACAACCGCGGCAACTGTCATCAAGAACAGCAAAACAGCGACGAAACGAACTTGACTTTCCCGATTCATGGGTGTCGGCGGCGGCCCCGAACCCGTAATGGGCTGGATGGGCGTGGAAGTCAGGTCCCGCCGATCCTCAATGAGCAACTTCGCTGCCATGTCAGTTCCCACTTTAGGAATGCTAACTGCATGCTATTGAAGCACTTTCGAAATTATAGATGGATTTTCGAACATCGGTTACGACTTTTTGGATGTTTCTGTGGAATTACGTATCTGAGTGCCAAGAAAGGGCTTTACACGATAACGTTGAGGCGCCAGCGGAAAATTGAATGAGAGCGACCAAAGCACAGTTATCCCCGCCCCTGAATGAACTCAGGTTGCGGGGACGATCCTGCGGCCAAATCAATTCCGGTGGTTACTTATGACGGCCAAGGCGGAGTCTGCGCGTGCCCGGGCGTCAGGCTAAGGCGAATTGCGTTCATCAATTCGTCATTGTCGGCGGGTTTCTGGAAGAACGCCGATGCTCCTGCCTTCAGAGCGCGCTCCTCGTTCGCCTGAGGATCGCGTGCACTCAGCACAATCACTGGAACGCCAGAAAGTATATCGCTGTTCTGCAAACGATCCAGAACCACGAAGCCGTCGCCCACGGGAAGGCCTAAGTCCAGAATAATCAGCGCCGGACGATCCTTCTGTGCCGATGCGATGGCGCCATAGCCATCGCTGGCGGTGGCGACTTCGTAGTTGTTAGCTCGCAGGCGTAGCCGCATGGCGCGCACCAGGTCGGGGTCGTCATCGACTACCAGTATCTTTGGTTTCGGCATTTTTGTTTCTCCTTATGGTGGTTCGTTAGTTGGAATTCTGTATCAGCTTCTGCGAAACGGGGTGCTTTCTTTGCATTCCAGTGGTGACCATGGCAGTTACATGATCGGCAACGGTTTCAATCTGCTGCTCCAGCAACTGGCTGGGGACGGCCGTGGGAAGCTCAATGGGAGCAGCCACGATGCTGAGGCTGCATTTGGTTTTGAAGTCTGGCATGCGCTCCAGTTGTTCGCGAATGCGCGCGGTCATGATTCCAACTTGCGGCATATCGGTTGAAGCCACAACAAAGAACGTCTCGGCCGCGCTGGACGTTCCCATCGGAGGCAACACTAGGTCCTTGTCGAGATAGACGCAACGGTGCAGGATCGCCAGACATTGTTGCCAGGTTTGCTTCCAGTTGCCGCGCAGCGCAGAGGAAAACGGCGTCAGATCGACTCGCACCAGTACAAAAGCGGTACGCAAGCGGTCATTATGCGTGACCACCGGCGCAAGCAGTTTGGCTAGCGAGTAAGCCGGCAGAGTAAAGGTGAAGGTGCTACCCTGTCCCGGCTCGCTCGAAACCCAGATGCGTCCTTGATGGAGCCGGACGATCTCGCGACAGATGAACAGCCCCAACCCAAGTCCCGAGCGATTGTTGTCGATGGAATCGGCGTCCTGATACAAACGCTCAAAGATCAAAGCCTTCGATTCAGGACTGATCCCGCGTCCCGTATCGCTGACCGAAATATAGACGGAGCCGGGATCGGCAACCACTCGGCACGCCTGCACCATAACGGCTCCGTCAGGCGGTGTGAACTTGATGGCGTTGTCTACCAGGTTGATAAGCACTTCAAGAACTCGATCAGGATCGGCATGCACCAGTGGGAGCGTCTGGTCAACCGCGATTTCGAGTCCGATTCTCTTTTCGTCCGCCGTGGGCCGCATCATCGCGACGGTCTGCTGAATCAGTTCACCCAGCGCAACGCAGCGGGGCTCAACTCGCATTTTGCCGCTTTCGGCGCGGGTCGCCTCAAGCAAGTCGCGGACCATGGCGTGCAACTGATTCACACTTTTCAATACGGTTTTTAAGTGATCCGACTGGTCCGGGGCCAAAGGTCCAGCCAGTCCATCCAGAAGCAGCGTGACGTATTGATGAATGCAGGTGAGCGGAGTCCGCAGTTCGTGGGATACGTGCGAGAGAAACTGGTTCTTGAAATCGATTTGTTGCTTTTGAGTGATTTCAAGGGCACGCAGAAGCCCCTGCCGTTCCACTGCATAGTGAATGGCGCGTTCCAGGTGCTTGCTGGTGATATTCCCCTTCAGCAAATAGTCCTGCACTCCCTGATGGACGGCCTTGATGGCCAGCGCCTCATCATCTTGTCCAGAAAGCACCACGACGGGCACGTTGGGCGCGTGTTCCATAACCCGGCGAAAAGTTTCCGCGCCGTGGCTGTCAGGCAGGTTCAAGTCCAACAGGACGACCGATGGCGGTTCCTTGGTCAGCGAGATCAGGCCGTCGGCCAGTCGGTTTACACAATTCACAGTAACCGGAGATTTCCCTTCCACCAGGCGCAAGCGAACCAGATCTGCGTCACCCGGGTTGTCTTCAATGAGCAATACTTGCGTAGTCTGCGGATCCATGAACTCTCATTCTCCCTGGCGTGGCAGGTTGACAAAGCCGCACCAAAATTCTTCAATCGATTTCACTGCCGAAAAAAAGTCCTTCAGATTTCCCGGCTTGCTGACGTAACAGTTCGCGCCCAGGTCGTAACTCCGCACAATGTCTTTACTCAACTGAGACGTGCTGAAAATTACCACCGGAATGCGACGCAGCTCCGGCCTCGCTTTTATTGCAGTCAAGACCGCCAAGCCGTCTTTCTTAGGCAGACTCAAGTCCAGAATCACCAAATCGGGCCGAGCCACGTTGGCATATTTCCCCCTGCGGTCCAGGAACGCCATCGCTTCCATACCGTCTTCCACGCTGGTAATTTCGCTATGCCGGATACTTTTCACCAATGCCTCGCGGGCTAAGCCCACATCCGCCGGATTGTCATCCACCAACAGCAACCGCAGTCCCAATTTCATTCCCCACTCCTTTCCCCTCGCCGGAGCCGTGGACTGGCAAAGTGAATTTAAAAGAGGAACCCAATCCGCTTTGCGACTCGACCCAGATTCGTCCGCCATAACGCTCGATGATTTTTTTGCAGATCGCCAGGCCGATGCCGTTACCCGGGTATTCGGTGCGCGCGTTCAAGCGATGGAACACTTCAAAAACTTTCCCTGCATTTTCCGGCGCGATTCCAATTCCGTTATCACCCACGTCGAACCACCATTGCTCATCCTTGTTTTCTGCCTGTACGGAAATTTTCGGTGGTTCCTTGCCGCGGAACTTGATGGCGTTCCCGATCAGATTTTGGAAGACTTGTCCCAACTGGGTGCGGTCACCCTGAATCTGTGGAAGTTGGGAATAACTGATCGCCGCCCCGCTCTCTCGAATCGCCGTGGACAGGGTCTGCAAAACCTCTTCCATCACTGCATTGCAGTCGATGTTTGCATGGCTGGATTCGGCGCGGCCTACTCGCGAGAACGCCAGCAAATCCTGAATGAGAACCTGCATTCGCATCGCCCCCTCGCTGGCATAGCCGATGAATTTGTCGGCGTCCGCGTCAAGTTTGCCGCGATAGCGTTCGGCCAGCAGTTGGGTGTAGGCCGTCACCATGCGGAGAGGTTCCTGCAGGTCATGCGAGGCGACATAGGCAAACTGTTCAAGATCGGCGTTCGAGCGAGCCAATTCATCGACTTTCTTGGCCAAATCTTCTTCCGCCTGGCGGTGCGATTGCCGGAGTTGTTGTTCTTCCAAAGCGCGGCGCACCGCCTCCGGCAGACGCGCCAGACCATCTTTCAACACATAGTCGGTGGCGCCTCGCTTGATGCAATCGACTGCGGTCATGTCGCCGACCGCACCCGAGACCAGAATCATCGGAATATCGAGGGCCTCCCGCCGCAGCACGTCCAGGGCCGCCATTCCAGTCCAGCTCGGCAGATTGAAATCGGCCAGCACGATATCAGGGCAATGAGTGCGGAGCGCCTCCGTAAATCCAGCTTCGTCTTGCACAATCCGGGCGCTCACTTCGAAGTTCTGTTTGCGCAGCGCACGCAAAATGAGTTCGGCATCCAGTTGGTTGTCCTCCAGCAACAAAGCGCGCAGCCTGGGTTTCGGCGCAATCGAGGGCGCGTTTGCGAGTTTGATTCCAGTGCTGCTCATTTCGCCGGACCGCCCGCTGGTTGCATCGCAGCGCCGACCACGATCGGCTGGTTGACCACCAGCCAATACAGCCCCAATAACTTCACCATCTTGCGGAATTCAGAAAAATCGACTGGCTTCTGCAGATAGCTGTTAGCCCCCAGGTTATAGCCGATTACCCGGTCCCTTTCTTCCCTCGACGAGGTCATCAGGATGACTGGAATGGCTTTGGTCCTCTCGTCTTCCTTTATCTGTTTGAGCACTTGCATGCCATCGACTTTGGGCAACTTCAAATCCAGCAGGACGATCTTGGGAGGGCGGTCGAAAGAACGTTCAGCGTGAGCTCCGGTACAAAAAAGAAAATCCAGCGCTTCCTCGCCGTCACGGACGACGAAGACGTGGTTCGCCAGGTTTTCAGAACGCAGGGCGTGCAGAGTAAGATCCACGTCATCCTGACTATCGTCGACCAGGAGAATATCGATTTCATTTGGATTCATGATTGAGCTCCCACAATTGCGGCTTTGTTTTCAGCTTCGCCTGCCGTCGTCCGGGTTGCGTTGGCGGCGGCAAGGGTGAAGAAAAAAGCAGAACCCTTATCCAGTTCTGACTCCGCCCAGATCCGCTCGCCATGTTTGAGCAGAATGCGATGCGCGGTCGCCAGGCCGATCCCCGTGCCTTCGAAATCTTCAGCGCGATGTAAACGCTGGAACACGCCGAACAACTTGTCCACGTACTTCATATTGAAGCCGACCCCGTTGTCGCGAACCTCTATCACGACCTGATCATTCTTCTCCCGGTGACTGATTTCAATGAAGGCCCGCTCCCGAGGACGCGTGAATTTCAACGCGTTGGCAATGAGATTCTGAAAAACCTGCTTGATCAGGACGCGGTCGCAGTTCACCGGGGGCAGACTGGAAATCTTCCAGCTGACGACTCTACCCTCGGCCTCCGGCTGCAGCAGGGACACCACTTCCTCAATCACAGTGTTCAGGCTGATGACTTGAAGGTTAACGGCGTGGCGGCCGACGCGCGCCAGATTCAGAAGTTCATCCACCAGCAGGCCCATGCGGTGAGTGCCTTCCTCAATGCGCTGCAAATGATGCCGCGCCTCCGGCTCCATCGTCGGTCCAAAATCCTCGATCAGAATCCGAGAAAAGCCGCCGATGTGCCGCAGCGGTGCGCGCAGGTCGTGAGAAACCGAGTAGGTGAAAGCTTCCAGCTCGTGGTTCGCTACCTCGAGTTGCGTGGTGCGTTGCGCAACCTTCTCTTCGAGTTCGTCATTCAGTTTGCGGATCTCCCGCTCATCTTTTTTGCTTTGCGTGATATCGCGAAACGCCACGACGCCGCCGCGCAGCACGCCTTCTTTGTCTCTTAGCGGGCTCGCGCTGGATTCGATCCAGACTCCCGTTTCGAGCTTTGGATTCCGCACGAACATCTCAGCAGTGCTAGTCCCCCCCTGAATCGCACGGAACAAAGGAACTTGTTCAGGCGGGAAGGGTGTGATCGTGTCGGGCAGGTACAGGCCGTAGTGGGCAGTCCATTCCTGGCTGCCCACTCCTGCGGGCCCCAGGCCGATAATCGTTGCCGCAGCGGGGTTCCAGATAATGAATTTCCCCTGCTCATCGGCTACCACCAGTCCCTCTCCCATGCTGTCCAGCACCGATTGCAGCAAAAGCGTCTGCCTCTCCAGTTCCTTTTGCGAGCGGGTCAATTCTTCTGCCTGCCGGGCGAGTTCGATCGCTTGTCCTTCGAGTAGCCGTTCGGCGCTTTTCCGCGCCGTAACGTCGGTGTTCGCTTCGAGGATGCGCAGCGGGTTCCCGCGCTCATCCCGATGTACAATCCACAGGCTGGAAACCACAATCGTGCTGTGGTCTCGCTTGCGATGGATCAGTTCTCCTTCCCAACTCCCACTCTGCATCAGCTTTTGCTGGATCTGCTCCAGCGGCTCGGGGAATTCAGTCTGCAGCAGTTCGTGGGAAGCGCGGCCTAGCGCCTCTTCCTTGGTGAAGCCGTAAAGGTTTTCCGCGCCGCGATTCCACAAAACGATGCGCCCATCCAGCTCGCGTACCAAGACTTGCGCGAGATCCAGCACTCGCGCCTGCTCCCGCAAGTCCTCTTCCGCCCGTTTGTGCTCGGTGATGTCGCGCGCAATCTTTGAAGCGCCTACAATCTCGCCACTGCCGTCGCGAATCGGCGATACGGTCGAAGAGACATTAATTGCTCTGCCGTCCTTTCGAATTCGAACCGTCTCGAAATTACGCACGCTTTCGCCGTTGCAGATCCGTGCCAGAATGTCGGCCTCCTCACTGATCCGGTCCGGCGGAAAGAGCATTAGCATGGGTTTGCCGATCGCCTCTTCTGTGGTAAAGCCAAAAATTTTTTCCGCGCCGCGATTCCAGGCGGTGACCGTTCCTTCCAGTGTCTTGCTGATGATGGCGTCCTCGGAGGATTCGACAATCGCCGCCAGCCATCCCCGCACTTCCTCCGCACGCTTGCGCGTGGTGATGTCGGCGCGGATCGCCATATACTGCCGGGGTTTGCCACCTGCGTCGAGGAATGGCACGATGGTTGTATCCACCCAGTACAAGGATCCGTCTTTGGCGCGATTGCAAATCTCGCCTCGCCAGACCTCGCCATTGGCGATGGTGTGGTACATCTGCTGGAAAAATTCCCTGGGATGGTGCGCGGAATTCAGTATCCGATGATTCTGACCAATCAATTCGGCGCGCGAATACTGGCTGATGGTGCAGAACTTGTCGTTCACATAGGTGATGGTTCCTTGCACGTCAGTGGTGGCCACAATGGCATGCTGGTCGAGAGCAAATTTTTGATCGGCCAGGTCCTTGAGCACCTGCTCTCTGGCCTCTTCGGCTTGCCGACGCTCCGCGATTTGCTCCTCCAGTTGGCGATTCATCACCTGCAAGCCGGGCAGCGACATCGCTTTCGGAGCCAGGGGGATGAGGGTCACAGCCGTTACCACTGATAGGGCTGCCGTAGCCGCCTTAACCACGCCCGCCAGCACATAATTGCCGTGCCAGACATTCCAGATTTCCATGAAGTGGGTTGTGCCACAGGCGAGTATGAATCCACCGAACATCCAGAAAATGCCATTGAAAGGCAGACCTTTATTCTTGCGAATGAAATAAACCAGGATGATGGGAATTGCGTAGTACGAGAGCGTGATTAAACCGTCGGAAATAACGTGCAGCCAGACGATCCAGGGGTCCCAGAGGTAACAGTAGCCATGGGGCATGAACTCGCTAGGCCGATTCGCCCAGGCGCCGGTCTTCCCAAATATCCAGAGCAAACCTGCGGCTGGCGGGGCGGCCATCCCCGCCTTGGCAATGCGAGATGCCATAGCATTCCTCACCGTCTCTATGAGTCCTCCCGCCTGTTTTTCTGACAGGGATCTGGACGAGACTTCGGCATGCCGCGTTATGGAATCTCGTCACATACTCTATCGGCAGGAACAGAGTGAGCTTTAAGCGGGAACTGCATCGAAAGAATTCTCGAAGGCGAGGTGGAACAACGTACTTTGGGGTGCGCTCAGCGTGCGGAATTAGTGCGCTCTGACATTAATGTTCTCTAAAATTGGATGACGCTTGCCAGCGGGATCACTGCTAACCAGCCTTACGTTTATCGTCAGTCGTCTCCGCGGGAGTTTCCGCCTCGTCCCAATCAAAAGAAAGCGCCCGCGCGGTGGTTTCGATGGGCTCGAGTTCAGGAATGTCCTCAGCCACGGACGCACCCAGTTCAGCAAACTTGCGCGCTGAAACCAGTACGCGACTCTCCAGCGAACCGACTGCCTTGTTATAAGACTCGACAGCGCGGTCAAGCCCGGTGCCCACAGATGTAATGTGCCCCGCCAGCATGCGGAGACGATCATGCAGCTCTTTGCCCAATGTGCTGATCTGCTGCGCATTGCGTGCCAGCTTTTCCTGATTCCATCCGTAGTTGATAGCCTTGAGCAGCGCGATCAGCGTGGTGGGCGATGCGGGAATCACGCGGTTCAGAACTCCATGCTCGATCAAACCTGAATCCTGCTCCAGAGCGGCGCTGAAAAATGTTTCGCCGGGAAGAAACATCACCACAAACTCCGGCGTGGCTTCGAACTGCTCCCAATAATTTTTGCCGCTGAGAGTTTTCATGTGATCGCGCACCTGCCGCGCGTGATTCGCTAGACAAGCGCGGCGAGTATCTTCATCGGTGGTCTCGAACGCATCGAGGAAGGCTTGCAAAGGCGTCTTTGCATCGACAACCACGTGTTTGCCTCCCGGCAGCTTCACCACCAGATCGGGACGCAACCTTCCGGTTTCTGTGCTAACCGATTCTTGCTCGGCAAAATCGCAGTAGGAAAGCATGCCCGCAATCTCCACCACCCGCCGCAGCTGAATCTCTCCCCAGCGTCCACGCACATTCGGAGTACGCAGCGCTCGCACCAGATTGCCGGTCTCCGATTGCAATTCTTTCTGCGTAGTGATCAGCGACTGAACCTGCGTGCGCAATTCGCCGTAAGCATCGCCGCGCGCCACTTCCATCTGCTGAATTTTCTCGTCAACTTTATTCAGCGAATCCCGCACCGGCGCCACCAGGTCGGCCACCGCCTTCTGCCGGGCATCAAGGTCGCCTTTGGCCTGGCTCTGAAAGCGCTTCAGCGTCTCTTCGGCAACCACCAGAAAGGACGAGTTATTGCTTTTCAATGCATCCGCAGCCATGGCTTTGAACGCATTGCGCAACTCTTCGCTGGCGCGCGTGACTAACTCGATCTTTTCGTTGCTGGTCTTTCGTTCAGCTTCCAGAGCTGATTCCGCTCTGGCCTTCCCCGCCACCAAGTCAGTGTGAGCCTGCTGAAGCCGCGCCAGGTGGGCCTTTTCGGCCGCTAATTCCTTTTCCATCAGAGACAAACGAGCATGCATGCCGGCGCTTCGCGAGCGCAGCGCCAGCCAAGCAATCAAGCTTCCAAACAATAGGCCGATGACCCCTATGACACCAGGTTCCATAGCGAAGGTAACTACTCCAGGCGGATTTCAGCCTCTAGCGTAGCACCAGCAGCAAGTAAGACGTTGAAATGGAAGTCCCCCAGAGCCGAGGTTGGGTAGGCACGAGTGATGCGAAGGACTTCTAAAGTCGTGGCGTTTCTCTTAATTCTGGGGTCCGTCTCGCTGGCTCCCTCTTCTCGCGTGCTGGCCGCCTCCGAGGACGCCGCCGCTGCGAACAAACCTTCGCCGATCGCGACCTTGAAACCAGCCTCAGCGGTCGCACCGGATATTCCTTTCGGCGACTACGACCCTCAAGCCGAACAACTGCTTCTGTACCTGGCAAATCAAGTCAGAGCGCAAGCCGGTGCGCCGTGGCTGATTCTAGACGCGGGCATGAGCCGCGCAGCCCGCCTGCATGCGGAAAAGATGGTTGCCGAGCGCCAACTTTCCCATCGGTTCGAGGGTGAGCTTTCCCTGCCTCAGCGCCTGGCTGCCGCCACTTACACGCAACTCGATCAGGAAGGTGAAAACGTCGCATTCGATTTCGATGCCGCGCAAGGCCATCAACATCTCATGCAGTCCCCTCCGCATCGCGCGAACCTGCTCAACCCGGCCTATAACGTGGTCGGGTTGGGTGTGGTCCGTAGCGGAGACCGGCTCTACATTGTGCAAGACTTCGGCCACGCCCTCCCCAACTATTCCATCGCAGAAGTGAAGCAGCAAATTGTGGCAGCGCTCGTCCAATCTCGACGTCAGGCACACCAGCCTGCCCTCGCCCGAAGCGATCTCGCCGACGCAGACGAAGCGGCATGTTCTATGGCTCAAGCGGACAAACTCGGCACCGGGCCGATGCATAAGCTCGTGCAACGTTACACCGTGCTCACCTATACGAGTCTCCGTCCGGGGACGCTGCCCGAGAATGCCAGACCCGTAGTCGCGAGCCACAGTCTGCGCAGGTTTTCGGTAGGCGCCTGCTATGGTCGTAGCGCAACGTATCCGACCGGTGTGTATTGGCTGGTTTTGGCGCTGGACTAACCCACCTCTTTACTGGGAGTACACCTTGATCCAATGGTTACGCACTTTGGGTCTTGCCTTCTTGCCATTCTGATCAAACACAATCAGATTGGTTTCCTGCAGAGGCATGTGACAACCGGTGCAATCGCTTGCCACATGGTGGCCCTGCTTGGGAAACATCGCCGAGCCCGGCTTGTGGCAGCTTAGGCACCGCTGTGAAAACTCAGACAGATCGTGTTGTACAGCGTGTACCTCATGGCAAGTAAGGCAAGTCATGCCAGACTTCTGAAAGCACCGGCTTCGCTCCAACATTTCGACTTGGCTGCCGTGAACATCCACCGGAGCCGATGGGTCGGATTGCGGCAGCGTCAAATATTTATCGAGACTTTCGCCGGGAACATAGGCAAATGCGGGCGCGATTGAGGAACCCGCTCCCGCGTGGCACCAGGCGCAAAGATCCATTTGGCGCTCGCGCGAGAATCGCGCCGGATCGATGATTGCCGAACTTGTACTCGCTGGCAATTTTGCCGCGAAACGTTGAGCGTGTTCTCGTCCCGGCCCGTGACATTTCTCACAAGTGATGCCCACGATGAATCCCGTCTTTCTGTAGCGATTGGAGGGCGGGGGGATTTGGTCAAAATAGGTTCCGTGACATTCCAGGCATCGAGGAATGATAGGCCGGTTGAAGTTGGCCGTGCCGTCGCGATACCCCGGACTGTTCACCCAACCCAGTTCACTCCAGTAAGAAACCGGCAACTGAAAGAGATCGGCGCCTTTCCAGAATAGATAAGTTTGACCTTTGCCTCCCGAACCAATCACAAAAGCAAAACGCTCGCTGCGCAAAGTAATGAGTGGATCCGTGCCCTCCACCGCCGTCTGAAAAAAATCATCACCTTTCTGCTCCATGCGGAAAAACAACTCAGGGTTGGACGTCTTCATGACGTTGGCATCAGCCGCGAAGCTGCCAAGGATCGAATCCTTCTCCGGCAAGCTCGAGGTGAGGTAATGTGACGTCCGATGAAATGCCTCGACCTTGTCGCGATGGCAAGCCTCGCAAGCGGCGTCGCCTACGCAGCCAGGCCTATTCTCGGGCTTCGTGACTCCAGGCGAGGAAGGTGCCGTGGATGACGGCGCCACGGAAATCTGGGTCGCGGCCGTGACCGCCAGCAACACAATCGCAATCCCCGCCGCATAGGACCGACTCATATCAGCCAGCACTCATGATACTCGGCCTGTGGTTCGTTCTTCTTGTCGCGGGCGGCTCTTTTCTCGTGCTCTATGCTAACCTTGCCGTGCCCACCGTCTGCGATTCCGCGCATGGAATCTTCAGCTCCAGTCCGTCTTCCGCAGGTCCACTCGAACGTTGTTCGCATCGGCACCGCCGGATGGTCTTATAAAGACTGGGACGGCATCTTCTATCCTCCGGGCATGCAGCGCCGCAAGCAGCATCCCCTCGAGTATCTGGCACGTTTCTTCGACACCACCGAAATCAATACATCGTTTTACGGACCGCTTAAAGCGGAGCTTGCCAAACTGTGGTGCCGCAAAGTCGCGCCCGTGAATAGGAATTTTCTTTTCACCGCCAAACTCTACCGCGCATTCACCCACTCGCCCATGTCGCTACTGGAGCCTACTTCCGCAGCCAGCATCCGTCCCACCGATGAGGACGAAATTCGCACTCGCGAAGGACTAGATGCCATCGCCGTCGAAGGAATGCTGGGTGCGCTGCTGATTCAGTTTCCGGTGTCATTCAAAAACACCTCCCTCAACCGCGAATATCTTGACCGATTGCTCCGGCAGTTCATCGAATATCCGCGCGTGGTCGAGGTGCGGCACTCCAGTTGGAACGATGCGGAAACGTTGGCGACGTTCGCGCAGAAGAATGTCGGCTTCTGCAACATCGACCAGCCATTGTTGGGTCGTTCGCTCGCGCCCACCGAGCACGTCACCGGCGCGATCGGCTACGTCCGGCTGCATGGCCGCAACTACGAACAATGGTTCGATTCCGATAATCGCAATGATCGCTACAACTACCTGTACAACGAGCGCGAACTCGCAGGCTGGAAAGAACGAATTCAGCACGTCGCCGAGCGCGCGCAAACCACCTACGTAATCACCAACAATCATTTCGAGAGCAAAGCAGGCGTGAATGCGCTGGAATTGAAGGCGTTGATCAGCGGCCAGCGCGTGCTGGCTCCCCCAACGTTGATCCAGAAGTATCCGGAGCTGAAAAGGATTGCCGATCCCGAGGAAGACTCCGGAGGAGTAAACTCCGTCCTCAATTTCCGATAACGCTGCGGACATACCCGCGCTTTACAAGCGATGTCACCAGCAGACTAAGCCCCACCGCTGGGATCTTATCAGGACGCTTTCCTGTTCGGGGCATGACGAGCGAGCAAGGCACTCGCGGGGAGCAGAAGGCTCTTTACGCTCCCACCTTGGCGTGGTCGGACATGCGTCGCTTGTTATAACGCAGCGCGACGTTCATAAAAACACTTCCTAGCGAAGTTTCAAAGCAGATCATCAGCGCCTCTACATCTTCGCTGGTTTTGTCGCCCTCAGCGGAGGTCACCAACAAAGGGGGATGCACACGGAAATGGAAGCCCTGATCGTTGAGCGCGCACACCGCATTGCCCACGACTTGGTTGGCCAATTCGAAGATGGTTTCTTTGATCAGTCCATCGGACTCGGGTAATTCCGCACCCGCATAGTGGCTGGCCACGCGCAGAGCGGTTTGCGGCTCAAGATCCAGAATGATGCGGCCTTCAATGTCGCCGGTCAGTGCAACCATACCGGCGACGCCTTTGCGGCGATAGGCATTCTCTTCCATCGAGAGGTTGCCTACTTTGGTCGTCCCCGAAAGGCCTTGCGACAACACAGCATCGGCCGCGTTGATGAAAGGCTGGATCAGTTCCATCTTCATTGTGGTTAGACCCCCGCGCCGGCCGAGGTGGCCACGGCGCCGTCTTCTCCCATAACGTACTTGATCACCTCGTACAGCACTTCCGGCTTCACCGGCTTCTGCACGAAATGCCGCGCTCCGCGCTGCAAGGCGGCCACAATATTTTCCTGGTAGCCCACCGATGACACCATGACGACGCGGGCTTCGGGGTGCGCCTGAACAATCTTCTCGGCAGCCTCGATGCCCTCCATCTGCGGCATGGTGATGTCCATGAGCACGATATCGGGATGCGTGCGATCAAATTCACTGATCGCAGTCAGCCCGTCCCCGGCTTCGGCCGCTACCTGCCCGCCAAAAGTTTCGATCATGCGAGCCAGATTCTTGCGCGCGAACACAGAATCGTCCACGATCAAGTAGCGGACCGGTTGCCCGTCCTTACTGCGTTTTACTGGTGCAAACTGTTCCATAGCATCTCCCCTTCTAATTTCAACATGGCAGCCTTCGGCAGGCCAGATGACTCAAGTCACATCCCGTCTTAGCAACTCCCTGTGTCGTTTAACTGTCCAATTTTGGCTTAGCGCCCGGCGCGGAGAGCTTTGCTCGCCTCGCCATTCGCTACATGCCCATTCCCGCGTCCACAAAGAGCCTGTAAGGTGGATGCGAGCACATCCAGGCCCACGACACGCGTAGCATAGCCTCGTTCGATAGCAGCCTTCGGCATCCCGAACACCACGCAAGATTCCTCACTCTGGGCAATCGTCATGCCGCCGGCTTTTTTTACTTCACCCAAACCCTGCGCACCGTCATCGCCCATACCAGTCATTAATACAGCGACGCCCATCCTGCCGAATTCCTGCGCCAAGCTATGGAACAAGACATCCACGCTGGGGCGGTGCCCATTGACCAGAGGCTCATCATTGAGAACCACAACGTCCCCCATGGGCAGGCGCTTCACTGTCATGTGCCGGCTTCCCGGACAAACCAGCACGCGTCCGGCCTGCAGCACGTCACCGGATTGTGCTTCCTTCACTCGCAGGGCGCAGAGTTCGTCCAGCCGTTTCGCAAACATTTCAGTGAAGCCGGATGGCATATGTTGCACAACCAGAATCGTGCCGGGAAAGTCTGGCGGAAGTTGCGACAGCAGGAACTCAAGCGCCTGCGGTCCTCCGGTGGAGATTCCGATCGCCACCGTTTTGGTCGGGGGCGGCCCAGATTTTGCGCTTGCGCTCTTTTCCACGCGTACTGCTGCTCCCGATGTCCCAGGGCGTACAACTTTGCAATTCGCGGCGGCTTTGATTTTTGCAATCAACTGGCGCGCGGTCTCGGCCATGTGCGCCGATGCATCTTGCGGTTTGGTGACGAAATCGAAGGCCCCCAGTCCAAGTGCCTTAAATGTGATGGACGCGCCGTCGGTCGAATGCGAGCTGACTACGATCACCGGCAACGGATGTCGACGCATAACCTCTTTCAAGGTGTCGATTCCGTTCATGCCCGGCATCTGCAGGTCAAGGGTGACCACGTTGGGACGAAGCTCTTCGATCTTCTTAAGACAGAAGTTTCCATCCATGGCCGTGCCCACCACTTCGATGGACGGATCGGTCTCCAGCATCTGCGGGATCAGCTTTCGCATCAAAGCCGAGTCATCCACCACCAGCACTCGCACTTTGTTCATGCTCATGCCTGTCCTCCTGCGGCGCTTAATGCAAGCCGCACTCGGTCAGCATGGTTCAACAACAATCCAGAGTTACTAACTCCTGACTCTTCAGACGTAGACCGCGAGACGTGTTCCACAACTGCCAGCAAATTTAGAATGAGCACAACTTTTCCATCCCCCAGGATTGACGCACCATTCACCAGATCGGTCGAGAATGTCTGGTCGTCCAAAGCCTTAATCACCAATTCTTCCTCGCCCTCCAAAGCGTCGACGATCAATCCATATTTCTTCTCCCCCACCGTAATCACTAGCACGAACAGCTTTTTCGATTTTCGGTCACCGTCCAATGCAGCCCGACGGCCCAGGCGAAGCAGGGGCAGCACCTGATTGCGCAGTTGCAAAACTTCGTAGTTATCGACCTGGTGCACTTCAGCTTCCGTAGTGCGGGCGATCTGGTTCACTGCATTCAACGGAATCGCGTACAGTCTCTGTTCCACCCAGAACATCAGTGCCTTAATGATGGCGAGTGTGAGTGGCAGTTTCAATCTGAAGGTTGTGCCCTGGCCGGGACGAGTTTCAATGTGGATTGTGGCTTTAAGCCGGTGCACGACGCTTTGCACCACATCCATTCCAACTCCGCGCCCGGAAACCTCCGTGACTACCTCTGCCGTGCTGAATCCCGGGCGGAAGATGAGTTCGAGTGCTTCGGCATCGCTCAAACGGGAGGCGTCCTGCGCCGTAATCAATCCCAGTTCGGCGGCTTTGGCGCGAATCTTTTGCGCGTTCATGCCTCGGCCATCGTCGCTGATCTCAACCACTACTTGATTGCCTTGATGAAGAGCATTCAGCCGAATCTTTCCCCGCGGCGACTTGCCCAGGCTGCGTCGTTCCTCGGGCGGCTCGATGCCGTGGCTGACCGCGTTCCGCACCAGATGGGTAAGCGGTTCGGCGATGGCGTCGAGGATGCCTTTATCCAGATCGGTCTCTTGTCCGCTGAGTTCCAGGTCTACTTCGCGTCCGCATTGCAGCGCCACATCACGAACCATGCGTGGAAAACGGCGGAATAGTTGGTCGACGGGCACCATGCGAATCTTCATGACCGAGCGCTGCAAGTCGTTCAGCACCCGCGCCTGGAAAGCCATGGCATCGGCAAATTTGCCGCGCACCGGTTCTTTTGGATAGCGCTTAGCGAACTCGTTCAGGGCCTGTTGCAACATCGATTTTCCGATGATGAGTTCTCCCACCAGGTTCAAAACGTTGTCGATGCGTCCCGCGTCCACGCGCAGGATATTCTCTGGCATCACAGGCGCTGTAGCTTCCGGGGTTGGAGTTTGCACCTCGGACGCGGCGGACGGGACTCGAACCGCTGCAACGGCAGTCTGCTCAATGACGGTTTGGTTGCCGACTGAGTCATCGCTTGCGGTGGAGTCTATCGCCAGTGGCAGCAACTCCCCGTCGTCAACTTTCTTGCAGGCCTTGGCGGGCTGAGCGGCGGCGATCAGAATCACGCTTACGTCGCCGGCAATAGTAGGGACGCGGGCTTTGGCGGCAATCTGTTCTTCGGAATGCGAACTGCCGATTACGAATTCCACCTGCTTGCTGGCGGCGGGCGATTTTGCGTTCGGCCGCACTACGATTACCTGGCCAACTCCACTGATGGCATTTTGAATCAGCTGTCGGCCGGCAATGGGCATCGTGCAGTGGGGATCGATTTTCACCGCGACGTCATACAGCGCCAGACCCGCGGCCTGCGCACCAGCCATGGCGCTCTTTTCAGAATCGCTCCAGTCTTTATTTTTATTTTTGCCGGAATCTTGCCCGGACTGCGCGGCGACATCGGCAGATTTTTTCTTGCGTCGAACTGTCTTCGCCGCCGGGGCAGAGGTAAGTTCATCGATTCGCTTCCGCAGCACATCGGTGGCGGGCATCGCGCCTCTACCGTGGTACGCCGCGAGCATGCCCGCGAAGACATCTGCTGCCGCAAAAGCAATCTCCGCCAGTGCTCCATGTGCGCCGGCGGTCTGCAGCGAGAGTGCATCTTCGAACTGGTGTGCCAGTTCGCTCAGTTCCCGCAGCCCACACGCTGCCGAGTCGCCCTTCAGGGTGTGTACTGTCCGCCGGATGGAACGCACGATCTCCTCATCGCCGGGATTTTTTTCCAGCTTCAGAGATTCTTCGTTCAGTGCCTGCAGCAGTTCCTGCGAGGTCTCAAAGAACAGCTCTCGCAGTTCCACTCCACGGTCGTCGAGTGAATCGGTCACTCTCGCACCTCAATCCGCTGGTATGCGGTTCCACTGTCGCGGTGCACCATTTGGAATTTATCGGTCAATCCCAGCAGGCTTTCGGCATGACCCACAAATAGATATCCGCCGGGATTCAGGCAGCGGTAAAACTTCTCCACCAGCCGTTTCTGCTCCGCGACGTCGAAGTACATCATCACGTTCCGGCAGAAGATCACATCGTTGCGCTGCGGCAGATATTCGGTTTTCAGATTGTGGAAGTCGAAGTGAACCATCTCTTTCAGCGCTTTCTTGACCGCATACCGTTCGCCGACTTTGTCGAAGTAGCGGAGACGGAATCCGTAATCCACGGTGCTCATCTGGTGGTCGTTGTAAGCGCCTTCCTGCCCGGTACGCAGAACGGAATAGCTGATATCGCTGGCCAGAATCTCCACCCTCCACGGCGGCGGAATCAGCGGCTTGGGCAAAGCAACTTCCACCGGCAGAGGATTGCGCAGGTAGTAGTAAGCCAGGCTGTCGACCGACATCATGGCGAGTGTATAGGCTTCCTGGCCGGTCGAGCATCCGGCGCTCCATATCCGGATGGAATATTCCCGGTGAGCCTGCTTCCGCTTCAATAAATCTTCCAACACGTGTTTCTGAAATAAGTCGAGCTGCGCCTTGTGCCGGAAAAAACTGGTTTCGTTGACCGTGAGGTTTTCGACCAACTTCGCTAGTTCTGCCTTGCCTTCCTGGCTGATCAGCAGACGGTAATACGCGTAGAAAGAATCGACGTGGCAATCCTTCAGGCGCCGCAGCAGGCGATCCTGCAGGAAGTGAAGGCGGCGCTCGTCGAAGTGCATGCCGCACTCCTGATACACCAGCGCCTGCAGAAGCTTGAGTTCCGCCTCCGTCAGGACGGGAGCTGGTGCCGCTCCAGATGTGCTCATGCTGGTTTTCGTCCCCCGCGCCCGTAACTCACTTCGCCTCCATCAGATCGGTCATAGAGCAGATCTTCGACGATCACTTGGCGGCCGCCGCTCCGCGCACACCCGCTTTGGCCGCCTTGGTCTCCCCTTTTCCGCTCTCTTGCAGCAGACTGGCGGGCGCCAACAATTTGTTCATATCCAGCAAAACGATTAGCCGTCCCTGCACTTTTCCCAATCCCGTAACGCAGTTCAGCCCACCTTCCTGAAAAACGGCGGGCGGCACTTCCACATCTTCGCTGGGAATCTTCACCACCTCGGAGGCCGAGTCGACGATGAGTCCAGCCAGCCTGCCCGAATGCTCCACTACCAAAATCCGGTTCCGTCTCTTGAGTTCGATCTGCTTCTGACCAAAGCGCTTGCGCAAATCCATCACCGAGACGATTTTTCCCCGAAGGTTAATCACGCCCTCCAGATAATCCGGCGCGTCCGGGACGGCAGTGATCTCCGGCACGCGCACGATCTCATGCAGCGATGTAATCGGAACGCCATAAGTCTCGCGCCCGATCTGGAAGCCCACGATATGGAGTTCACGACTCATCGTTGGTCCTTAATCTCTCTGACCCTGATTTCCTTTAGAAACGCGAGCCCGCGGTTGCCCGCCGTGCGCTCTGCGGCTTTTCTTCAGACGCAGACGGCCGCGGGGCTGAAGACTCATCCAACGCGAAGCGGTCCATGAAGTCCAGCAATCCGCGCGACATCTTCGACATCTGTTCTGCCGATGCCGCCAGCTCCGTCGATCCTGAAGTGGATTGCTGCACCAGTTCGCGCATCCGCTCCATGGCCTTCACCACGGCTTGCGCTCCTGAAGCCTGCTCTTCCACCGCGGAACTGATTTCGTGAGTGATCTCATTCAGCCGCGTAGTGGCCCGGGCAATTTGCGACGATCCGTGCGATTGTTCGTTGGTAGCTGCGCCGATTTCCTGGGCAAACTTGTAAACTTCCGTGACGACGTTCGATATTTTGCGCAGCGCCCCATTCAGCTCACCGCCCAAGTCCAGCCCTTCGTTCACAATCCCGGTAGAGCGGTCCATATTTTCGACCGCCTTGCGCGCTTCCTTCTGAATGCTTTGAATCAGTTCGGAGATTTCCTTAGTCGACTGCGCTGATTTTTCCGCCAGCTTGCGAACTTCGTCAGCCACCACGGCAAAACCCAACCCATGTTCTCCGGCCCGGGCCGCTTCGATGGCTGCGTTCAGCGCGAGCAAATTGGTCTGCTCCGCGAGGTCGTCGATTACCTCGATAATCTTTCCAATGTCGTCGGCGCGCTGTCCCAGTGCCCCAATGATTTCTCCGGAACTTGTTATGGTGACATTGATGCGGTTCAATCCATCGGTTGCCTTCTCCATGGTGGCAATGCCGCTATGCACTTCTTCCCGCGAGCGGTTCGAGATATCGAGCAGCACTTTGGCGGTATCGGCCACGCGCTGAATGGATGCCACCATCTGATCAATCGAAGCTGAAGTCTCGCTTACGCTGGAAGCCTGCACTTGCGTGCTCTTCACCATGTTCTGCACATTCACGCTCATTTCGTGCATGGTGCTGGTGACTTCGTCAATGGCCGAGGAAGCCTGCAGTCCAATCTTGGCCGAATCGTCGGATGCATTCGCCACCTGTCCCGAAGCACTGGCCACTTGCGCGGAAGCGTCGCGCACGCTGCGCACCAGCCGTGCTAATCCCTCGACCATGCGAGCGAAGGCATTGCCCAACGTGTCGTGGGTCGAGCGCGGCTTCACTTCCACCGTAAGATCTCCGCCGGCGATCGATTCTGACACTCCCGCCATCTCTTTCAGATAAGTAACCATCTTGGCGAAGGTGCGTGCCAGTTCTCCAATTTCGTCCTGACGGTTCACCTCGATGTTGTGTTCCAGATCGCCCGTGTCGCCGATTTGCCGGGAGACCGTCATCAGGTTCGTCAGCGGTCCGGTGATTGACTTGGCGGTCGTAAAGGCCACCACGCCACCCAGCCCCAGGGCAAATAGTGTGCTCAGGATTGCGGCAAGAATCGTATAAGTGCTGGCCGATTCATCCGATTTGCGCCCCGCCTCAACCAGTTTGCGGTTTTCGCCATCGGCCACGTCCAGCGCGTCAGTGGAATTTTTCACCCATGAAGATGCATCCTTTTGTAAGTAGTAGATCTGCAACTCGGCTACAGTCGCATTTCCGGAATCGACATCTTTCCGTTTCTCGATCAGAGGCTGAGCAAACTCTTTGCTCCAGGACTGCTCCAGTTGTTGTACCCGGTCCAGGGACGAGCGCTCCTGTTCGGAATTCGACAGCTTCAGACCCTCCTGCAGTTTGTCGGTGAGAGTGTGCAGACCCTCATTCATACGGTCGACTTCCCGGCTGTCCCCGCTGAGCAGGTAATTGCTCAGGTATAGACGGTTCTGCATCATTTGAAAGCGCACGTCGTTGGTAGCATCTGCCAGCTTCAGTGAAGCACTGGCGGCGTCCTTGGCGGCGTGTTCACGGTGCACCGCCAGCAGGTTCACGATGAACAGCACCACCACCATGCTGAGGATGATTCCGAAATTTACGTAAAGCTTTTTGCCAATCGTCATGCCGTTTCCTCCGGCCGCCCCTCTGCCTGCTACTGATGAGGTTCGAACTTGAAATCCACCACGCCCGTGCTCTCCCCCGTTGACGGCTCAAAGCGCCACTTCCTGACCGCCTCCAGCGCCGCGCCCGCCAGCACCGGATGACCTCCTACAACCTTTGCATCTTTCACCGTACCGTTAGGCGAAACCACCACTTGTACCTTTACCGTGCCGGTAAGATTCATCTTGCGCGCCAACTCCGGATACTCGGGCTGCACTTTGCTCTTCGCCCGCCGTACAATTTCGTTGTCGTTATTCTGAGCACGTACTCCGAACGTCCCCACTCCAGCCAATAATGCAACTACTGCCAACAACGTCCCCATCCGTCGCAAAGACACAATTCCTCCCTGGCAACAATCCGGCAGTGCCATGCGAGCAAAGCCGTGGCCACGCGTGACTTTTCGAAAAAACCAAAGTCACTCGCGTGGATTCGGCTATGAAATAAAGACTTAAGGCGGTCTACCCACTCGTCCTACCACTCCGAATGAATATTAGCGTCGTCTCATTCCAAGCGACGTGTTTGGCTTTGCCGGCCAGCTTTCTCAAACTGAGAGGCACCGCTCCCTTATTGTCGGGATTTCACACTTAGACACCCCATTGCCCCATTTCACTTGACTCAAAATGAGATGGCAGGATACTTTTCCATTAGATTCAATCACTTGTGAGAATCATTAAATCCCTCGGCGCACGGTGACATTCTGAACATGGTTGGAAGCAATTCGACTTCGTCACCAGAGGACCCTCCCAGCGGGCAGATCCACGTCGACTCCGACGATGCCTTTCAGAACCTCCTTCTGCGTATCGCGAAGAAAGCGGCGGAACGCTCCGATCCGAATTCCCTGATTCAACTTTTCTGTCGCATCACCCGCGAATTCTTTCAGTGCTCTGGCGTTTATTTCTGGAGGCGTCACACCGGAGATGAACTCGCAGGGGAACAGGCGGACGGCAAACTGGCCAAGCGTTTCATCGGACTCCGTCTGCTGCCTCAACAGAGCGCCGTTACCGCCGACGCAGTCCGTTCCCGCCGCACAACTTTCGCCAACCATGTGCAGTCTTCCGTCCCGGCGTTACAGGAGTTTGGTGCCCGCTCGCTCATGGCTGCTCCTTTGGTGGTCTTCGACGAAGTCATCGGCGCGCTGACCTTCCTGCATGATTCCGAGGACGAGTTTTTTGATGAAGACCTGTCCGCCAAAGCTACCATCCTGGCGGGACAACTGGGCAGCCTGCTGGAAGCCACGCGGATGGCCGAGATTTCACGCGAGGAGCACCGCCGCGCCGAAGTGTTGGCCGAGGTAGCCACAGCACTGCATGGAACTCCGGACGTCGACACGGTGATTGAGGCCCTGGCCGATCGTCTGCGTCTGCTGCTGCGCACTCGGCTGGTCTCGATTCTTCTGCGCCGCGAGGGACCGTTTGAATTGCGTGCCGTCTCCGCCGAAACCACTCAGCTCGCGACTTCCTTCCGGGCTCGCCACGACCGACAAACCATTCGCTTTGCCGCCGATCTGGCGCAACGGGCCGTCTCCGCTGGCGAGACCATCACCATCTCCGTGAGCGGCGATCAACACTCCCTCGGCAGCGTGATCTCGTCCGGAATGTTGATCGCCGCTCCGTTCCGTACTTCGCGCACCGAGGGAGCAATCCTGGTCTATCCCCGCACGGATGGCGGCTTCACGGCAGAGGAAAAATCGCTTGTCTCCGTTATCGCCGGCTTCGGTGCGGTCGCGCTGGCGCACGCCGAACTTTGTTCCACGGCCCAAGGGCAGGCCCGCGAACTGCACCAGTTACTCGAGATTTCCTCCGAACTCAGCTCCAGCGGAGATCTCGACCATTTTCTTCAGGCCTTCGTGGTCCGCGCCTCGGATTTTCTGGGCTTCGGTCGCTGCTTCATCGCCCTGCTGGAAGACGAACAATTTCGCATTCGGTATAGCGTTACCCGCGGCCAATCGGAGCGCGTCGATAACATTTTTCCAGAAGGCATTGCCACGCGTACCTTGCGCGACAAAGAAGTTTTCTGGTCCGATGATCTGGGCGAGGAAGCCGGCGTCAATCTGCCGCTCGTCGCCCGTTATAAGGCTCGGCAATTGCTCGCCGTGCCTCTGCTCAGCGCCGAAGGAAGCGTCCTGGGAATGTTCGGCGTACTTGATCGTCTCGACGACACAGGCATCTCCCGCGAGGATGTGCGCCGCGCCCGCGCCCTGGCTGCGCAAGTTTCGGTGGTCCTCGAGGTTGCCCGCAACCTGCACCAATCTGAACTCAACCGCCGCCGTTCCGACGTGTTGATCCAACTCGGGCGTGAAATTGATGGTCTTCTGCGGCTGCCCGATTTCGCCCGCAAGTTTGTCGATCGCGCCATCGAACTCACAGGAGCGCACGCCGGAGCACTCGCGTTGTTTCAGGAAGGACGATTCCAGACAGTTGCGCTGTATCCACTGCCGGCTGCGCCTCAAACCAGATCCTCACAGACGGCATCGCTGCAAGCGGAATCGCTTCGTTTTGGACCAAGCGATCATGAGCTCCCAGAAGTTCTGTACAAAAATGATCCTCCTAACAGTGGCCAGGAGTCACAGCTTCCTCACTACGATGTTCCCTCTGTAGAAACCCGCGCCAGGCCGGACGATCAGGCACTGCAACAACGCTTCGCGCGAGCAGTTGCCGAATTGGCTGGCAGGCACGTGGAAACCATCGTTTCCGGCGCCGCGTCCGATCTTCTCGGTCCGGAGTTGGCGTCGGATTTGCGTTGGAGCGATTGCGTGGTGGTTCGCCTACCCGGTTCCAACGGGGAGCTCGCTGGCTTGCTATGCCTCTCTGGCCGTTCCCGGCCACTGGCGCCGGAAGATCGGGAATTGATCGAGGCCATCGCCGGTCACGCCGCCATGGCCCTGGATAATGCGCGCCTGTTCACGCGCGTGGAACAAGCCAACCGGCATTGGCTGGAAATTTTCGACGCGATCACTGACCTGATTGTCGTACACGATGAGACGGATAAAGTTCTGCGCGTGAACCG
>DASRWO010000172.1:0-3169 GCA_035654555.1 Candidatus Deferrimicrobiaceae bacterium | reverse complement strand
CCCTTGTCGGGGGCCTTTTTTCCTCCCGATCCTCGTACGCGTCTTTGTTAGCCTTGAAATCATCCCAATTCAGGCGTAGTGTTTTCCCTTATAGAGTTCTAGGGGAATCCCCTATGGTCCGCCTGCCTGATCCACCGCCACCTCGTTGGCGTGAGCTTTGCTCGGAGCTACAACGCGAGAATAATCCTGACAAGTTCCAAGCCCTAATCGAGGAACTTAACCGTCTGATGACTGAGCACGAAAAGCACACGCCAAAGATTGCTTGATGTTGCGCGATCTGCCCAACACCCTGCACTCTTTCCCGACTTTTAGGCAAAGCCATCTGGACCCATGCCGCTGCCTAATCCGAAGGCGTGTGGCTCAGTTCTTGTTTACGGGGTCGAGATGAAGGCTTTGTTGGCGGGCTAAGCGGAATGCGCGCGGACTCAACGTGGCAGCGCGAAGGTGAAAACGTCACTTCCCGCCGCGACTGTCACGTATTGAATCCCCTCCACCGCATAGGTCATCGGAGAAGCGCGCACTTCCTGACCCGTGTTGAAGTGCCAGAGAGCGCGACCGGTCGCTGCATCCACTGCTTCAAGGGATCCGCTATCATCTCCAAAAAACACCAATCCACCGGCGGTAGTGAATGTACCACACCACGAGTGGCCTCGGCCCGCTTGCGGATAACGCCAAACCGGCTTTCCATCTGCGACGGAAAGAGCCAGCAGAATTTTCTGTGCGTGCTCATCGGGCGGAAGCTTCGTGCCCGTGCCGTAGTAGGTCTGTCCTTGTGCAAACGGCTTCGGGTTTGCGAAATATAGATTGCAACTCTCAAGCGCTATCACATAGAACAATCGGGTATCGGGATTGTAAGAAGGCGAAAACCAATTCGTGGCCCCATCGATGCCGGGACAGATAAAAGCGCCTTCCGCGGTCGGGATTCGACCAGAGACAACGGGCCGGCCGGACCCATCTATGCTCCTGGCCCAATTCAATTTCTCCACGAAAGGAGTCGCTTGAATGAACTTGCCGTTGACCCGGTCGAGTAGATAGAAAAAGCCATTGCGGTTCGCCTGAATGAGAAGTCGCAGGACCGAACCGCTCTGCTCTACATCCGCCAGGACTGGAGTTTCATTGGCATCGTAGTCAAACAGGTCGTGGGGGGTGAACTGGAAATACCATTTCAGTTGTCCCGTATCCACGTTGAGCGCAAGAACGCAATCCGTGTAGAGATCGTCGCCGGGGCGAGAATCTCCCACGAAGTCCGGTGCAGGATTGCTGGTTGTCCAATACAGAGTGTTGAGTTCCGGATCATAGGTACCCGGCATCCAGGTTGTGCCGCCACCATGCAGGTAGGAGTCGCCACGCCAACTTGAGGAGCCGAATTCACCGGGCCCGGGAATGGTCCAAAAGCGCCACTTCAGCTTTCCTGTCACAGCATCGTACGCGGCCAGAAATCCTCGCACTCCAGAGTCACCGCCGGAGGTACCGACGATGACTGCCCCTTTCACAATGAGTGGGGCACTGGTCGCGCCGTAGTGTTTGGTTTTGTCGGCATATTCAATATCCCATCGCAAGCCCCCGGAGCGAGCATCGAGACACAGCAAGTGGGCATCATCGGTTTCCACGTAAACAAAATGCTCCCACAGCGCCACGCCGCGGTTTTTGTGAGCCGCGGCATCGTCCAGCAGCCCCGCGCTCACCGGCCTTTGGTAGTGCCACACAATCCGTCCGGTTCGCGCGTCCAGGGCGAATACATCATTGGACGAAGTTACGTACATCACTCCGTCAACAACTACAGGCGTTACCTCCAGACTTTGGGAGTTGCCGGGATGGAACACCCATACTGCGCGGAGTTGTGCAGCGTTTGCGACGTTGATTTCACGCAGATTGCTGTAGCGGCGCCCAGTGTAGTCGCCATTGTAAGACGTCCAGTTGGACCCCACTGGCCGCGCCAGAAGATCTTCCGCGCTCACATCCGCGACCGCGGTGATGGGGGATTGCGTCTGGTGTTGCGCCGCAGCGGGCGCTCCTGCGCAGATCGCCGCCAGCACTAACAGGATGAGTGCTTCCGGGGGCCATTTCATGTCAGCGATTGTCGCCGCCATCCACTTGTACTTCTTGAAGAGCACCCCAGTCCACACCGTGATCATCTTCCAGGTGAAGGGACACTCTCACTGGTTTTCCAGACGGGGCAACTTCCGCTTCCAGCAGCACCGGTTCGGCTGGATTGACATTCGCGATGACCACGGTCCCCAGGCTCGAACCATGTTGGTCGTAGAAGTGAGCGACGAGGTGCCCGGCAGCAAAAACTCCGAAGGAACCTGAAAGCCGGATTTTTCCGTTGTCCAGACGAACACTTTGCAGCGGGCGTATCACGATGCCGGCATCCTTCACCCCGTGAAATTCATTTCCCGCCCGCGTCGGAAACCATTCCGTGTTGAGGTCACAAGAATCTCCCGGCCGCAAACGGCACATCGGGCTGTTAACCTCCGCTTCAAGGTAGTAAGGGGAGGCATCCGCGTCGTCGCTAAGAGAAGGTACTCCGTCACCGCTCAGCCTCATTTCCGGTCCGTTCGTCCAGAAGATGACAGAAGCCTTGCCGGGATAGGATTTGTTTTCGTCGAACTGAAAGCGTTCCACCATGGCGTACCTGCTGCTGCCATCGACTACTGCCAGCCAGCCCTCTGTCGAGTCCAACCACAACTCAGCCGCCATGTGCACGTAGTGCACAGCAAAGAAGCCATCGTTTCTCACCGACACCGCGGAATTCTGCGCCGGACCGAAGCGAACGTGATAGCGGTTAAGATAGCCGCTGGATGGGTTCGCAGGGGTGAAGGTCCAGAAATCGTGGTTGAAGCCGGAAGTAGAAGACGGATCGGCGGTGTTGTATTGCGAAACTGATTGCATCGACCATTCCACAGTATGCCCACTCACGTTCTTCATGGACGCATGAAAGCGGATACGTGGAGAGTCGGCATCCAAGTGAATCGTTCGTAGAAACTGGATGCCGGTCTGCGGATCGGCCGGACCGGTAAGTTCGATCTCGCACTGCTTTCCTTCCGAAACCTTTCGAAAGGCGAAAGGCCCGTCATCCAATAGATCAGAGTTCCCTACCCAATGTTGTTCGTCGTCATTCCCCTCGGGCAACAGCCACAGCTTGTCGCCTCCGTAGTTGAACCACTGA
>DASRWO010000171.1:0-2742 GCA_035654555.1 Candidatus Deferrimicrobiaceae bacterium | reverse complement strand
TCCGGGCAAGCCTTAACCGCAGCGGCCGCCGTGCCGCGCGTGCCGGATTCAAAGGATAGGATCCGCGCTATGTTCGCAACCGCCCTCACCACGGCCGCGCCTCAACCCAAACCCACACAGACTCCGTGGCTGGTGGGCGGCGGATTGATCGTGCTAGCCGCTTTGGTTGGGATAATTCTGCTTCTCCGATCGCCCGAGTCCCCGCCTTCTGTGATTTCCTCGTTGCAGATTACGAGCGACGGCACCTCGAAGCGCTCTCTCGTCACTGACGGAACCCGCTTGTACTTTTCGGAGTATGTAAGCGGACACTCCGTGTTGATGCAGGTCTCCACTTCAGGCGGAGAGACTGCGCCTGTTCCCGTGTCGCTGGCAAGCGCCGACGTTTACGATTTCTTTCCCGGAAGGTCTGAGTTATTGGTAAAAGGGGAAGCCGAGGGCTCCGACACAGAGTGGCCGGTTTGGATACTGCCGGTGCCCGCGGGCTCCCTTCGGCCTGTGGGAAACATTCTGGCTCACGCTGCCGCGTGGGCTCCCGATGGCCAACACATCGTATATGCGAAGCAGTCCACTCTGTTTGTGTGCAATTCTGACGGATCCGATTCGCATGAACTAATCACCGTTGCCGGGGTTCCCTTCGCTCCCCGATTTTCTCCCGATGGTCGCCACTTGCGTTTCACCATCCGCAATACCGACCAGCGCACTTCTTCCTTGTGGGAAATTTCGCCCGAAGGGAAGAACCTGCACCCGGTGTTGCCGGAGTGGAACAAGCCTGCGCAGGAGTTTGGCGGAACCTGGACGCCGGACGGAAATTATTTTCTGTTTGAATCCGCTCGCGACCACACGCAGAATATCTGGGCGCTCCACGAAGCCACGTCATTCTGGCGCGATCTGTTTAGCAAGGCGGATACTAAGCCGACTCAGTTGACCGTGGGGCCGCTTCTTTTCAGCAATCCGACGCCGAGTCCGGATGGGAAGAAGTTGTTCGTCATCGGCCAGCAGCGGCGCTTCGATCTGATCCAACTGAATGGCAAATCGAAACAATTCTCTATTGATTTGCCGGGCGTATCGGCCGGGGAGGCGGACACAACACGCAACGGCGAGTGGATGGTTTATGTGTCGCATCCCGACCTTACACTGTGGCGGAGCAAAGCGGATGGAAGCTCCCGCACTCAACTTACTTACGCGCCGATGCTCGCGCACATGCCACGCTGGTCGCCCGACGGAAGTCAGATTGCTTTCATGGCGTCACGCCCAGGAAAGCCATGGAAAATATTCGTGATGCCGGCTGAAGGCGGCACGCCCCGTGAAGTGACTCCAGAGGACCACAATCAAGGCGATCCCACCTGGATGCCAAAAGGTGACGCAATTGTCTTTGCGGGAATGCCATGGCTGGAGTACGGGAAAACTTCTGGCCCCAACATTCATATCGCTGACGTGAAGACCGCGCAGGTCTCGGATGTGCCGGATTCGGAAAATCTTTTCAGTCCGCGTTGTTCGCAGGACGGGCGCTACATAGCCGCTCTCTCCGCCGACTCAAGTAAGCTGATGCTCTATGACGTCGGAAAGCAATCCTGGAGGCAAATTGCCGTTTCGCGCTTCGCCTTCGAAAACTGGTCCCACGATGGAAAATATATTTATGCGGAAGATTATCCCGACAAGATAGACGACATCGTGCGCGTGAATGTAGCAAACGGCAAGGTCGAGCACTTGCTCAGCCTGAAAGAAATTCCGCGGGGATTCGATCCCTGGGAATTCTGGGTCGGCGTCGCACCGGATGATTCGCCGCTACTCATGCGGGATAAGAGCACGCAGGAAATCTATAGTCTGGATGTGCGCTTCCCCTGAGTCCGGTGGGTTGGCCGCGGTTGATGAGCAAATTCCACGGTGTGCCCGCTCTGCACCGGACTAGACTATTCAGATTGATAATCATTCGAGGGCACGGTGAACCTTCCGCTGGCCCGCTCGATAGATTGCCCACCCGAGCGCGTTTGCGCCCAGCACAACCAGAACGATCTTCAGGGAATACGCCCACGAACTCTGTACGTCGACAATAGGAAAAATTGATAGCACAACGTAGAGTAGCGTCATCAGAAATCCCGAGACGGCGGCTAATCGCAACCACAATCGTGGACGGAGTCCGCGATCTCTCGGCGATAGAAACGGGATAGCGAACAATGCCAGATAAGCGATGGCGTAGAAAGTAAACGACCAGGTCAACAAAAGTTCATAAGCTTCCTGCGGGCCGACTCCAATGAGCGCAACTACGCTGCCGGCCAGGGTAACTGCACCAAGCAAAAGGATGGAGTTGACCGGAGTTTTGTATCGCGCGTGGAGCCGAGTGAACCATTCGGGCAGCAAATGATCCCAGGCCGCCACCATGGGCAGCCTTGCGCTGGCGCTGAAGTACACGCTGAACGATGTTGGATAATTCATGAATAGAAGAACAATCGTCAGCGGGACGATGAAAGCGGCAAAACCAAAGGCGTGTGAGCCTAAGCGCAGCGCCTGTGGAATAGGTCCGACGACATCCACGGCGTTGGGTGAAACGAACGCCAGTATCGAACTTGTCGCAAAAATATAAATGAGAGCGATAAACGGTGCGGTGATAAGCACCGAGCGCGTAAGATTGCGCGCCGGATTGCGGCACTCACCGGCAAAGATCGCGACATACTCGAAGCCGCTCAGCGCGCCAAACATCATCTTGGCGAAAACGCTGAGGCTGAAAAGGGTGAGTGGTGGCAT
>DASRWO010000170.1:0-8923 GCA_035654555.1 Candidatus Deferrimicrobiaceae bacterium | reverse complement strand
GGGATCAAATGCGCAGAGGGATCCGCAGTGACCTCCGCCTCCGAGAACGCCAAGCCCTTTCTAGACCTCAGCGTGAGCGTCGCTGGAATCGCGCTTAAGAATCCGATCATTGCAGCCAGTGGGACGTTTGGCTATGGGGTGGAATTCGAAGATGTAGTCCACCTCGACAAGCTGGGCGGCTTCGTCGTCAAGGGGCTCTCGCGCGAACCGATGATCGGCAACCCGCCGCCGCGTCTTTGGGAAACCGCTGCGGGTATGCTTAACGCCATCGGCCTGCAAAATATCGGTGCTGCTGCATTTCTGGAAGAGAAGCTGCCCAAACTCCGGCAGATCACGAACATCACCGTTTTCGCCAACATCTTCGGCTACACTCGCGAGGATTACGAACGAACCATCGAGATTCTCAACGACGGCGAGGGAATCGCAGCTTACGAACTCAACGTTTCCTGTCCCAACACAGCGCACGGCGGCTTGCAGTTCGGGAGCGATCCGAGATCCCTCGATGAAGTGGTGACTACGGCGAAGCGGGCTGCGCGCCGCCCTCTGATCGTAAAGCTCTCGCCCAACGTGACCAGCATCGCGCAGATGGCCCACATCGCACAGGAGGCGGGCGCCGACGCACTCTCGCTAGTGAATACTTTCGTGGCCATGGCGGTCGACGCCGACACGCGCAAGCCGCGGATTGCTAACATCACAGCCGGACTCTCCGGCCCCGCCATCAAGCCGATCGCTCTGCGCATGGTCTACGACGCGGCGCACGCGGTGAACATTCCGGTAATAGGCATGGGAGGCATCTCGACCGCTACTGACGTCGTGGAATTTATGCTCGCGGGCGCAACCGCTGTGCAGATCGGAACCGCCAGCTATTGGGATCCTTGTGCAACCGAGAAAATTGTCAGCGACCTGCAGCACTGGTGCGAGGATCGCCAAGTCGCACGCCTGTCTGAGCTCATCGGCGGACTGATCGTTGAATAATGATCGTGCAATAACGATCGTTCAACTTTGAAGATCATTGAATGAAGAACGCAGAGATAAAAGATAAACGAAGTAGAAGACAGATTCGCTATGATCGTCTCGGCGTACTCGGCGATTTCAGCGCAGACTAACGCCCATGCGTGTACCAGATCGACCCGGGAGATTTGTAGTTGCGCCCCTCGCCCCAGACCGCGTGCGTGTTTCCGAGGTTATCGATGGCGATCGAAAAATAATCGCCAAAAGGAAATAGGAAACCTGCAGGAAGAATGTAATCGTAACCGCGCTCCGGTCCGGAAAGCTGAGCTTCGGGCGACCATGTGGCTCCGCCGTTACTCGAACTGCGCTCAAAAACATTCCACAGTGGCTGAGTTCCCTGAGGTTGGCTTCGCGTATCCATCCACGCGATGCGCACGTCGCCGCCCACGCCGGCCGCAATAGCAGGAAAACAATGTTCCGCCGAGCCCTGTGCGGAAGAGACTTCCGTCCTGGCGGACCAACTGGCCCCGCCTGTGGTGGAAGAAGAAAAGAACATGCGCTGGTTGCCGCCGTTCGTACTGCCGGCATTCCACAATACGTAAAGAGTTCCGGCGGCGTCCGAAGAGAGAGCAGCCTGCGCCCCTAGATAGCCGGCTTCGCAACCTTCGGCTGCGCAATCGGGCGCCGCGCCTGAAACGTCCAGCAACACCGTGCTCCAGCTGTGCCCGGCATCCAGGGACCGGCTGACATAAAGGCTGACGGGGCGACTGCTCGATTCCTGCCTCGCGTAAGCTGTCCACGAAAAGTAAACGTTGCCGCTGGCATCGACTGTAGCGCCTCCGGCAAGCGACCAGCCCGGCTCCGCGCCGGGATTAACGGGCGTCGATGTGAAGGTCTGCGCGTAATCATGAGACGTGGCCACTAGAAAATTTTGCTCGTGATTGAATCCCACATAAACGTCAGCGCCATGTACTGCCAGCACCGGCTTATCGGCGTCATCGGGTGAACGCGCCGCCACAGAAAAGTACCAGGTGCGGCCGAAATCCTCTGACCGTGCCACGATCACATCGCGTTTATTGTCCTGCAGCCAGGAGGCATACAGGGTTTGCCGGTCGACGGGATCGACCACGATTTGCGGATCAAACTGGCCGGTCGCCGAAGGCGCCAGCGAATGCGGAGCCTCCCACGACGTTCCGTTGTCATTGCTGACCAGCAGCGAAATAGTGGGTGCAACGCACGCGCGGCAGTCGGTTACTGCTCCATATTGAGGAAACAGAATATAGATATGTCCCTGGCCGTCGGCGGCCAGCGCCGGTTCCCACTGATCGCCGTTGGTGTAACCGAGGCGACGCTGCGGACTGAAGGTGGCCGTCGGGCTCACTGCGGCCACCGCAGCCTGCGCTATTGAGAACGCGATGAGCAGCCACAGGGGAAACCTTGACACTCTTCTGGCCTGGCTGGATCTGAGAACCACAGACTTCTCCTGGGAATACTCCTGCAACAGCCTTGCGAAACTTTATCCCGAATCCTCCCACAGCGTCAATTCCCAGAGGGCGACGGCACTCTTCCGCGTCCGCTTCGCAATAACGTGACTTTCTCCCGAATTCGTCATCTAATCAAGCGAATTACACGAGCGGACAGTTGACCGCCGGAATGCCGCCCTGAAGGCGGCGTTCGAGGAGCGAATTTTAGATGCAGAAAGCCACATTTGCAGCCGGATGTTTCTGGGGAGTTGAAGCCACTTTTCGGCAGATGCCGGGGGTGCTAGGGACGCGCGTGGGCTACATCGGCGGGAACACCGAAGATCCAACCTACAAAGAAGTTTGCACAGACCGCACTGGCCACGCCGAGGCGGTAGAAGTGGAATTTGATCCAGCCCAGGTCCGCTACGAAGACCTGCTGAAAGTCTTCTGGGAAAACCACGATCCCACGCAGCTCAACCGCCAAGGGCCGGACTGGGGAACGCAGTACCGCTCCGCCATCTTTTTCCACTCGCCGGAGCAGCAGGCCGCGGCGCTGGCCTCGAAGGAATCGCTGGAGAAAACTCACCGCTTCTCTAAGCCAGTCGTCACTCAGATCGTTCCTGCAGTCACCTTCTATCCCGCCGAGGACTATCACCAGCAGTATCTGGAGAAGCGCGGGCTGGCCAGCTGCCACATCAAAGCATAAAAGACGGCGCGGGCACTGGTTGGGCTCGCGCCTTGCTTTTCCGCCACATCAGCTTCAGTCATCATCGGGATCCGTGGGAGGTCGTGTATCGTGGAGGAAGTATTCCGCCTTCAGTGGAGTGTTAATCGTATGGAATGGAAGTGGCTCCTGGCTGAAGTTGAAACAATCGGAAAGGTCATCGGCGGGGGTGTCGGCGTAACCGAGCGATGGCAGAGCAAATGTAACCTCAACAAACTTCAAAATACTTCCGAAATCGTGTGTGACATGTGAGATGTAGGCGGCTTTGGCATAGGGCGACACCACAATCATTGGCACGCGAAATCCGTACTCATAAGAATTGAGCATCTTCGGCGGCGGCACATGGTCGTACCACCCGCCCCAATCATCCCAGGTAATGATGATGGCCGTATTCGACCAATAGGGGCTGCTTCCAATGGCATTCACAATCGACGCAACCCAGGATGGTCCGGATCCGTCATTACCTTGCGCATGATCGGATTCCAGGCCATTTGGGATGACCCAGCTCACGCTTGGAAGCCGCCCGTTGGCAATATCCGTCAACACAGGAGCGGGATTTTGCGGACTTACCAGCACTACATGATCGGTCCAATCCGCTCCTACGCAGGCTGTGCCATTCGGCGGGGCAGCATTGGGTCCGCACATGTGTTGGATTGCATTCGGGGCAGTCCAGATCGACCCCGCCGACGGAGCGTAGTAGCGCCAGGTCACGAACTTCTTGTTGAGAAGGTCTGTCAGTGTGGGATGTTCGAAGCAGGGATACTGACTGCTCGACTCGTGCCCCACAGGGCCAATCATCGCCACGGTCTGATCGGCCGGCGCGATGCAGCCCGTAAGGTTCTCGTTGGGCGGGTTCTCGGCCGCAAACAAATTGCTGGTTGCAGTCGGGGCTGAAGTGCCGGAAATAATAAATTGATGAGCCGGAAAGCTGGGGCCTTGATTGGTCTGGAACATACGATCGGCAAACGTGTATTGCTCGGCTAGTTCGAAATAGGGTTGAACGTCATTCGGATTCACGTACTTGAACTGAGGGTTCAGTGGCAGGCAGTCGGGAAACCCAGCTCCGCAGCTCACGTAAACGCCGTCCGCACCATCCATGGCACATACCTGTGTAGACTGATTGAAATCGCACATCCGTAAGAATGCGCGGTGGGTGTGACTCAAATCATAGTGATCCGGATCATTCCCGTTAGTACCCAGTTCAATCTGGCTTAGTGGAATCGTCTGGCCTTTCGAATTCACTCCGCTACCGGCGATGTCGGCGCCGCGCGAGATCAGCACTGGATCATGAAACAAGTTGTCCGGTGTACGGTTCTCCTGGAAGATGATCACAATGTGCTGAATCGGAGTGTGCGGTCCGTCGCCACATCCGTTTTGCGTCAGCAAAAATGCACTTGCGCAAAGCAGCAAAATTGCGATTGAGACTAGCGTGCGGCGGCCAAGGTTTCTTCTAGGTGCAGACAAGCTTTCTCCTCCCCGACCCTGCGCGGTAGCAAGCCAAGCGGGAAGAGAGCTTGCCGGGCGTTTGGTTTCCCTTTCCGCGGAAGTGGTTGCCGTCGCCACGCCGTCCTAAGCCGCCAAAGGCCCAATGCAAGTACAGTTTTCGCTGTATTGTTTCGCGCCCGTGCTCCAACTAGTTTGCACTGAAAGATTGCCGGGTCGTGTGACCCCCGGCCCCGGTTGCAGGTTCGTCTCTGGTTTTGAATCTGGACGTTGGCAGCCGGCTCTCTTGGTTGTTTTAAAAGATGGTTCGCGCCAGCCATTGCACGCGCTGAATAAGGTCTATGAGCCAACTCCGCGGTTCGCTGCAAGAAACTGAGGCATAAGTCCACCAGCGAGAGTACGGCCCTCAATGACGGCGTGATTTATGGATCGTGCGAGCGTCGAACAACTGAGCGCGGAGCTCGAGCGGCTGATGCGAGAGCAAATCGAGAGTCTTGCAAGACAGACATTCCTGGGGATTACCCCGGAAGAGTTGCTCCGAGAGAAGGAACGGCTGCAACGCATCCGTGAAGTGTCCGCCGATTTTTTGGACGCTTTGAAAAGAATTCGCCCTTAGTTTCTGGCGGCCTCTTTAACAGAATGATGTTGACACTTTGAAAGGAAAGCTTATGACGGAGAAGCCTAGCGTTAAACTGCCGGGAACCGTAGAGAAAATCATAAAGCCTTCAGAGCCAGGTGAACCGGAGAAGGCGCAGATCTCTATTGAGGCGGCGGACGATCTGTACCGGGAAATCCGCATCGAAAACTCGCTGACAACGAAAAATGGAGAAGAGGTAGGCCTCAAACAGGGCGACGAAGTCGACGTTACCGTGGAAGCCGATAAAGAAGCGACACATCCCCAAAAGAAATAATCGAAGGATTGCAGGTCTTTCCTAGCTTCTAATTGCAGAGCGCCTCCGTCTCTGTAATGACGACTGCCCGTTTGCCGACTGCCTGTTCCGGTAAGATGCCTACCAGATGAAATCGATCATTGTCGGCACTGCCGGGCACATCGATCACGGTAAAACTGCGCTGGTCAAAGCTTTGACCGGGATTGATGCGGACCGGTTGCAGGAAGAGAAGCGGCGCGGCATCACCATCGATCTAGGCTTCGCGCACATGGATTTGCCGGTGCCGAACGGGGAAACTTTGCGGCTTGGTTTTGTCGACGTCCCCGGTCACGAACGTTTTGTGCGCAACATGCTGGCGGGGGTGGGCGGAATCGATCTGGTGCTGCTTGTGATTGCCGCGGACGAAGCGATCAAGCCGCAGACGCGGGAGCATTTCGACATCCTGCAACTGCTGGGCGTGCAGCGCGGCATCACTGTGCTGACGAAATCGGACGCGGTGGATGCGGAGACGCTCGAGGTAGTGCGGCTGGAAGTAGAAGAGTTCCTGCGCGGAACCTTTTTGGACAGACCCGACTCGATCATCGCCGTCAGTTCCTTGACAGGCTCAGGGCTCGAAGAACTCAAGCGCGCGATGGTTGCTGCCGCACAGGAGGTACAACCGCGGGATTCCCAGGCCATTGCTCGGCTACCGATCGATCGCGTATTTAGCATGAAAGGCTTTGGTACGGTCGTGACCGGGACGCTGGTATCGGGAACGGTTCGCCGCGAAGAAGAGCTGGAAGTTTTCCCCACAGGTCGGCGCGTACGAGTGCGAGGTGTCCAAGTGCACGGGCAGATGGCCGAGAAGGCAGTCGCCGGACAACGGACCGCTCTTAATCTGGCAGGGGCGAGCATGGAGGATCTATCACGCGGCATGACGCTCGTCCCTCCGGCAACGCTTGAGAAAACCCGCAAGGCGGATGTCTCCCTCCGACTGCTTGCTTCGGCCGCTCGTCCCTTGAAGAATCGGGCGCGAGTACATCTTCATTCGTACACAATGGAGACGGTCGCGGAAATCGTTTTGACGGGGATCAAGCAGATCGCGCCTGGCGAGCAGTTATCCGTCCGCGTGAAATTGCCTGAGGCTGCGCTGCTTTTGCCGGGAGACCGCTTCATCCTTCGGCAATTTTCTCCGCTAGTGACAATCGGCGGGGGAGTTGTGCTGGATGCCGCCCCGATTCCGCGCATGACGGGACAGACCGAGTTCGCAAGGATCCTGGCCAGCGGCAGTGCGGAAGCGATTCTGAGAGCGCGGATTGCAAGACGGGATCATAACGGTATTGCCGTGTCCCGACTGATTGCGGAGACCGGCTGGACGAAGAACTTCATTGAGACACAGCTAGCCAGTGCTCTCAAGGAGGGTCGCGTACTGCGAACCGAAGATCTGCTCATCCATGCTTCCGCGCTGGATGTGCTTAGAATCCGTCTAGTGAGCGCGGTCGAGGACTTTCACAAGAGGAACCCACTGGTTGCAGGCATTGCCAAGGAACAGCTGCGTGATCAAGTCTCCGCGTCAGCCGAGGTATTTGATGCAGCTCTTGCAATACTGATCCCAGAAAAGAAGATCCAGGTTCTCGGCGATCTGGTTCGCTTGCCCGGCCATGGCGTTGTAATGAAAGACGAAGAAGCGGAATCAAAGAAAAAGATTGAAAGCGTATTTATGACGGCCGGGCTGAACGTGCCGGCACTCCACGAAGTCATCGCCGGCCTGAAGGTCGACAAGGTGCGTGCCCAGAAGATTGTGACGCTGCTGCTGCGCGACAAGGTCTTGATCAAAATTTCAGATGAACTGGTTTTCCATCGCAGCGCATTGGAAGAGTTGCGGCGGAAGGTAGCGGCTTACAAAGTAAAGTCGTTAAGCATTGATGTTGGCCAGTTCAAGGAAATGACCGGAGTAAGCCGTAAATATGCGATTCCACTGTTGGAATTTCTGGACCGCGAGCGCGTTACCAAGCGCATCGGAGACGCGCGACAAATTCTGTAGCCACGGATTTGCACGGATTCTCTCCGATCCAACGGGAAAGCACTGAACCAGAGATCGATTTATCCGTGGTGATTGTTGAAATCCGTGGCAAGTTCTAGATTGTTTCCTCGGGAAATTCCAGTTCCAGCCCCAGCGGATCAGTGAAGCGGTTCGTCAGATTTGCGAGACCGGCCAGCATGTGAATGTCCACGATCTCTGGGTCGGAGAAATGTTTCTTCAGTTCGTCGAAGTCACTCTCCGTGATCTCGTGAGGGGCACGGGTCAGCCGTTCGATGTACACCAAGGCTGCCCGTTCTTTCTCGCCATAACACGAATAGTTCCCCGCCTTAAGCGCCGTCCAATCTTCTGGCGTGACCCCCACGCGTTTCGACGATGCGACATGGTGTTGCGTGCAATAGCGGCATCCGTTGATCAGTGAAACACGCAGGTAGATCAGTTCATATAACTTGCGGTCGAGAGACCGCCCCACGCTGGCATAGAAGCTTAGAAAATTCTTAAGTATCTCAGGGCGATGGGCCAGCGCCTTTTGCACATTGCCGGGCTTGCCGCGAAGCGTGGTGTCGTAAATCTCGCGCACTTCTGCGGATGCTGACTCCGGTGCGATCAGGCTAATGCGTGCCATTGAGTCCTCCGGTATCAAAATGACTTTGCTCATCATAGAGGAATCGGACGCACAGCGACGATGCCCAAATGAAATTGGACTTTGCACTACAGAAAAGAACGCGAATGCCGATATTTCCTAACGGGACTATGCCATGAAAAATATTGCTCTCGTTCTTATTTTGCTTTGTTCAGCGGAGCAATTCGCAAAAGCCCAAACTCCCGGCGACCCTGGTGCCCGGTCGAATGTACTGGCTTTGGAACACGCATGGGATCAGGCGCAAGAACGTGGAGATGTGAAGGCGCTTTCGGCAATTTTTGATGATTCTTTGATATACGTGGATTATGACGGCGCGTTGTTGACGAAAGCAGGGTACCTGGCGCGCGTGAAAGAGAACACCACTCACATGCAGCAGATCGTGGCGGAAGAAATGAATGTTCAAATGTATGGAAACATGGCGGTCGTGGTCGGCACCTACCGGGTCAAGGGAATGGAGAACGGGAAGCCTTACCTGCGGCGTGGCCGCTTCACAGACATCTGGCTTGGGACGAACGGAATCTGGTTATGCGTAGCCGCCGCCACCACTCCGATCGTGCACTGAGACGCTGTTTGTCGTCGCTGCGAATCCTCGTCATTGTGGGCGTGCTGAAGCTGCTAGTATTTTTTCCAATTTGCCTTTCCTTTTTCTTTCTGCACCTTTTCTTCCTGCTACCATCAATCTCGTGGAGCCTTTGGCTCGGCACTCAAAAAATATGCCGTGGATAGTCCTGTGAAGGCGAAACCAAAGAGCGCTAAAGCAAACGCCGCCGAGCCAGTGCGGTTATTTTC
>DASRWO010000169.1:0-3939 GCA_035654555.1 Candidatus Deferrimicrobiaceae bacterium | reverse complement strand
GAATCTTGCTTCCGGTCACATCCGCCGGAAAATAGCGAGCCGGAAAGAACGAAGGCCGATAGGCAAAAAAGACGCACCAGACTGAAAGAGAACTGTGTCCAATCGTTCGTGATGTGATATGGCCCTCTGAGCATCGCCAAGTTATACATCAGTTTGTTCGGTCCTTCTCAACGTCTCTGACCAATATTCTCTGACTCTTATTTCTCTGACTCAGGAATCCGCGAGATCAGACCAGCGATGATGATTCCTTGCGTCATTTTCCCACATGTTCTGCGGGTCTACTTCTGAGAAAATGCTTCTTGCAGGCAACGGGTAAGCGCCGCGGCCAGGCTTTCGAAGTGGGCCGTTACCATGTCCAGATGAGTGCCAGGAACGGTCTCGACTTCGAAGTCGGCCGCCAAATTTGCCCAAACCGGCACGGGATCGCCGGGAAAGTACTCATCGCTCTCGCTCTTCAAGAATTTTATTTTTCCGCGGTAGGGCCGTGGTCGATACCGCGCCAAAGCGACATAAGCTTTGCTTTTCACCTGCAACGTGGTCGCAGCAAGCGATAACCGAGAAGCTTCCGGAAAACGAGGGCTGCCATCATGACCCGGCGCGAGACCGAAGCGATGCTTAAGGCCGCCTATGAAGTACGAAATCGCATCGGGGAGGGGCTGCTGGCTCATCTGGGAGATTCGGCGTCTCGTTCGCTGCAAGCCGAGGCGCAAACGCTGGCGTGCTGACATGTGGCGCGGATGAGGGTAAGCATCCACCAGCACCAGTAGCTGAATATGTTTTCCCTCGCCACACAAGCGCTGGGCCATCTCCAGAGCTACCAGACCACCGAATGAATAACCGATTAGAACGTAGGGACCCTCTGGCTGAAGCTCCTTCAAGGCCTCGAGATAGAACTGTGCCATGTCCTCAATACGATCAAAGGGCTCTTCTCTTCCGTCGATTCCTCGGGCCTGAATTCCATAGATGGAATGACCGGTGCGAATGTGCTTTGCGAGTTCCGAGAATCTGGCGCGGCCACCCAAACCATGAGCAATGAGGATCGGCGGATGCTCTGCGCCAGCTTTCAAAGGGACGAATGCGGAGAACCGGGGAAGGCTGGGCAGTTCCAATACGGAAGCCAACGCCATTATCGTTGGAGCCTGGAAGATGGTGGCGGTGGGGACTTCCCTGCCACACTCTCTAGCAATCTCTGCAAACAGCGTGTCCGCGGAGTGAACGTTGCCACCGATATCGAAGAAATTTTCTTCGATCCCAATGGAGGGCCGTTGCAGTACGCGCTGCCAGATGGGTAGCAGGGCCTCGACCATCGTAGAAGCGGTTGCAGATCCCGCACTGCGATCGGATCTGGACGATTCAAACAGAGTCATGGAGATAGCGTCTGTGCCCCTGTCTCCGGATGATACGATCCGGTGGTGTCGGATACTAGTGCGGAGAAAGCTTCCGCCAAAGATGTGGCCATAGCAAAATACTCAGTCAGTTGTGCTGGCAGAAACCAGTTCTTTTAGCGAAGGGAATCTGATTCCTTTTGGCTTGACAATATCAACTTCATGGACGTCGACGGAAACAACCAAATCGTACAAGGAGACAGATCGTGAAGAGGGAAATTATCCGCGTCGAACCGTTTGACAGCAATTTCGAGAAATGGGGTGTGCCGGTCTCGACCTGCACTCGCGCCGGCGACATGATCTTCGTCTCGGGTCTGCCGCCATTTGATCCCAAGACCGGAGAACTTCTCGTCAACGCGCCTTTTGAACAGCAGGCCGAACGCTGCCTGGAAGAGTTGAAGACGGCACTTGAGGCGGCGGGATCTGACCTCGAGCACGTCATGAAGATCAACGTACTCTGTGTAAGCCCGGAGCGCTTCAAGGCATTCAACGAAATTTACAAGCGCTACTTTCCCAACAATCCGCCAGCCCGCATTTTCTTCTGTGTGCCGGTATGGACGGGCCCGTTTGATATTGAAATCGAGTGCATCGCGGTCCGGAAAGACTAGCCTTATCCGGCGGTTCGTGGTTAGCCTGTCCATCGGCGTCGATTTTCGCGAGCACCTTAGCGAAGCGGTCAGCGGCTGCGATATTTCGTGGCCGTGATCGGCGAGCAGTGGCTGACCATCAGCAGCAATACGGGATCAAGACAAACCACGCGATTAGAGGGTGTATCATTTGCAGCCGGAGGGGCAGAATGCGATTCACTCGAGGGTCGAAACTCATTTATTTCGTGGCGGTGGCCGGCATGAGTGTCGCCAGCAGCCTGCTGCTTGCGCAAACCGGATCGACTCCATCAAGCGAGACGGCGCCACAGACTTTCCAGTTAATCCCCAGCCTGGATAAAGATCTGATGGATACGGCCACCGATCCCTGCGTTGACTTTTACCGTTACGCCTGCGGTAACTGGAGCAAGCTGCATCCGATCCCCAACGATTCTCCTTATTCCGACCAGTTCTACAATCTCGATCAATATAACCGGCAAGTGTTGCACCAAATCCTTGAAACCGCAGCGGCGCCCAGCAGTGCGCGCGACGCGAATACTCAAAAGATCGGCGATTATTACGCCAGTTGTATGGACGAAGCCGGTATTCAAAAGAAAGGCATGGCACCACTGCAGCCTGAACTCGACCGCATCAATGCGCTCTCCAGTAAAGATCAGCTGCCAGAACTGCTGGCTCATTTTCAACTCATCAATGTGAACGCTTTTCTGGGATTCGGCTCGCAGCAGGACTTTAAAGATGCGACGCGGGAAATCGCTGTGGTATCGCAGGGAGGCCTGGGTTTGCCCGAAAAGGATTATTACCTGCGTACGGGAGAAAAAGACGAAGAGATCCGCAAGCAATACGTGCAGCATATCGGTAATATGCTGAAGCTTCTGGGAGCGAGTGAAGCGCAGGCATCCGGCGATGCACAAGCCATCATGAGGCTGGAGACTGCGCTGGCAAAAGTATCTCTGGATATCACCTCGCAGCGCGACCCGCACAACATTTATCACATGATGCCGGCGAGCAGTTTGCAGGCTCTTACTCCCGCTCTGAATTGGGAACACTTCTATCCGGGGACCGGCGCGCCGCAATTCCAGGAAATCAATGTAGCTGAGCCGGACTTTTTTAAGGGCCTGAATCAAGTGATTGCGGAAACGGATTTAGCGACAATCAAGGCATATCTCCGTTGGCAATTGGTGCACTCAGTCCCGAGCACGGTTTTGCCCAAGGCGCTGGATGAAGAAAAATTCGATTTTGAAGGACGTAAGTTGGTAGGCATTCCCCAGCAGGAGCCACGCTGGAAGCGTTGCGTAACCAGCTCTGACGGGGCATTGGGCGAGGCCCTGGGCAAGGTGTACGTGGAACAGAAGTTTCCAGCGGCCAGCAAGGAACAGTCATTACAGATGATTCACGATGTCGAAGCGGCCATGGGCAGAGACATTGAGAACCTGGACTGGATGAGCCCGGAAACTAAGAAACTGGCGGAAGAGAAGCTCCACATGATCGCCAACAAGGTTGGCTATCCGAACAAGTGGCGAGATTATTCCACGTTGACGGTTGAGCGCGGAGATGCGATAGGAAACAGCTTTCGCGCGGCCGAATTTGAATCCCGTCGCCAACTGGCGAAAATTGGCAAGCCGGTGAATCGCGATGAGTGGGAGATGTCACCGCCCACCGTCAATGCTTACTACGATCCCAGCATGAATGACATTAACTTCCCTGCTGGAGTATTGCAGTCTCCGTTTTTCGATCCCTCGGCCGCCGCAGCCTTGGATTATGGCCACATTGGCCTTTTCATGGGCCACGAAATCACTCACGGGTTCGACGATCAGGGACGGCAATTCGACGGCCATGGCAATCTCCACGATTGGTGGACCAAAGAAGATGCCGACAAGTTCACGGAGAAGGCGCAGTGCATAGTGAACGAATACAGCCAGTTCAGCGTGGGCGATACCAAGATCAATGGC
>DASRWO010000168.1:0-2945 GCA_035654555.1 Candidatus Deferrimicrobiaceae bacterium | reverse complement strand
AGGTCGCGGCTTCCCGCCCCTAGCGAAGCCGGGCTGCAATCTCAACCCTCGCGAGCGTTCTCTCCGGTAGGCAGTGTTCTCACTTCGGATTGTGGTGGATAATTTCTAAGAGGAGGCATTCCATGAAATCTGCAGCGTGGCTTCTGGCGCTGTTTATCGTAACTGGCGCATCGTCAGCCCAGGAGCATCCTAACCTCACAGCGCAGCCCAATTCTGTCTATGTGGGGGCCGACGGGAAATTTGAATCGGCTCCGGATACGGCTGTGATCCAGTTCAACATTTCCGTGCAGGAAGATACCTCTCAAGCCGCATACCAGCATGCGTCGAAAGACACGGAGCAGGTTCGGGAGGTCATGCGCGGCAACGGAGTGGAACCAAAATCGGCGACGATCGGATTTTTTTCGGTTCAGCCGGTGTATGAGTGGAAGAGCGGCAAGCAAAAAGTAATCGGCTACCGCGTGACTACGGACGTAACCCTGAAGCTCAAAGATTTTTCGAAGATTGGGGCCATCACTCAGCAACTTGCCGATGCCAACGTCAGCGAGAGGCAGACTTTGAACTACACGCTGGAAAACGTTGACGAAGCCAAGAACAAGGCGGTGGAAGACGCGTACAGGCGGGCGCGCAACTCCGCCGAGACGCTCGCCCGCGCAAGCGGCCGGATTTTAGGGGAGCTTTCCTACGCGTCAGTCGACACCTTCGAGAACCAGCGCATGCCAGTCCCGCACATGGCGCGCGCTATGTCTGCGATGGCCAATCCCGCTCCGGCACCTACCGAGGAATTTACGCCGCAAAACGTGACGGTAACGGCGCACGTGAACGCGCTGTTCAATTTGAAGTAGGGGCCATCAAGTCTCGCGACGCACGGAGGAAAAGACTTATGGCGTTGCTTTGGCGACCGCGATGCGGCTTGCATCTACGGTGATGGGACGCTGAATCTCCATCTCGATTGAGGTGCCTACGTCGAGCCTTACATCATTGCCGCGTTTCAGGAGCGCCCACGCGATGCCGGCCACCGCTCCTGCGCCGGCTCCGATTCGCGCTCCGTTCAGGCCTCCGGTAGCTAATCCTCCTGCTGTCGCGCCACCCAGGGTGCCGTACACGCCGTTTTTGGCCGCGTCTTCCACTTTTTTTCCGGTCTCGCCATCCTGCTGAATTGTGCCTTCCGAATCCTTGACGGATTTATTATCGGCACCGGGAGTGTTTTCGACTGACCCGGGCAACATGACAGTGTAACCACTGGGAAAAATTATGGATGTGAAGTGCATCAGGATCTCGGCGCGGCCCTTGCCGTGCCCGGCGCGCTCGACGCGCGCGATCTTTCCCTGAATGTAGGACCCGGCCGGAACGATTACGCGATCATCGACCACAAACGGAAACGCCGTCTCAGCATAGACTGCGTCGCCCTCACGGGCATTCTTGGTGGAGATCGCCTGCTTGAGAGAGAGCGGAATCTTGGTTCCTGCGGGGATCGTGACTGTGTTGGGATTGGTAGGCGCAGCGATCGCCAAATCGCGAGGTGCTCTAGTTGCGGACGCAGGACTCGCTGACTGCGCGGGCGGCGACGCCATCTGGCAAACGGCAATTCCGGAAACAAGCAACAGCGTCAATAGGAAGCGCATGGCAACCTCCCAGCCTATTACGTGCGGCACGGCCCACTTAATTCACCGAGAATACCACGACTTTTGCTCGTTGGATGCCCTCTGCTTGCGACACGCTGCTCGGGGCATTTGATAGTGGGATTTACGAACCTTGTCTTCTCGCACCCAAGCATCTACCATTCAAAAACGTAGTTGTGCTGTGAAGAGGTGCCTCTGATGCGCGCAACACGGCTCCGCGAAATCCTGATTGTCTCTCCGCTAATTTTCATTTTTGTGGCCACTCTTTCAATCCATGCGCAGCCATCGGTTGGCATACCGGAAGGCGTCTATAAAAAATGGCTCGAGGAGGATGTGCGATGGATTATTTCCGATCAAGAACGGGCCGATTTCCAAAAGCTTGCGACTGACGATCAACGACACAATTTCGTGACTGCATTTTGGGATCGACGAAATCCCATTCCTGGCGCTGCAGTAAACACGTGTAAAGAGGAACACTATCGACGTCTCGCTTATGCCAATGAACACTTTGCTGCTGGCATTCCAGGCTGGAAAACGGACCGCGGCCGATTCTATATCATGTACGGTCCGCCAGATAAAGTTGAGCGCCGGTTACGCTTCGAAGAATCGCTACCGAATGGCATCACGCGACAGACTAATTTGGAGGAGTGGCATTGGTCCTATATCGAGGGCCTCGGATGCGATGTGGTTCTCGAATTCGTGGACAGCTGCGAGTGCGGCGAATATCACCTTACTCAAGGAAACAGCGATTTGAAGACGAGGAGAGACCTAGGCTCGGGCTGCCTAATAAACCAAATACTTTTTCCTGATGGTTTCGAACTTTTCCAGGTCCTCCTGCCAATCTTGAGCAATCCGACGAGGGCTCTCCCCCGACACCAAACCGTCGTAGGCCGCCTGGTTCACCAGCAACTCCATCATGCGCTCCATCTTATAGTCCGCCGGATAGAGCTTTCTTAACGCCGCTGCCAACTCAATTCCCAACTCTGGTGCATCGAGCGCGTTGCGCTCAGTGAGAACCAGATTCACGCCTTCGCATTTCTGCCCCGAATAATTACTGGACGTAGGCGTGAATGTGACCGGCACAAATCGCACTCCGGCGATTCCGCGTGCATTCAAATACGCGGATAACTCGCGGCCCTTCATCCACGGAGCACCCAGCAGTTCGAAAGGAGTATCCGTGCCGCGGCCGACCGAAACGTTCGTTCCTTCGATTAGGCCAACTCCCGGATATAGCGTCGCCTCGGTCACACTGCGCAAGTTTGGGGAGGGACTTATCCAAGCCAGTCCGGTCGAATCGAACCAGTCGCCACGCTGCCAGCCTTCCAT
>DASRWO010000167.1:0-3990 GCA_035654555.1 Candidatus Deferrimicrobiaceae bacterium | reverse complement strand
TAGGCTCCGTCTCTTCCTGCTGCGCCTGCGGCTGCAAGCCATGCAAATCGGCGGCGCGTCGCGTGGGCGGCGGCGCTGAAAATCGCGCGCTTGTCTTCCTTCGGCACCTGAAGCCAGTGCCCGAGGTGGGCGGCATGGTCGTCGCGTATCTCCGGCGTGATGCCAAGATCGGCGCACAGAAAGGCCGCGCCCGCAAGCAGCCATGATCGAAAAAGCTCGTATGCAGCAGGCGGGTTGCTTTGCCTCGCGATCCACAAACGGCGTTATCTAAATTCCTGCAGAGATGTCATGCGCGCCGTTTCCGTATATCAGTGCTTTGTCATCTTCACTCGGCGATTCGAGGCCGATTCGCAGATTTGGCGTCAGAATCGTCAGTTCGCCGACTTGTTCCCTGTTCACGATACCACGCAGGTGGGCGGCGTGATCCATCATCCACACCTCGGGAATGATTTCGCCGACCAGTTGTCCATGACAGAAAAGCCGCACCACCGAACTCTCAGAGACGACAATTCCTACGGCTTTGGTAACAGCACTCATGTTGGCGGCGGCAATGTGACAGCTGCCGAGTCCCAGCGGCACGTCCACTTGTGCGGCCACGGCATCGAGATAGCGGCACGCGGAAAGGACAATCCCTTCGCGACTTACCACAAACCCACCGTCCAGCTGCGCCAATTCCTTGATGGTTCCGCGGAGATTGAGATTGGTGACGTGCCGCGAAGACTCCGGATGCCCCAGCAACGGATCCAAAATCAACGGCCTGGATCTCGCCAGCACTGCCTTCTCATCCCCGAGTGTGAATAGCGTGCCAACGCGCCTTCCCTCCCGACCCTCGCGAGCAATTTCGACTGCGAGCTCAATCAGGGACGTTAGAACGTCAGGATCGTATTCCGTGACCTGGCAGAGAATGCTCTCAAACATTCAACTCCTCGGTTTGACTCGACGCCACCGACCATGGCGTAGATATACTGTGCTTTGGATGAAGGGTCAACGAAGAAGATTCACTGCGTCTTCTTCGAGACACGAGCCACCAACTCGTCCAATCTCGAAAGCAAAACCTTCAGGATGGGCGACTCGTTTGACTTTCTGTAGCCGAGAACCAGATCGACAGTCGGCGTATATCCCTTCAGAGGGCGACTCGTCACAGACGAAGGGAGGAAGTTCTGTGTGTAAGCAGGTAACAGCCCTACGCCGCGCGTCGACACGATTAAGGAGAGTCCCATGGTGACGTTGTCCGCCTGGTGAGCGGGAGTGATATTGATTCCGGACCGCTTCAGGTAATTGTTGATGACCGCACGCAGTACAGGAGCCGTGCCCGAAACAATCACGAATGTCTCGCCTACTAAATCCCTTGGACTGACGGCTTTGAGCTCAGCAAGATGGTGGTCACTAGGCAAGATCACCATCAGAGGTTCCTTCACGAGAAGACGGAACGCCAACCCCGGCACCCCTTTTTCCCGTCGAAGAAAAGCTGCATCGATTTTTCCCTTCGAAAGACCGTCCGCAAGTAGCGGGGAGTATTGACTCGATATCATCACGTCGATGTTAGGGAGTTCATCGCGCAAGATCCGCATGGCTTCAGGCATCCACGTCAATTCGTGGCCGGTCAGAAAACCCATGGTAAAGCACGGCTTGGCGGGATGAGCGGCCCGGCGTGCAGCTCCGGCTGCCGCTTCAACCTGCGATAGCACCACGCGGGCGTGATCAAGGAAGGCTCGACCCGCAGGTGTTAGCTCGATGCCGCGAGCTCTTCGCGTCAGGAGTTGGGCACCCACCTCGTCCTCAAGATCTCGAATCTGCCGACTCAACGAAGGTTGCGACGTGTGCAGTATTTGCTGAGCTGCCACCGTCAGGTTTCCCGCTTCGGCAACCGCGACGAAGTAACGAAGATGTCGTAATTCCATTCCCACTCCCATGCTCGGGAAGCATCGCTGCCAGCTTAACAAAGTATGCTTCAACCGCGCTACCGGAAGCGGCGTTCGCAATCTAACGTAGTGATCTGAGCTATACGGAACGACCCTGGCGGGGCCTGTTAGCCATGCCTACTCCATATGGCTCTGAATCAAAGGAGGTAGCGATATGAGTTCACCAGTTGTTTTGATCACCGGCGCACTGACAGGTATCGGTCGCGCTGCCGCACTAATCTTTGCGCGAGAAGGAGCACGCGTTGTTGTGTCCGGCCGTCGAGATAAACAAGGACAAGAGTTAGTTGCCGAGCTACAGGGACTCGGAGCAGAGGCCATTTTTGTTCGGACTGATGTCCGCAAGGATGAGGACGTACGCAACCTTGTGGACCAAACGGTCGAGCGTTTCGGACGCTTGGATATTGCAGTCAATAACGCTGGGACAGAAGGCGTGCCCGGCCCTGTGACGGAGCAAACCGGCGAGAGCTTCGCAGCGACGTTCGACACGAATGTGCTAGGCACGTTGTTAAGCATGAAGCACGAACTGCGGGTGATGCTGAACCAAGGGAGTGGAAGCATCGTCAATGTTTCGTCAGCTTATGGAAAGGTCGGCGCTGCAGGGGCGTCCGTTTATGTGGCCAGCAAACATGCGGTGGAGGGACTGACAAAATCCGCTGCACTCGAAGTCGCGGGGACTGGAGTTCGAGTAAACGTCGTCGCCCCGGGCACTACGGATACGGGCATGCTCACACGCTTCACCAATTCAGATGAAAACAAGGCGGCGCTCGTCTCAACCGTACCAGTCAAGCGTCTGGCAACATCGGAGGAGATCGCTCATGTGATCGCCTTTGTCGCTTCGGCAAATGCGTCATATATGACCGGCGCATCCATCCCAGTGGATGGAGGGATGATCGCAGACTAATTCTGGGGACAGGGGAGGCCAACCTCGATTGCGCGAAGAGCGCGGACGAATCACACGGAACGCATATCAAGTGAAGGAAGGTGTCCAATGGCTAACGTGGTGAAGAAATACGGTATCTCTTCTGAGCTAGCTCAGAAAATGGTGAATGCAGCGATGGCGAAAGCCAGAGAACTTGGTGTTGCCGAGAACGTAGCGATTCTCGATGATGGCGGTAATCTCAAGGCCTTTAGCCGGATGGATGGAGCCCCGATCCCGACCATCGAAATGGCGCAGAATAAAGCCTACACCGCTCTGCTCGGCGTTTCTACGCAGGACTTTTTCAACTTTATCCAGAGCGACCCATCGCTTTTGGCCGGCATTCCCACGCTCTCGCGTATGGCGGCCTGGGGAGGAGGGTTTCCGATTAAGGTGGACGGAGAAATTGTCGGGGCGATCGGGCTGAGCGGGGCGCCCACCGTGCAGAACGACATCGATTGCGCGAGAGCAGCCCTGGCGCTCGTAACCGATGTGGTGCCGGCGTAACCGAGTCGGCGGATACATGGCTGGAAGGGACCGCCTTGAGGATTGACAACCAAACCGATCATCAATCATCACGAAGAGGACCAGACGATGAGCACTTATACAGCGACGACAGTTTCCACTCAATTCGTTGAGTCCAACGGCATTCGCTTCGCTTATCGGCGGTGGGGCAAGCAAAGCGGTTTGCCACTTGTCTTTAACCAGCACTTCACAGGAAACCTCGACAACTGGGATCCCGCGGTCCTGGACGGGCTTGCCAAGCAGCGTGAGGTCATTATCTTCAATAACGCAGGCATTGCGAGTTCGACCGGAGAAGTGCCGACGACCTTTGCGGGCATGGCGAAAAACGCGGAAGCGTTCATTGACGGTCTCGGATTGACGAAGGTCGATCTTCTCGGCTTCTCGATCGGCGGAATGATCGCGCAGCAGATCACGCTCGACCGTCCGGAATTGATTCGAAAGCTGATTCTGGTTGGTACCGCCCCGCGCAATCACGACGCAGGAGATGGCCAGGGTCACATCACCCCAGAGACAGCGGCGATCTTTGGCGCCACCTACAACCCACCCGAGAACTTGTGGCTCAAAGTCTTCTTCACTGATTCGGAGAAGAGTCAGGCGGCTGGCCGAGCCTTTCTGAAGCGCTACCTC
>DASRWO010000166.1:0-3879 GCA_035654555.1 Candidatus Deferrimicrobiaceae bacterium | reverse complement strand
CCCGGAAAGTCCTGCGAATGCTAGCATATGTTTTCAATCAGCAATCAGAAATCGTCATCCTCTTCCATGCCCGAATCCGACTATCCCCAACGCCAGGCGCCTGATTCGCTGATGCTCACCGGCTTCTGGTATCGTGCTCTGCCAGCCGATCGCCTACATCGCAATCAACTTCACAAAGCCACGCTTCTGGAGATTCCCATGGTCATCGGACGTGACCGCACTGGCCGTCCTTTTGCCTTGCGCGACGCATGTCCGCACCGGGGCATGCCTCTTAGCGGTGGACACTTCGACGGAAAAAATGTGGAATGCTCCTACCACGGCTGGACCTTCGATGCGCACAACGGCCAGTGCCAGTTAATCCCCTCACTCACCGCCGATCAGAATTTAAAAGTCGAGCGCATCTACGCGGGTAGTTATGGCTGCGAAGAGCAGGATGGTTTTGTGTGGGTCTTCATACCCGATCCCGGCCCGCCGAGTGCGGGATTCAGCAAGCGCGATGAAGCGCCGGAGCCGGCTCCGCAAATTGAAAAATTCGGCACGTCGCAAAAAGATAAGTACAAGCTCGCCTATCTCACCGCCGACATGCCGGTCAGCATCGATCACGGCATCATTGGACTCATGGATCCGGCGCATGGGCCCTTCGTTCATCAGGCGTGGTGGTGGCGCGGCCGCCACAGCATTCACGAGAAGAAAAAAAACTTCGAGCCCATTCCAAACGGATTTCGCATGAGCGCGCACACGCCCAGCTCAAACTCCGCGCCCTACAAGCTATTGCGGCTCTATGCCGCGGCAGATTCCATTACGACCACGATCGACTTCGTGCTGCCGAACTTGCGCAAAGAAACCATCCGGGCCGGGAAATATTGGTTCTCTTCCCTCACAACCGTCACGCCGATCACTCGTAATCAATGCCGCATCGACGTGGTGGCAGCCTGGAATATTTTCCGCTGGCTCCCGTTTGGCCCGGAGTTGCTCAAGTTTGTCTTCGCAAAATTCGTCGAGCAGGATCGCCGCACCATGGAACTGCAATCCGAAGGGTTGAAGCACGATCCGCATCTCATGCTGATCGACGATGCCGATCGTCCCGCCAAATGGTATTTCCAGTTGAAGGCCGCATATCTCGAAGCTAAACGCACGGGGGCTGAGATGAAGCATCCCATGACAGGACCGGTTACGTTGAAGTGGAGAAGCTAGGAGAGGGATGCGCGTTCCTCTACGTAATACTCACTTCGGTATATGTGCCATACACACCACGCAGCGCCTCGCAAATTTCGCCGACAGTAGCATAGGCGCGCACCGCGTCTACGATGTAGGGCATGGTGTTGGCCGGTGAAATGCTTTCATTTCCGACGACCTTCGGCTCTTGCGCCGCGATTTTTTTCAAGGCATCGAGACGACGTTGCACTTCGTCATTCGACCGCCGCGCCCGGAGCGCCTTCAGTTTCGCTGACTGTTGCCGAGCTACGCTTTCGTCGATGTAGAGAATGTGCGGAGACTCTTCCTCTACGACGAACTCATTCAGCCCCACAATAATCTTCTCTTTGGCTTCGGCGGCGCGCTGAAACTGATAAGACGCTTCGGCAATTTCTTTTTGCGGATAGCCGCGTTCAATAGCTTTCACCATGCCACCCATTGCATCTAATTTGCCGAAGTAGTCGAGCGCACCCTTTTCCATTTCAAGAGTCAAGGCTTCCAAGAAATAGGAACCGCCAAGCGGATCGACGGTATGGGTCACGCCGGATTCGTAAGCGATGATCTGTTGTGTCCGCAACGCGATCCGGGCGGCTTCTTCAGTGGGTAATGCCAGGGCCTCATCGTAGGAGTCGCAGTGCAGCGACTGAGTCCCTCCCAGCACTGCAGCCAAAGCTTGCAACGCCACCCGGGCAATATTGTTCATCGGCCGCTGCGCTGGCAACGAGACGCCGGCAGTTTGGGTATGGAAACGCATCAGCCAGGTGCGTGCGTTCTTCGCTCCGAACCGGTCTCTCATCACTTGGGCCCAAATTTTTCGGGCTGCCCGATATTTGGCGATCTCTTCGAAGAAGTCGTTATGGGCGTTGAAGAAAAAACTCAGACGTGGACCAAAGTCGTCCACATCGAGACCGCGCCGCCGCGCCCACTCTACGTATTCGACGCCGTCGTACAGCGTAAAGGCGAGTTCCTGCAGCGCGGTCGAACCCGCTTCGCGGATGTGATATCCGCTGATGGAGATCGTGTTGAAGCGCGGCGTGAACTTTGACCCGAACTCAAAGGTGTCGATGACCAAACGCATCGAAGGCGCCGGAGGAAAAATATATTCCTTCTGCGCAATGTATTCCTTGAGAATGTCATTTTGAATTGTGCCGGAAATTTTTTTCCAGTCCGCGCCCTGTTTTTCGGCGACGACCAGATACATGGCCCACAAAACCGATGCGGGTGAATTGATGGTCATCGATACAGTCGTTTTTTCCAGATCGATGCCGCTGAATAAAATCTCCATATCCTCGAGCGAATCAATGGCGACGCCGCACTTGCCCACTTCGCCTTCGCTCGCCGGATGATCAGAGTCATACCCCATCAGTGTGGGCAAGTCGAAGGCTACGGAAAGTCCGCCTCCGCCATGCTCCAGTAAATATTTATAGCGCTGGTTGGTCTCCTCTGGCGAAGCGAAGCCGGAGAATTGCCGCATGGTAAAAAGTTTGCCGCGATATCCCGTGGCATGAATGCCGCGCGTGTAAGGAGCCTGGCCGGGATAGCCGAGGTATTTTTCTTCACTCCAATCTTCAGGGAGATCCGCCGGGGTGTAGAGACGGCGAATCGGCACGCCCGAAATTGTAGTAAAGCGGGCGTGCCCTTGCTCGTCAAGATTAACGCCAGTCGGCTCGCCAATCGGACGCTCGGGTGCCTTCTCGATAGTGGGGGCAAGCGTTTTTTCTGCCCAGTTCTTCTCGGCGGTGGAAGGATGGCGATTTTCAAAAACGTCCGCAATCGGATTCTCGGCAACCTGCCGCTTAGACGACTTCTTCTCCATACGAACCCCACTGTTCTGCTCCGATCATAGGGAAGGCGGCGTTAAGGAGCAAGGCGCTCGGATAGGGATCAAACGACCGGTCGGTCGTGGGCAGGGGACAATGGATTGCGGCTGAGTTCCCATGCCTTCGAGTATTTCCACGATACGTAGGCGGCGTGGTAGAGGTGCAACAACAGGCCTTCGCGTCCATCAAGAAAGCCGAGGCGAAAAAAATAATTGTAGATGAACGTCGCCAGCGGACGCAGCATGATGTTGATGAGGCTGAACCGAACCTTGCCATTGCCGTCGGCGACGCCCATCTCGGCGCCCAGTGAAGAGTAACGATTCATGTGATCGATGTAATCGGAGAGGGTGGGATAAGAGTGATGGAGGAGTGCGCTCCGCAGGGAGCCTGTTATGCCTTCACTTACAATTGCGTCTTCGTGGACGGCTCTGTCTTCAAAGCTGGCAACCCCTCGCCGAAACAGTCGTAGTTTCCGATCTGGCCAAAAACCTCCGCGTCTCATCCAACGCCCGAGAAAGAGATTCTTGCGTGCAATCCAGTATCCCGTCATTGGCGCGAAGAAGGAATCAGGATTACCTTGTTCCTTCATCTTCGAGCGCATTTCTCTCAAGGTCCGTTTCGTCGATAGATAGGTCAGTGCCCGAGCCCTTTCGATTCTGGCAGCGGGGCCGGTACTAACTGCCGCACCGCCGAACAGGAATTGGATCTCACCAATCAGCCCGGATTCCGGTTCCTCGTCCGCATCCAAACTCAGAATCCAATCCCCTGTAGCCTTGTCAATCGCCGAATTCTTCTGCCCGGCGTAGCCTTTCCATTCTTCGACGAAAACTTTTGCGCCGAATGACCTTGCGATCTCAACGGTGCG
>DASRWO010000165.1:0-15855 GCA_035654555.1 Candidatus Deferrimicrobiaceae bacterium | reverse complement strand
TTTAACCTTGAGATCGGCAGCGGACGCCGCCGTAAGCGAAACCAAAACCAAAACCGAAGCGCAAAGTGCGCGCATAACCATCCTCCTTTTCACGCGAAAGAGGTTAAGGTGGACGGTTTACGCCGGTCTCCTGGCTTTGCGAGTGAGGACGCCCGAACTTTGAAGTTCAAACATCCGATTGCCTGCAAACGGTCTTCCCGGAATTTTCCCAGTGACCGGCTGCGATTTCCTCGCTTACAGTTGCGCGGCAGCGCGGGAATTGCACCCGCTTCCCTGTTTTCGCCACAAGGCAAAAACGCGCAAACCGAAGGACATTTCAAAGAACGGAAAAAAGGAACGAAAAATATTGGTCTGAGAAATCTACTGGCAGCATCGCCCGTAAGTCAAATTGCCACGACTTAACTTCCCACCTCAGAAGGTTATTTTCGCGCCGATGTAGGCTCGCCCACAAAAACCAGGCAGCCGTTGGGATCGTTGATGTGGAATTCGGTCATGCCGTACTCTCGCTCAAATAAATCCCGCACGCTATACCGATCTTTGAAGTTCTTCACGTGCTCCCAAAGCGACGCAATGCCGGACACTTCGATGTAAATTTCGGTGTGTCCGCGCACGCACCGCATCACTTCTTCGGACGCCGCTTTCATGAAGTGGATGGTCAGTCCGTCTCGCTCCACAATGGAGTACCCGGGAGACTGCGTGATCGCCCTAAATCCGAGAACGTCGCGGTAAAAAGCTAAAGTCTCATCCATGCTGGCGACTGCCAGCATCGGACTTATTTTGTTGGCGGTATAAGCGGTCACTGTATTTTCCATAAACGCCGCTCATGTGTTGCAGGGAAATTCAGGCGAGCCGATCTTCTGCACGTTGCCTTCGGCGAATTCGCAAACGCGCTCCAGCGAATCCTGCAGCTCCCGTTGATAGCGCTCAAGGTCTCCGTCGCTCGCGTCTGGAGGAACCGGGATGAGCTTCCCAAAGCGCACCAGAACGCGCGAAAACGGCTTTGGTATAACCAGCCGGTCCCAGGTATTGAGTACCCAGGCGCGTTCTACCGCCATGTGAAAACTACTCAACGGAACGGCGGAAGATCGCGCCAGGGCAACGGGACCGGGCTTCACTTGATAGCGCGGACCACGAGGGCCGTCGATCGAAAAGGCGACCGTCCAGCCTTCCTGCAAAGCCCGGCGCAGCCCCAGAAGAGCACGCACTGCGTTGCGGCTGCTGGATCCTTTCACTGCGACAAATCCAAATTTACGAATGATGCGTCCCATGTATTCGCCGTCATAGCTGTTGCTGCTCATCACCCGCACGCCGATATCGCGGCAAATGTAAGTTGCGGGAAGGATACACGCGTGCCAGAAAGAGACGATCAGCGGACGCTCGTCAATAGTGTGCTGCGCGCCTTCCTCGCGAGACACGCACACACGCAGTGTGGGACCGATAAGGCGAATGAACCAGTACCCAAGAAAAATAATAATGCGCAGAATGATTCTCTGCCGCAGCGTGAACCGGTGTGGAGCGCGCCCAGTTTCAGACGAGGCAGGCGCTTCGCGGTTGCTGACTTCGGTCACCAGGATATTGTAATGGGGTCGCGAAAGGCTGTCCCCGCCGGAGCTGCAATGTAGCTAACGATTAACGAACGCTAATTCTCCAGGTAGGTGTCAATCCACTCTTTTACTTTGTGGCGGCGGTCGTCGGCAGCATCGAAGCGCACGCCGAATGTTTTCGTCTTACGCCAGCTCACAACTCCGCGCACGCACACACGCGGCAGAGTGAGCAACGAAAAAGATATCTCAATATTGGTTCCGGAAGGCATATCCTCCGAGCTCTTTAACGACATGCCGCCGGAACTGAGATCGATGCTTGAGGCGCTGAGCCGGTGTCCATCCGGACTGACTACCGTGACCTCGGTCATGATCGGAACCCGCGCGTAGCGCCGGAATTCATGCAGCACCAGCATGTGCGTGGCCCGCACCAGTTTAAGTGCCGCCGGCCGCTCCAGCGGCTCCTGAAACATGGCGTTGATGCCGTATTTGGAGTAACGCATTGCTTCTTGAGCGTTACCGCCCAGCCCGTAAAGAACGATGCGGCTGTTGGAGGGCGAAGTGCGAGCCGCCTCCATAACCTTGTCGGCTCCGGGCGCAAGATTCAATACGCAAGCTTCAAATTTTTCCTGGCGCAAACGCTCGGCTGCGCTCGATGACACCATCACCGACTCAATCCCGAACTGCCGAAAACATTCGGTCAGCAGAAACCTTGAAGACTCTTTGAGGTCGACGAGGGCAGCGCGAGCCGTCGCCTTTTTGACGGGAGCGGGTGCAAAGGCGGTTCCAAAGGCTTTTTCCATGGATTAGGACCGACTCTCAGTACGAAAGTTTTATTTTGGCCCAGCTCCCACCAGATGGAAAGACCCTAAGGGGCTAGGGGCGAAGTACAAAAGTGCCATTACCCGAAGTGAACTGGTGAGTAAGCGACATAGTAAAGGCCGCAAGCTACGGGGGCGTTGAGAAAGATGATTGTTGGGGCGTGATGACTTCTATTCTGACCAGCGCCGAAACAGCAGCGCACCGTTCGTCCCGCCGAAGCCGAAAGAATTCGACATGGCGTATTCAAGGTTGGCTTTGCGCGCGAGGTTGGGAACAAAATCCATGGCGTCGGTCTCTGGATCCTGATTAAAAAGGTTGATGGTAGGAGGCAGAATCTGGTCGCGCAGCGCGAGCACGGTGATGCCCGCTTCCAGCCCACCGGCGCCGCCGAGCAGATGCCCGGTCATCGATTTCGTCGAGCTGACCTGAATCTTACGCTCACCAAAAAAGTTGCGGATGGCGTGTGCTTCCAGCGTGTCGCCAATCGGCGTAGAAGTTCCATGCGCGTTTACGTAATCCACCTTCTCGGCGCCGATGCCGGCGTCGCGCACCGCGTTTCGCATCACGCGAAATCCGCCTTCATGCTCCGGAGCGGGTTGAGTCATGTGGTAGGCATCGCCAGACATTCCATAGCCGGCCACTTCGGCAAGAATCGCAGCCCCGCGCTGCTTCGCATGTTCCAGCTCTTCAAGCACCAGAATGCCCGCGCCCTCGCCCATGACAAAGCCGTCGCGGTCCCGATCCCACGGCCGGCTGGCCTTCTCCGGATCGTCGTTGCGCGTGGAAAGCGCGCGCATCGCGGCAAATCCGCCCACGCCCATCGGCGTAATCGCCGCCTCTGACCCACCGGCAATCATTACGTCGGCATCATTGTGCTGGATGATTCGAAAAGAATCGCCAACCGAGTGCGCGCTGGTCGTGCAGGCCGTGGCCGTGGCTTCATTCGGACCCTTGGCCCCGAACCGCATCGACACGTGCCCAGCCGCAAGGTTGACGATGGCTGCTGGGATAAAGAATGGAGAGATCTTGCGTGGGCCGCCTTCGAGCAGCGCGCTGTGTTCGCGCTCGATGATGTCGAAACCGCCAATGCCGGAACCAATGTGCACGCCCACCCGCTCGTCGTTCTCCGGGGTGATTTTCAGTCCCGACATTTTGAATGCTTCATCCGCCGCCGCCAGCGCCAGATGAATGAAGCGCCCCATCTTCTTGACTTCTTTTTTTTCCACGAAACTCAGCGGATCGAAGTTCTTGACCTCGGCGGCGATCTGGCAGGCAAAATTACTCGCGTCAAACTGCGTGATCCGCGCCACGCCGCTCTTGCCGGCGAGCAGGGCCTGCCACACTTCTGCAGTCGTATTTCCCACGCCGCAGATCAGGCCGATGCCGGTAACTACGACCCTTCGTCCCAAACTACTTGCCACCTTTCGCATGCTTGGAGATGTAATCGATGGCGTCCTGCACGGTGCGAATCTTTTCCGCATCCTCGTCGGGAATTTCGATGTCGAAGCCTTCTTCGAAAGCCATCACCAGTTCCACTGTGTCCAGTGAATCCGCGCCCAGGTCGTCCACGAACGATGCGCTGGAAGTGACTTCTCCCTCATCCACGCCCAACTGCTCAACGATAATTTGTTTTACTTTTTCGTCAACGGCTGCCATGTTTCTCCTCGCTTAACCTTCAATTAGATTTGAAATTCGATGTCCGGACTCTAGATCAATCGCCGCAATACTGGGTCTGCAAAATACCGGGTCGCCAAAGCTGGATCATTAAATTTGGATTACTAAATGTGGATCACCAAATTTAGGTCTCCAAAGTTGGGTCGCCAAGCTAAGGATCGTCGCCATTCTTCATTTCTTCGACCCGTGCCGTGGCTCTTCTGTCCGTGAGAGTGATGCCACTGCAACCGAAAAGGCGAACGTGTAGTGTAACGGTCCCGGTGAATGGCTGTAAAGGAAGCACCGACCTTTATGCAGCCGGAGCTGTGGTATACCTTCAGAATCCTAAACGTGGCCGCTCGAAGCGGTCAAACCCCATGCGTGCTGTCGTCCAGCGGGTTAGCCGTGCCCAAGTCTCGGTCAACGAAGAAATCACCGGCCAGATCGGCCCGGGGCTGCTGGTCCTGCTTGGTGTTGGCCGCGACGATACCGAGGCCGATGCCACCTACCTGGCGCGAAAAATTGCCGGCTTGCGCATTTTCGAAGACGACGGCGGAAAAATGAACCGCAGCATACTGGAAATCGGCGGCAGCGTGCTGGCCGTCTCGCAGTTCACGCTCTACGCCGACGTCAGGCGCGGAAATCGCCCTTCCTTCGACAGCGCTGCGCCGCGTCAACTCTATGAATTCTTCGTAGGCCAGATTCGTGCCGCGGGACTCGTCTGCGAAACCGGGCGATTTCAGGAAATGATGAAGGTGGAACTGATCAACCGGGGTCCGGTAACCATTCTGCTGGATTCGGCGAAGGCGTTCTAACCCCTTCGTCGCTTTTCGACGGGACGTTTTGGATGTTGATGGCATATTTGGAATGGAGTGCCGCGCTTCCGCCGACTAAAGGCAGGAAAACCGACCACGATTACTTCAACATTTCTAGCGGAGGCAGCTGTGAACAGAATCTACAGCGACGTCACGCTGCCGCTCAAGTATACCAATGACAGCTCGATCCCCCTCCAAACCGAGCACATAAGGTAGGGGTGCAGTTTGAATTTCGGTAGTGTCTCAGTTTGAGTCTCGGGATTGAAAGCAGACCTCTGATGATTGGTCACACCGGCAATGCGGCGCGCGGATTATGTTCAACCTACCCTCCGCGCGACGTCGGCTCAAGCTATTCTGAAGAAGTTGGGAAGGAGATTTGCAGCATGGCGAAACTTGTCTTCGGAATGAGCCAGTCCCTGGATGGCTACGTCGACCACATGAAACTTGGCCCGCCAGTGCCCTCGGCCTTCCGTCACTTCATCGAGCATATGCGTGGCCTGACGGGCTGCATATATGGTCGCGGCCTGTACGAGGTCATGCGTTATTGGGACGAGGATCTTCCTGCCTGGGACGCGGAGGACCGCGACTTCGCGGTGGCGTGGCGGAGCAAACCGAAGTGGGTCGTGTCGCGCTCGCTCAACTCAGTTGGCCCCAACGCCACGCTCGTCGCGGAGGACTTCGAGGCGGCGATACGCAAATTAAAGGCTGAACTGGCGGGCGAGATTGACGTTGGCGGCCCAGTCCTGGCGCGAAGCCTGAGCGACGCCGGTCTTATCGATGAGTATCGGCTCTACCTCCGTCCCGTCGTGCTTGGCAGCGGCAAGCCATTCTTCGCCGGCCCCCGGCCGCCGCTCCACCTGGTGGCCAACGATCTCATCGCCGACGATCTGATTCGGTTGACGTACATTCCTGCTTAATCGCGCAACTCTCCCGACGGACTGCACCGGCGCGTCAGGTCCACTTTGGGTCGTGGGTGAAATCCAAACTGAGACACTACCCAAATTTCTCCAGGCTTTGTCAATTTGTCAAACTGTGGGAAACTAGGGCATGGCAGAAGCACGGATCAAAGTTGGGCAAGTCGTGATTTCGGATGGCCTCGTTGGAGTGTATCGTGTTGTGGCAATCGCTCCAGACCAACAAACGGCGGATATCGAAAAATTCGATGTGTCGCAGCAGAAATCAGTGGGAGATCCTGTGCGCTCGATTGCAATGAACAAATTGAGTGCCTACAAGGAAGACGCCAGCCAGGCGGCGGCCAGGGTCGTCAGAGAAGCGACTACCGAAGACTAAACTGCGCCACTACCGAGTACAAACGCGGCCCGCATCGCGTAGCCGGTTCAGAACAGTTTCCCAGACAGATTCTGCTCGATATATTTCTTGCTGTCGAATTTTTTTCCCGTGCTGGCGCCAGACATGTAGCGGATCTGTCCGAAGATAGGCCGTTCGAACCAGGGCCGGTCGAACTTGCCCACGATCGACCACGCAATGCCCGCGTAGCCGTTAGGGTCGCGCCCATCGAGTTCATACTTGTCGTTCAGTCTCACCGCGATGCGGTAAGCTTCCGTCGGAGACGGCGTCCACTCGAGAATTTTCTTCGCCCAGTACATGCGCACATAATTGTGCATCCATCCCGAGTTGACCATCTGCATCTGCGCCGCATTCCACAGAGGATCGTGCGTCTCGGCATTTTCCAATTGCGCTTCAGCGTACAAAACCGGACGCCGATCCTTGACGTGTTTCGCTAACGTGCGATGTGCCCAACCCTCGCCGCATTCGAAATTGTCGTAGTCAGGATTGAAGCGAACAAAATTGATCGATAGCTCGCGCCAGGTGATGATTTGATTCAGAAACGCTTCCTTGTCAGCCTTCGACGCGTCGGATTTATCAACCGCCAGCGCCACCGTAATCGGGCCGATGTGTCCGAAGTGCAAGTACGGCGAGAGCCGGCTGGTGTGATCGATTTCCGGCTTGTTGCGACCGCTCCCGTAACCAGGCAGCTTGTGTTTTATGAAATGGCCCAGCCGCCGCAGAGCTTCCTTGCTCCCACCACGCCACTGCGGGACCGGAGCAGCCGAACGGTCGAGTTGCCAATCCTGCGTAATGTCGAAATCAGGCGCTAACGAGGAAAGTCCCGCCGGCTTTTTCCATAACACACGCGCTGCAGGATTTTTAGATGCGACCAAGAATCGCGGCAGTTGCGCCTGCAGCCGAGGCCGGATAATGTGCGCGGCGTACTGCGCCTTCTGCAGAAACATCGACGGGACAATTACGTCGGCATCGACGGTCCAGAGCGGCCCGCGCAACTTCTTGGCGGCGGTGCGTCGCCACGATTCCGGTTCGCGCATGGGATTTTCATCTCCCACCACCAGCGCCGCCCTCACTTCGTCACAAAATCGCGGCAGGCTGAATTCAGGAAAGCGTCTCAGAACAAACCCAATGTTTCTTTTTCCCAGAGCCTCGGCAATGTCCGGAATACCCTCAGCCAGAAAACGGTAGTGGCGAAGATTCGCATGCGGATAAAAGGGAACTGGCGCGAGAAAAACAACCACAGGCTTTTCCAGTTCGTTGGCCGCGGCAACGGCTACGTCCAGCGCGGGATTGTCGATGCCGCGCTGCGCCCGTTGCATCCAATAAACCACGCACGTCCCGTCCGCATCGGGAGCACCCGGGCGCCGCACGTTCACTCGCGGATCCTCGGCCACTTTCAACAGATCAGACATAGCTTAGCTGCCTAGCGAGCAGCCAGAATCACGTCGGTCGCTCGCGCCGCATCCGCCGCCGCCTTCACATCATGTGTTCGCAGGATATGCGCACCCTTCATAATCAAAGCAGTCTGCGCCGCAAGGTCTCCATAAAGCCGGTCAGCAATCGCCGCATCTTTTCCATTTTTTGCCAACATGCGGCCAATAAATGATTTCCTCGAAGTCCCCGCCAGCAGCGGCATTCCCAGCGATTGTAAGTCTTGAAACCGGCCCAGCAGCGGATAGTTCTGTTCGAAGTTCTTGCCAAAACCAAATCCCGGATCGAGAGCGATCTTCTCCCGCCGTACACCCGCCACCACCGCCGCTTCCATCCACTCTCTAAGTTCCCGCTTCACCTGCAGAACAATGTCAATTGGCGGGGGCAGCGTGCGCCACTCTTCAGGACGTCCGCGCATGTGCATCAGAACCACTCCGCACTTCACTTCGCCAATCGTCTTCGCCATCTCGCGATCCCAGCGCAGCCCGCTTACATCGTTCACAATTTCGGCTCCTGCGGAAACTGTGGCGCGCGCCACGCTGGCTTTGTAGGTGTCAATGGAGATCACCGCCTCCGGCCGCAGTTTCTTCACTCCGGCAATCACTGGCAACACCCGGCGTAATTCTTCTTCCGCACTCACCGCAATCTTCGGCGTTCGCGAGCTATGTGCTTTTAATTCCTCTGTTCGACCTTCGCTCGTTGCAGGTACGTCGGAAACCGCAGCTCCAGGACGAGTGGATTCTCCGCCAATATCAAGAATGTCTGCGCCGTCATCCAGCAGACTCAGTGCATGTGCGATCGCTTTTTCCGAATCGACGTACAAGCCGCCGTCAGAAAAAGAGTCGGGAGTCACATTCACAATGCCCATGATCAGCGTGCGCTTTCCCAGTTCCAGCGTGCGCGACTTCAAGCTCCACTGAAAGACAGCTCTCATGCCGCCGATTCTAAATGAAGCCAGAGGCGGTTAACCTCGCCGTGGCGTGTATCATTAAATTCAATTGACAATGAAATCGATTGAAAAGTTCTATGGTGAAGTTCTCCCGCCTCGCTCGATCGCACTAACAATTGCAACGCTACTCGTGCTCGCAGCTCTTTCCGGCTGCGATATAGAGCGCCGCAAATCGGATGCCGAACTCGGCCTCAACCCACAGCAAGCCGCCGGACGCAAGATTTACGACGACCACTGCGACCGCTGTCATCGGCCTTACTCGACGAAAGGAAAGAAAGGTCCTGGATTGAAAGGATTATTTCAAAACAAATACCTTCCTCAAACCGGATTGCCCGCCAACGATGATCGCGTCACCGACATTATTCGCAACGGCCGTCCCGATATGCCCGGCTACAGCCAGGTGATGAGCGCGCAAGATATTCAGGACTTGCTCGCCTATCTGCACACGCTCTGAGGCCTCTAGTCGCGCTGCAGAGACAGAGACAGAGATGCGCGCATGTTTCTCGTCGTGGGATAATCCTTCTGTGAAAACCGCCGCGTCATCCGAACTCTTTCGCAAGCTTCCTTCCGTGGATGATGTGGTGCGTGTCCCTGCCATCGCAAAACTGACGGCGAACTATGGCCACGATTCCGTCGTGGATGCAGCGCGGGTTGTACTCGCCCGCTTGCGTCATGAAATTACAACCAAGTTGCTGGCCGATCACGCGCTCGATCTTGCTCTCTCTGGCCTGGCGGACGCGGTCGAGCGACAACTGCGCCAGTCTTTGAGCTATTCCCTACGCCCGGTCATCAACGCCACCGGAGTGATCTTGCACACCAACCTGGGCCGCGCCGCGTTGAGTGAAGGGGCCATCGAACACATCCGCGAAACCGCCGCCACTTACTCCAATCTGGAATTTGATTTGGCCGCCGGCGCTCGCGGTAAGCGCGATGTCCACGTGAACCGGCTCTTTCAGCGCTTGCTGCATGAAGAAATCAACAGCGGGGAGTCGTCGGTTTCTACTATTGTCGTGAACAATAATGCTGCCGCCGTGCTGTTGGCGCTGAATACTGTCGCTGACCACGGAGAAGTCATCGTCTCTCGCGGCGAGTTGGTGGAGATCGGTGGCTCCTTTCGCATCCCCGATGTGATGGCAAAGTCAGGCGCGATCCTGCGCGAAGTCGGCACCACGAACCGCACCCGCGTCGCCGACTACGAACACGCCATTACCGACCGCACCCGCCTTCTCCTGCGAGTGCATCGTTCAAATTTCGAAATCACGGGATTCACCGAAGAGGCGTCTACGGTGGAACTCGTCACTCTCGCGCGCAAACGCGGCATCCCTTTAATGGAAGACCTGGGCAGCGGCGCGCTGTTTGATCTGCAATCGGTCGGGATTCAAGGTGAGCCGGGCATATTAAACAGCCTGCGAACCGGCGTCGATATCGTCACCTATAGCGGCGATAAGCTTCTCGGCGGCCCGCAAGCGGGATTGATCAGCGGTAATTCAGAACTGATCGCCCGCATGCGATCGAATTCGTTGTTCCGCGCGTTGCGCGTGGATAAGCTAATTTACGCCGCGCTGGAAGCAACTCTTCTTGCCTATCTGCGCCGCGATCACGATGCAATTCCCACCCTGAGAATGATGCGGCTTACAAAAGAAGCCATCGGCGAACGCGCCGCAAATGTGGCGGCACAAATCAATTCGCCGACATTGAAAACCGAAATCACCGACGCAGAATCCCTTCTCGGCGGCGGCTCCGCGCCATCCTCGGTTCTTCCTACGCGTGTTCTCGCGTTGTCTTGCCAAGGCCTGAGCGCCGACGATGTTGCCCAACGTCTGCGCGCTTCGGACCCTCCCATCATCGCCCGGGTTGAAGAAGGCCGCGTCCTGCTCGATCTACGAACCGTCTTTCCCGAGCAGGACGCCGCAATCGCAGCCGCGCTCTCCCGCATCGTTGCCTGATGCTTCCGCATCGAAACCACAGTTGGCTACTCTCTACAGCATCGGACATTCCACGCGCCCGCTCGACGACCTGCTCGCCGCGCTTCAGGCGCACCAGATTCGAACCCTGGTCGATATCCGCGCCTTCCCCATGTCGCGACGCTTGCCGCAATTCAATCGCGAATCTTTGGAAAAAAGTTTGCTGGCTGCCGGAATGCGCTATCTCTGGATGCCGGCTCTGGGTGGCTACCGCAAAAAGATTCGCGATGATTCTCCCCACCTCGCACTCCGCAACGCGAGCTTCCGAAATTACGCCGACTACATGCTGACCCAGGAGTTCGAAGGCGCGATGGCCGAACTGGTTGCGCTGGCTGAGAACTCGCGCACCGTTTATATGTGCGCCGAACGCGTATACTTCCGCTGCCACCGTATGCTCGTCTCCGACTGGCTGGTGGCACACGGACATGAAGTGATGCACATCGATGGCGTTGGCCCCGTGAAGCCTCATCGGCTTATGAAAGAAGCCCGCTTGCTTCAGGGAGAACTGATTTACCGGGGCGACCGCCTGCTGTAAGCTCGGCAAATTATGATCGTTGGCAGTGGCATCGATATCGCTGAAGTTCCCCGAGTTCGGAAAGCCATCGAACGCTTCGGCGACCGTTTTCTGCAGCGCGTTTTCACTCCGGGCGAAATCCTCTACTGCGACTCAAAGGCCAATCGCGCGGAGCGCTACGCCGCACGCTTTGCCGCCAAAGAAGCCGCCATGAAAGCGATCGGTACCGGGTGGAACCATGGCGTGCGCTGGCGCGATTGTGAAGTCACTCGCATGCCGGGCGGCCGTCCCACGCTCACTTTCCACGGCAAAGCGGCTGAGTTTGCCGTCAAGCTCGGCGTGAAGCACGCCGCTCTTTCACTCTCCCACACCGCGGAGCAAGCCATCGCGCAAGTCATTCTCGAAAACTAAAGTTACCAACTACTCCTACTCGATCATCTGCTAGACTGGCGCATTCCTATTCATTTATGTCTGCCACCGCTCAGGCTGTCGCGCCGGTTTCTTCCTCCTCAGAAATTCCAGAACGCACACTTCTCACCGGCCTGGGTCTTACCAGTTTCGCCTCCTTGTTGTTGGAGTTGGCCCTCACCCGCTTGTTCTCCGTGGTGCTCTTCTATCACTTTGCGTTTCTTGCCATTTCCATTGCGCTGCTGGGACTCGGCGCCGGAGGCGTTTTCGCCTATCTTCGTAAGCCGTGGTTGGCGCAATTTTCCACCCGCATTCTGGCCTCACGCTTGTGCCTGATCAACTCCGTAGTGGTGTTGCTGGTGCTGGAGATTGTTCTGCATGTACCCGTCGCGCTCACTGTGACGGGAGAAAATTTCCTCCACCTGACAGTCCTTTATCTCGCGGCGGCGGTTCCGTTCTTTCTGACCGGGGTCCTGTTTTCCATGGTCTTCGCGCGCGAGACTGGACGCATTCCCTTGCTTTATGGTGCGGATCTGGGAGGCGGTGCGCTGGCCTGTCTCGCCCTCGTGCCGCTTTTAAACTGGGTGGGTGGGCCGAATACCATCCTGTTCTCGAGCGTCGCCTTGACGGTGGCGTCCGCCGTTTGGGCCGTCTCGCGCCAGGAACGCAGAGTAGCTGGCGCTGTACTCGCCGCATTCCTGATGCTCATTGCCGGAAACCTTTCCGACCGGCTCATCGATGTGGTCTATGCCAAGGGAATCTTCCGCAATCCCGCTTGGGTGGAATTTGCCCGCTGGAACGCCCTGTCCCGAGTGGAAGTGGACCGCTGGGGTCATGACAAAGCAATCGTGATCGATGCCGATGCCTCCACTTACATCATGAATGTCGAACCAGAACACGTGCGGGGTACGCCTTGGGAAGGCATTCTCATGTCCCGCGCGCCGGCGTTGGCCAACGTTCTCCGGCCCCGCGGAGATTTCGCCATTATCGGTCCGGGCGGAGGCATTGACGTGCTGAGTGCCCTGGCCAGCGGCAGCCCCAGCGTCACCGGCATCGAAATAAATCCCATCATTGCCAACACCATCATGCGCGGCCGTTACGCCACTTATTCCAAACATCTCTACCAGCGGCCCGACGTTCACCTCCACGTCACCGATGGCCGCTCCTATTTGCGCTCCACGCCGCAGCGTTTCGATGTCGTGCAGATGACCCTGGTCGATACCTGGGCCTCCACTGCCGCCGGCGCTTTCGCGCTCAGTGAAAATAATCTGTACACTGTGCAAGCTTTCCGGGAGTACTTCGAACATCTCAAACCGGAGGGCATGATTGCCATCACTCGCTGGGAATTTCGTCAGCCTCGCGAAGCCTTGCGAGTCGTCGCCGTGGCCATGGATGCTTTACACTCTCTTGGCGTAGCCAATCCGGCGCAAAACTTTATCGTGGCCTCGCAAGGTCCTCTCAATGAGGATGGAATTCCCGTAATCGTGCTGGCCAAGAAGACTGCATTTACCGCGGCGGAGGAGGCCGCCGTCCAGGCCCATTTAGCGCAGTATCAGAAACTCGTTCCGATTTATCTGCCCTCGCAGAATGCGGCCCAACTTAACAATCCATTTGCCGACTTGATCGCGAGCAATGACCCCTACCGCTTCGCGCAGACTTATGCCTACAACGTGGCGCCGGTCACCGACAATGCCCCTTTTTTCTTCTTCACTCTGAAACCCGGTCAAATCCTCAGCACGCAAGGGCTGCGCAATGGCATTGATTGGAAGGTGAATCTGGGAGTACTGGTTCTGGTTCTTGTGCTCGTCATTTCACTGCTGGCCGTGGTGGCTTTTCTGATCTTGCCACTCGCGCTTCGGACCGCCCGTCAGCCCTCTCTTCCCTTGCTTTATTTCGTAGCGGTCGGCATGGGTTACATTCTTGTCGAGATCGCGTTCATCCAGCGCTTCGTGCTTTTTCTCGGACATCCAACCTACGCACTGACCGTAGTGATCTTTCTCCTCATGCTATCGAGCGGCGCGGGTAGCCTGTTTTCGCGTCGTTGGCTTCCTCACACCGACCTTGCCTGGATGCCGCTGCTGCTGGTAGTTGCCGCGCTTATTGCCAACGTGATTTTTCTTCCTCGGGGTCTAGTGTCTTGGGTGGGCCTCGAATTTGGCTACCGCCTGGTTATCTGCGGAATGTTGCTGATCCCGCTCGGCTTCGTGATGGGGATGCCGTTTCCTACTGGCCTGCGGGCGCTCGCCGCCCGCGCCAATCCTGATGCGGCGAACCCACCCACTACCACCGACAATGCAGTGGAGTGGGCTTGGGCAATGAACGCCGCCGCCAGCGTCCTGGGCTCCGTGCTGGCCATGGTGATCGCCATCCAGTTTGGCTTGACTGTAACTTTGGCCTGCGGCCTTGCCGCCTACCTGCTTGCGCTTGGGCTGTTGCCGTCACTTCGCCCGCGAAGAAGCGTCTAGGTCTAGGAAGGCCCGGCGGTTTGCTATGATGCTCCATGGGATGGCGGGAAGCGCGGCGGGAAGCTAAGCGATTCCGTACCATACCCAAAGCGCAACTGTCGATCTGAGGAAATCGTTTGCCGAGTCAGAAGCAGCTTAAATGGTCGGAGCTTCGCGTTGGCGTGACCGTGATTGTCGCCAGTTCAACTCTGGCCCTGCTTCTGTTTCTCATGTCTGGCACAGGTGGCTTGTTCACCAGGCGCATGACGCTGATCTCTTATTTTGACAATGCCAGTGGGTTGCGGGCGGGCGCTCCCGTTCGCCTGAATGGCGTGGATATCGGCAACGTCTCTGCCATTCGCGTGGTACCCGATAAGGATAAACAAATCACTCCCGTCGAGGTGGTGATGAAGGTCACCCCCAAGTACAAGTTCAACCTGCGCCGCGACTCGGTCATTTCCCTGGAGACAGCCGGCGTGCTCGGCGAGACTTTCCTTGATATCGACAGTTCGCAGGCCATCGGCCCAGTCGTCCAGAATGGAGACACGCTTCCCACGCGGATTCATCCTGATTTCAACGAAGTCGTGCGTTCCAGTCAAAGCACATTGCAGAACATGGATGCGCTGCTGAAGCGCGCCGACCGCATCCTCGCCTTCGCGGAAAGCGGCAAGGGTTCGCTCGGCAAATTAATTTACGATCCCACTCTCTACGACCGCTTCGCCCAGACGGTTACAGAGTTTAAAGGCGTGGTGGATGAGATTGCTCAGGGAAATGGCAGCCTCGGCAAATTAATCAATAACAACGACGCTTACAACAAATTCGTCGCCACCCTTGACCGCATGAACCAGGTTGTCGATGATCTGCAGGCGGGCAAAGGATCGGCTGGGAAATTCCTGAAAGATCCGTCGCTCTACAACAATGCTAACGACACCATCGCGAACTTGAAGAAAGTGAGCGAAGACATTAATGCGGGCAAGGGAACTCTGGGAAGACTAACCAAAGACGAAGACCTGGCCAATAAACTGAGCACAACCATCACCAAACTCGCCGCTCTCACCACCGACCTTGAGGCCGGTAAAGGCACCGCAGGAAAGCTGTTCAAAGACGAAACTCTCTACAACAACGTCAATAACGTGTTGACCGAAACCCAAGGCCTGATAAAAGCCATCCGCGAAAATCCCAAGAAATATCTCAGCATCAAACTACACGTCTTCTGAAGACTTCGTGCTCAGTGGGAAAATTAAGAAATCACCCGCGGAGCCGCCGTGGACTCAGCCTGCTCGTGCGCGTGATAACTGGACCGCACCATCGGACCAGATTCAACATGGCGGAAACCATAGCGCAACGCTGCATCCCGTAGCTCGAGAAATTCCTGCGGGGTGTAGAAGCGGGCAATCGGCAGGTGATCGCGAGAAGGGCGTAGATACTGGCCCACTGTAAGAATGTCCACTCCGCGCCCGCCGAGGTCGCGGAAAACTTCCACAAGTTCATCGCTCGACTCTCCCAACCCAACCATCACTCCACTCTTGGTCACCATGCCAGGAGAAAATCTCTTGGCGTTCTCGAGCAGGGTTAGAGTCCGCTCGTAACGCGCGCCCGAGCGCACTGCACGGTAAAGACGTGGCACAGTTTCGGTATTGTGATTGAGTACGTCGGGCTGCGCTTCGAGCACAATCTTCAACGGTTCTTCCAACCCCTGAAAATCCGGGATCAAAACTTCGATCCGGCAATCCGGAATCAGCTCACGGATTTCGCGAATCGTCTCGGCAAAAACCTTGGCGCCGCCAACGTTATCGTCGTCGCGATTCACGCTGGTCACAACCGCATGTTTCAAGCCAAGCGTTGCCACCGCTTCCGCCACCCGCCTCGGCTCATCCCAGTCGATCGGCTCCGGCCGCCCTTTGGGCACAGCGCAAAATCCGCAACGCCGCGTGCAGATATCGCCCAGCAGCATGAACGTCGCAGTCTTATGATTCCAGCACTCGCCGATATTAGGACACTGCGCC
>DASRWO010000164.1:0-2317 GCA_035654555.1 Candidatus Deferrimicrobiaceae bacterium | reverse complement strand
TTATGAAATGGTTCGATCGTCGTTACCGGTCTTGCATAACGGGGACCGACAGTACATCCCGCTCCGAAAATGGCGAGAACCGTCAATAGACCGAAGGCGGCGTACTTGCCGCGGAAAACGGTGCGCCTTTCGAAACTGAGTGGATGGGCAGGTGGCAGTAGCTTTCTGCCTGTCACCGCCTTTCTTGAGCGTTGCTGTTCCATAGCGCCTCACGTGCCCGCTCTCTTTTATCCCAAGAAGGCATTGACGTCTTTGCCGAATTCCTTCGGGTACTGCCACAAAAAGCCGTGCGCGGCATCCGGATAAATCCGGACCTCCGCATTGGGAATAAGGGCACCCAAAAGGTGTGTGAGTCGAGTCGGGATCATCAGATCGTTGCTTCCGTTGGCGGCCAGTGTCGGCTGCTCAATGGAAGCCAGGCGCTGCAGCTTGTTGTGATCTGGAACGCCCCAATCGACAACCGCATCGTAATGCGCGTCTCGTGTAGCCAAGTCGCTTGGCACGTCCCGATCGACTGATCTGAGAAGAAACCGGCCGATGAACTCCATACCCTTCGCTATGCCCGCCTCCGTATGGGGAAAGAACACGTACGACAGTTCGGCGCCGCCCAGTTCCGGTGTCCGGGCCGCGTCGGCGATGTCCTGACGCCAACCGTGCATCAATGGACCTCCTTGCGGACCCGTTCCGGCAAGAACGAGCTTCCGAACTTGCTTGGGCCGCAACAGTGCAATCTCTTGGGCTACGAATCCCCCCAGTGAAAATCCGAGAAGATCAACCTGCGACAATGCGAGCGCATCAAGAAATACGATTGCATCACGGGCCATCTGAGCGACCGTGTTTGGAGTGGTGCCGCTGGAAAGTCCGACACCCACATTGTCCAGCAGGATGACTTCGCGCTCCCTTGCGATCGAATCGGTGAGAAAGGGGTCCCAGTTGTCCAAGGTGCCCCGGAAATGCTGTAGAAACACCAGGGGAACGCCCGTAGCTTTACCGAAGCGGCGATATGCGTAACGTACCCCGTTAGGGGCGTCAATAAATAGATTTGGTGCGGTCTGGTGTGTGGAATCGGTGGGCATAGTCATTCTCCTTTGTTACTGGTTGCTCAGCTGAGTTCTGCGGAATCGTTGGGGAAAAGGGCCTCCGAGAGCGGAGGCCGACACCTTTAGGAGTTCCTCCCAACAAGCGAGGAACTCCTGAAAGCTACCTCTAGAGACCACGTAGGACGCTTTGTTCATGATGTCCCCTCCTCTCCCCGGCGTGAATGTGACACCGTGTGACCCATTGTGAACGTCAACATCCGCGCTTAACCGCGGAACATGGGGGCTCCGAAAGGAGCACCTGTCGTGCCCCCATCAACCATCAGTTCAACCGCGTTAACGTAGGAGGAGTCATCCGAGGCAAGGAAAAGCACGGCTTTGGCAATTTCTTGCGGCTCACCCCAGCGGCCCAGTGGAACCCCAGAGGAGATGGCCTTGGCCAGCTTCGCGGACTCCTCTGCTGAGGCAGAGGCGCCCGCTCCTCGCTTCCACATGGGAGTCTTTGTCGGGCCTGGTGCGACGACGTTCACGCGGATGTTGCGCGGCGCAAGGTCGGCCGCGATGGTACGCGCCATCGAAACAAGGCCGCCCTTCGTGGCCGCATATGCCGCGATTCCAGGTTGGCCTAAATAGTTGTGCACCGATCCAGTGAAGATGATGCTGCCGTTGTCATTCAGCAGAGGAGCCGCTGAATTCACGATAAAGAAAGCCGCATTCAGGTTTGTATGAATGATGTTCTCGAAGGTGGCTTCGTCGGTTGAGCCGGTGGGAGTCGGGCCCGAGATGCCGGCATTCGCAAATACGATGTCAAGTTTGCCGAAATCTTTGGCTAGGGCTGCGAAGAGCTGCCTGCGGTCTTCCGCAAGAGTAATGTCGGCGCGGTAGCCACGCGCGCCCGACCCGAGTTCGTCGATGGCCTCGTCCAAGGTCTTCTGGTCACGACCGGTGATCGCGACCTGCGCGCCCTCAGCATTGAAAAGTCGGGCTGTGGCGAGACCGATCCCACTGTTACCGCCCGTAATAAGAGCCTTCTTGCCTGTGAGCTTCATAATGCCTCCTTTTTGTATTCCCGTCATCAAATATGACTGCCGTCATACATGCGACATGATGACCATGCATGCGTGATGCACAGTGCTGCTGTGTTATTCGGCTCTAGAACGCGACTGATTTCTCCGGATGAGGAACGTCGGTGTGCTCAATCTTGTGAGCCTCCCGCAATATCTCTGCGGCCCGTTCGCCGATGATCACGCACGGCGCCATGGTGTTTTTAGTTGTAATGC
>DASRWO010000163.1:0-13790 GCA_035654555.1 Candidatus Deferrimicrobiaceae bacterium | reverse complement strand
GGCTCCCACTTTTGCTATGTCATCTGCTTGTCCGTTGCGGCTCAAGGCGGAGCGCGTAAGCCGGAATATTCCGAGCACTCCGAATATAAAGCCTGCCATCGATGGAATGGAGCCGCCGGCGCCGCTTTGCCACATGTGCTTTGAAATGATGAAGGGCACAATCAGCAGGTGCGGCAGCGGCAGCCAAACCGTTCCAAGTTGCAGCAGCCCGGGAGTTCTGGAATCGAATACGCGTCGCGCGATGTTGATGTGCGCCACGGCGTCGCCGTAGAGCAGCACATCCCCATTCCGATAGTAGAACAGAAAAGAAAAGACCGAAATGAAGATCGCCAGCCAAAGCACGCGAACGGTTTCGATTTCAGAGTAAGCCTTCGGAGGCAGAGATTTCGGCTTCATTCGAGGTGAGTAAGTTCGCGGAAAATCTGAAATCGCGCGTCGATCTCCTCGCGAGTCAGCGACTGGAGGCGCTCCGTCCCAAAACTTTCTACGGCAAACGATCCCATCACTCCTCCATAGAATAGCGCGCGCTTCAGCACTTCGCGATTTAACTCGGGCTGCGATGCTACGTAGCCCATAAAACCTCCGGCAAAGGAATCGCCTGCGCCCGTGGGATCTTTCACTTCGTCGAGCGGCAAAGTCGGGGCGCGAAAAGGATGACGGCCGATTCCAAAGGCCCCCTCACGAAAGAAAATCGTCGCACCATATTCGCCGTGCTTGATGACCAGTGCCTTCGGCCCCATGGCCAGCACTTTCTGCGCAGCGCGCGGCAGGTTGTTCTCCTCTGCCAGCATTTTGGTTTCGGTATCGTTGATCAGCAAAACGTCGACCAGTTTTAAGGTCTCAGCCAGTTCCCCCCGCGCGCCTTTAATCCAGTAATTCATGGTGTCGCATCCGGTGAGGCGCACACCGTTCATCTTGCGGCGCACATTGGCCTGCAAAGTCGGTTGGATGTTCGCCAAAAAAAGAAACTCGGTGTCTTCGTACTCTTTGGGAATCTGGGGATGAAACTTTTCAAATACGTTCAGATCGGTGAAAGTCGTTTTAGCTTCGTTGAGGTTGTCCGCATACGAGCCGCCCCAGCGAAACGTTTTTCCGGCGGCGCGCTCGATACCACGCGTATCGACACCACGCTTTTGCAGAACATCTTCATGCTCAACTCCGAAGTCTTCGCCCACTACCGCGACCATGCGTACCTGAGTGAAATAGCTGGCCGCCAGGGAAAAGTAAGTAGCGGCTCCGCCCAGGATGCCTTTCATGGCGCCGGAAGGCGAGGTGACGTCATCGAACGCAACCGATCCTACGACTACGATACTCATTCGGGAGTCCTGTCTTAACCGTTGCCTTTTATCTTTTTGTGATTTGGAGTTGCTACTTCGCCTTCAGGTATTTCCCTAGAATCAACTTCAGTTTTTTCCGCGCTGCCTGGGGAATCTTTTTCCGATCGGTCAGAATTGCGTGCGCCAATGCGGAACCGCACTTGCAGGTTCGCTGCCGCGGCATGGCAGCAATAGTTTCGCGGACTACTTTCGTCGCATTCTCTGCGTTCTTCACCAGCACGGCAACGATCTGATCCACGGTGACTGAATCGTGATGCGGATGCCAGCAATCGTAATCTGTCACCATGGCGACGGTGACGTAACAAATTTCTGCTTCGCGCGCCAGCTTCGCTTCCTGCAGGTTGGTCATGCCGATTACATCCATGCCCAGACTGCGATATACATTCGACTCGGCACGGGTTGAGAACTGCGGCCCTTCCATGCACAAGTAGGTTCCGCCGCGTTTGCCATTTATGCCGATTTTTTTGCAGGCGGTGTCGACCACACGGGCCAGTTCTCCGCAGATAGGATCGGCAAACGCAATGTGGGCCACCACTCCGCCGCCGAAAAAAGTATCAAGGCGATGCCGCGTGCGATCGAAGAATTGATCGGGGATTACGAAATCCAAGGGCTTATGTTCTTCTTTCAACGAGCCGACGGCCGAGATGGAAACGATTCTCTCGACTCCCAACTGTTTGAATCCGTGAATGTTTGCGCGGAAATTCAATTCGCTGGGAAGAATGCGGTGTCCGCGAGCGTGCCGCGCCAGAAATGCCACTTTGCGGCCCTCCAGTGTGCCGCACACGTAAGCGTCGGAAGGCGCGCCGAACGGCGTTTTCAAGCGCACTTCCTTTATCTTGCTTAGCCCCGGCATCGAGTACAGACCGCTGCCGCCGATAATGCCTATTTCCGCCTGCGCCAATCATCCTCCAAAGCTGCACGCGATCAGATATTCTCGCGCGGGTCAGCCAAACCCATGATTATACCAAGGTGAATGTTTGCCTCCGTGCTTCCTCGGTCGTTCCTGCGAACGACACATTACAATCTCCGTATGCGATTTTCTACCGCGCTTATTGCGCTGACGCTTACGACGCTAGCTGTCGCGCAAAACGGTCCCAAAGCCGAGGCCGAACCCAAATCCGTTACCGTTCCGGTCACGCTGGATCACGATCGCGTGATCATCGACGTGTATTTGCCTCTTCCGGATGGTTCCACCAAGCGCGTTCGCGGCTGGGTCGACACCGGCGACACAGAGGTCTGGATGAGTCAGCAGGTCGCCGGCTCGATGGGGCTCACAGTGAGTTGCGACGGAAAAACCTGCACCGGCGCGACGACAAAAGTTGTTTCGCTCGAAGTCATGATCAGAGGGATGAAGATTTTCCTGCCCGTGATGGGAAAGATCAGAGTTCCGGCCAGCACGGGCGCGATAGTTCCGGGGATCAGCGCAGAAATCAAGATTCCGTCTTCCGTGCTGCGCAACTACGATGTGCTGGTTAATTTTCCTGACCGCGAGTTCAGCATCGGCGCGCCCGGCAGCCTTAAGTTCAAAGGCGTAAAGAGCAAGATGATTGTCGGCAGCAGCGGCTTCATACAAATACCCAGCAGGATAGAAAACAAGAATTACAATCTCGGCCTCGATGTGGGATCGTCGATTAGTTTTCTCTCGGAAGAATTATTTAGCAAGCTGGCATCGGGCCATCCTGACTGGCCGCAGATGACTGGAGCGGTAGGCCCAGCCAATATGGGTGAAGCAGGCGACGACGAAACAAAGTGGAAGCTGATGCAGGTGAGCCGCGTTCAATACGGGCCGCTGTATTTGACGGATGTGGCTGTGGCCGAGTTTCCGAAAACTTTTAGCGCCTTCTTTGAAAAGGACGCCGGTGCTCCCATCGCCGGGCTGATCGGAACAGACGCGCTGGCGAACTATCGCATCGGTCTCGATTATGCACATTCCGCGGTCTATTTCGATATCGGCAGGACATTCAAGTTTCCTGACTTCGATGTGGTCGGACTCATCCTTCGTCCCGAGGATGACACTGGCTTCACGATTCTTGGCGTGGCGGATTTCGATGGCAAACCCTCCGTGCCAACGGGCGATGACGGAGTGCAGCCGGGCGATCATCTGGTTGCGGTCGATGGCATTCCAGTTCCCGGCTCCACGCTGGGGCAGGTGTGGTCGCTGCTCGAAGGCACGCCCGGCCAGGAGCGGCGGCTGACGATTGAGCGCGGCGGAAAGCAGCTGACGGTAGTAGCCAAGGTGCAGCATTTTCTCGGGCAACCGGAAGAAAATCAATCCGAGGAAAAAGGCGGTCGGAAGAATTGAGTGCGTGGGGCAAGCGGCAAAGATTTAGTTCTTGAACACTTCTTTTTCCAATGTCGCGGTCGTAGCCGGGTCCAGACTCTCACTCACCAGCACTGTCTCGCCGTGCGCTTCAATTACGACCGTGCCCTCTTCCGTGGTCCAGGCATGCCGGCCGTGGAGAACATTGACGTTGTTGGAATTAAGGTCCTTGGAATGGACCTCGGTGGCTTGGTTCATCGGAGGCGCGGACGAAGGATCCGTTACCTCTTCAACCTTTTTATATCGATTGGCCAGCGAGCGGGCGTAAATCTCAGCGAACTCTGATGCTTTTTCCGGAGTTGCCCAGCGCGACACATAGAAAAGGCCGAGGGGCGCGGCTGCATCGCGCTTGGGACGCGCCGCGTAATAATATCCGCCTCGCCATTCGGGATAGAGCTGGTCCGAGAGCTTCTTGCCCGCGTATTGTTCGATCAGCACCGCTATGTCGAACTCGCCCATCGCACCGATATCAAACTTAATGTAGTCCTTGAAGTCACGTTTAAACTCGACCACCGGCATAAGTGGAATCTGCTCGCCTGACAGGTAAGTTTCCGGCTGCATGATCTGCCGGGTGGTATGTGGAGGGTTCGCCAATACTGCAGCAAACGCCTTTTCTTTGCCGCCCTTTTCCAGCAACTTCACTTCGAACTTCAGGCCGTAGCTGTAGGGGAACGTGAGTGATTCCCGCAGGAAGATAGGAGCGTCTTTGAAGACTTTCGAGTCGTCCGTGCCACTGGACATCTGCGACTCCATGGAATCCACCAGATCGGGAGAGTCGAGGATGGAGCGGCCCACGGGAGCGAGTTCGTATTGCATCATCACGGTCTCGGCCTGGCCTTCGATCACCGCTTCGCGGGTGTCATCTATCTCATCGTTTTCGATGTCAGTGGGCGTGGGATCTTTTTTTATCTCACCCAGATCCTTCTCGCCGCGATTCATCCATTTGTTCAGGCCCACCGCCTGATCCTGCAACGCGTGCGTCAGCTCGTGAGCCATCACGGGTTCCTGCTCCTCCATGGGAACCCAGTCGAGAAGATTTACGGTCTTGGTCTTGGGATCATAGTAACCGGCGACTTGTTCGCGCAGCAGCGCCACTAGTAGTTTTTCCAGATCGAAGTCGCGAGGCAGAAGCCCGAATTTTTTCAGCACCAATTCTGAGCGCTGCAGGCGCTTCACGTCTTCGTCTTTCATGTGCTTGGTAAGGTAGGCTTCCACTTCATCGCGGCTGGTCAAGCGGCGCTTGACCGGCTTCTTGATCGGCAGTCCAGTCTGTTTGCTGTCGAAAGCGAGAATCTCATCGACGGAGTGAAACAGCTCCTCGGCCTGCCGCGGCGTGATCTTGACTTCAGGCTTCTCCGTAGCTTGGGTTTGCGGTGGAGGATTTTGTGCCGAAGGAGCTGGGGCGGGCGGAACAGGTTTGTCCGCTGAGTTTTGATTCTGGTTTTGATCTTGCGCTGCCTGCGCCTGCACGGCTACTGCGCCGCTCGTTCCCAGGAGCAACACAACCGCCAAAACTGTCCTCAGAAACCCGTCGCCCGGCAACTTAAAGATATTCATTAGGAACGAGTCTACCTTGTTTGCCTATACTTTCTTCAAGGACAAACCATCTTCAAGGACTAAACATGCCTACGAATACTGCCGTCAATCTTTGGGCCTCCGTCGAACATGCCAGCGACTACCTGGGACGAGCCAGTTCCATTCCGCATCGCGGCGAAGGAGAAACGACGCTGCTGGAATTTATTCCCCAGCGTGTACGGCGCATTCTCGATCTTGGCACGGGAGACGGACGATTGCTCGCTCTAGTCAAGTCTTCGCTGGCGGGCGCCGTGGAAGCCACGGCCGTCGACTTTTCGCCGGCTATGCTCGCAGCCGCCGGTAAGCGCTTCGCTGGAGATCGTTCTGTCAGCATCGTCCCCCACAATCTCGACCATCCTCTGCCAGCGCTGGGGAAATTCGACGCAGTGGTTTCCAGCTTCGCGATTCATCATCTCGTACACGAGAGGAAGCAGGAGCTTTATACGGAGATCTACGGGTTGCTCAATACGGGCGGAGTATTTTGCAATCTGGAGCATGTTGCCTCGCCGACTCCGCGGCTGCATGAAGAATTCTTGAATGCTCTGGGCCTTACGCCGGAAACCGAAGATCCTTCGAACAAGTTGCTGGATCTTCAAGTCCAACTACAGTGGCTGCGGAAGATTGGATTTGTGGATGTAGATTGTCACTGGAAGTGGAGAGAGTTGGCGCTAATGGTGGGACGAAGGTCATAACGCGGTCAACTTGCTTAGCTGCGGCTCACTGTCTCCGCGACCCACTCTCCGGCTTCCCGCGTCCCAAGTGCTCCGCCGATATCCTGAGTAGTTTTCTTTTGCCGCACAGCTTCCAGCACCGCAGCTTCGATTTTCTCAGATTCTTTTGAAAATCCCAGATGCGCCAGCATCATGGCTGCAGTCAAAATTGCGCCGAAGGGATTCGCTCGATTCTTTCCCGCGATGGGCGGAGCGGATCCGTGCACGGGCTCGAACATCGAGGTCCTGCCGGGATGAATGTTTCCACTGGCGGCCATGCCCAGGCCGCCCTGCAATCCGGCGGCTAGGTCGGTGATGATGTCACCGAACATGTTGTTGGTCACGATCACATCGAAGGGACGAGGGTCGCGCACCATCTGCATGCACAGAGCGTCCACATACATGTGCTGTGCGGCGATTTGGGGGTGCTCGCCGCTTACTTCTTTGAAGACGCGTTGCCAGAGACCACCAGCGTGGGTCATGGCATTCGACTTGTCGACCATGAGCACGCGACCGCGCGGCGAACCATCGAGTTTGGTGTGCTGCTCACAGTATTCAAAGGCGTAACGGATGATGCGCTCGACCCCCTTGCGCGTGTTGATGTCTTCCTGAATCGCTATCTCATCTGGCGTGTCTTGCTTAAAGACTCCGCCGGCGTCGGTGTAAGCGCCTTCCGTGTTTTCCCGAATGACGACAAAATCCAAATCCTTGGGCTCGACGCCTTTCAGGGGACAAAGCGCCGCGTCGAGCAGACGAACCGGCCGCACGTTGGCGTAGAGGTCCATCTTGAAGCGCATACCAAGCAGAATCTCTTTGGCATGAATGTTGGTTTTGACGCGAGGATCGCCGAAGGCGCCGGCGAAGATGGCATCGTAATCGCGAGCGAGCGTGGCGAAGCCATCGAGAGGGACAGTGGTTCCGTCGCGCAAATAGCGATCGGCACTCCAGTCGAACTCGCTCGTCTCGACATCGGGCCCGGAGGCTCGAATCACTTTGAGAGCTTGCGGGATTACTTCCTGGCCTATCCCGTCTCCGGGAATGACAGCGATGCGCTTCTTGGAGGGCTTTTGCGGGTCCACGGGTGAGAAGTTAACACAAGCTGAGAAAGATAAGAGCGATGATTTTCGATTGGCAATTTTCAACTGCCAAGTAAGGTCCTGGGGAATCGGCCCGATGAATCAACGAGGCCTTCGCTATAATCAATATTCCATGGCCAGCAGCCCACTCCAGGACGCACTGCGCGAGCAGATGGCGAAAGATGGATCTCCGGTTCGCGAGAGCGACTGCCGCGGAGCCACGACGGCGGCGGTGTTTTCTGACGTGCGGCGGGAGCTGACAGCGCTGACGAGCGGCTGCGGAGTATATGACCTGGGATTTCGCGCACGAATCTCGCTGACGGGGGGGGATCGCGTGCGCTGGATGAATGGTATGGTCACGAATAATATTCGCGATCTCGCCACCGGGCGCGGTGTGTACGCCTTCTTGCTGAATCCGCAGGGCCGAATACTTGGTGATATGAACGTTTACAACGTGGGTGAGACGCTGGTGGTGGAAACGGATCGCAGCCAGCTGGAAAAGATTCTGGCGACCTTCGACCATTACATCATCATGGATGATGTGGAAGTGAGGAATATCAGCGAGGAATGGACCGCTTTGGGCGTGGCGGGACCAAAGTCGCGCGCGGTTCTGAACGGTGCGGGGATTGCGGTTCCTGAGCTCCAGCCGTTGCAGACCCATGTTGCGCAGTGCCAATGCGAGTGCGACTGCTTAGAGTGCACTGTGGTGCGCGGCGAGGAAGAGCGGCGTGAATCCTACGAAATCTGGCTCGCGCCTAAAGCTGTTCTCAAAACCTGGAGGGCGTTGCTCGCGGCTGGTGCTACGCCGGCGGGCAGTGAGGCGCTGGAGCGGTTGCGAATCGCGGACGGAATCCCGCTCTATGGCGTCGATATTCGGGAGCGCGATTTGCCGCAGGAAACCGAACAGGTGCGCGCGCTCAACTTCAACAAGGGTTGCTATGTTGGACAGGAGATTGTGGAGCGCATCCGATCGCGGGGAAACGTGCACAGAAAGTTTGCCGGCTTTTTGATCGAAGGCGCGGGGAGAGTTGCGGCGGGCGAGAAGATTATTTCCGGGGAAAAGGAAGTGGGCGAGATCACCAGCGTCGGGGCGGTGCCGACGCCATCCGGCGACCGAACTGCGGCTTTGGGCTACATTCGACGCGAGGTGGGAGTGCCGGGGCGCGAGGTTACGGTTGGTGCTGTGAAGGCGGTGGTAACTCAATTGCCTTTCCACGGAGTTGCTGCTGAAGGTGCGCGAGAGTCGTTGTTGCAACAGCGGTAAAAAAAGTCTTTAACGCGGAGTTCGCTGGGGTTTCCCGGAGGACGCGAAGAAGATTGTATTTGGATATGAATCGGGAATCCGAATCAGGAAAACTTATTCAGGACAACTTATTCAGGAAAACAAGGACATACGTTATGGCTGAGAAGAGACAGGAATCTGGGTTCACAATCACTGACCGTCGCTTGTTCACAGAGGACGGAGAACTGCGTCAAGAGGTTAGTAAGGAACCAGAAATTCACCAGAACGCGGCGCCTGCAGTCAACGCTCCGCAGCCAGTTCCGGCGGGCCAGGAAGGCGCCGGGCCTGAGGTGCCTCCAATGCCGACGGCGGCGGAACAGAAGGCCCAGGCCGACGCTTACCGGAAATCTTCCGATGCACTCGATTCGCGGGTTGAACTCAGCGGGCACTCGGCGAAAGAGCTCGAAATGACCTTCGAGCGCTTCATGGCGTCACTTTACATGACCGCAATGATGCAGATGGGATTGATGCATCAGCAGGGCGAGCAGCCGCGCATGGATATTATTGGCGCGCGCCAGACCATCGATACGCTGGCGCTGCTGGCGGAGAAGACCAAAGGCAACCTCACCTACACGGAAGAGAATTTCCTCCAGAACAGTCTTTACGAAGTGCGCATGGCCTACGTGGAAGTCACGAACGCGTTGTCAAGACCGCCTCAGCCCGGAGTCCCGACGGGAACTACCGGACGATGAGCGGAAAGGCTCGCACATGAAGGCGACGCTCACGGTACTGGGCAGCGGCACATCCATGGGAGTGCCTACGCTGGGGTGCGATTGCGCGGTTTGCCACTCGAGTGATCCTAACGACCGGCGCACCCGGCCTTCCATCATGCTGGAATATGCGGGCAAGGTTGTGTTGATCGATACGACGCCCGATTTTTACGCGCAGGCCATTCGTGAGCGCATTTCGCGCGTGGACGCGGTTTTCTACACGCATACTCATGCCGACCACATTCTCGGCATCGACGACCTTCGGCCTCTGAGTTATCGACACAAACCGGGCCGGCTGCCGCTGTACGCGCGTCCGGACGCGGCGGCGTTCCTGCGGAAAATGTTCAGCTACATTTTTGACGCGGACTACAAGTACGGAGGCCTGCCGCAAGTCGAATTGCGCCCGATTGACGGCCCCGTCGAACTTTTCGGAGCGCGCTTCGAGCCGGTGCGGCTGATTCATGGCGAAGCGGAGATTTACGGCTTCCGATTTGGCAGCGCAGCCTATCTCACGGATCACAGTGAAATTCCCGAGGCTTCCTTCCACCAGCTGAAAGGTCTCGATATTCTTTTTCTGGATGCGTTGCGGCACAAGCCTCATCCCACGCATTCGACGGTAGAGAATTCGCTGCGCATTGTGGAACGGGTGAAGGCCAAGCGGGCGTTCTTCACGCACATTTGCCACGATCTGGCGCATGAGGCGACGAATGCGACCCTGCCGCCGCATGTGCGGCTGTCCTATGACGGGATGAAGCTGGAGTTTGAAATCTAAGAGGTTTCACCACCGAGGATGCAGAGAGCGCTGAGAGATTCTTAGGATCAGGGATTTCGAAATCTTTCAGGTTTATCGGTTTACTCTCTCATCTCGGCGGTTAAATGTTTCGTCTTTAGCTTTTGATCATGCAGGTTTTTCACAAACTCGAAGATATTCCGGCGGGATTTGGGCCGTCGCTGGTGAGTGTAGGTAATTTTGACGGCGTGCACCGGGCCCATGCGCACGTGCTGGGTGAGATTGTCAGGCGGGCGCGGGAGAGTCGCGCCAGATCTGTAGCAGTAACTTTTGAGCCGCATCCCGCGCGGATCCTTCGGCCGGACTCCGGATTGAAACTGTTAACACCCGTGCCGGAAAAGCTGCGCCTGCTCGACCAAACAGGTGTCGACGCGGTGGTGATGTTGCCGTTTGGGCGGGATCTTTCGCTGATGACGCCACGACAGTTCGCCGAACGAATTCTTAGGAAAAAACTGCATGCGCGCGAGGTGCATGAAGGTTACAACTTCCGCTTCGGGCATAAGGCTGCGGGGGATATAAATCTGCTGGCGCAGCTCGGGCTGGAGATGGGATTCGAAGTGAAGGTGTATCCCGAGCAGAAGCTGCGCGGCGAGCCGGTTTCAAGTAGTCACATTCGAAAGTTGCTGGGGGAGGGACGAGTGAGCCCGGCGCGGCATCTGCTGGGGCGGCCTTTCTGCATTTTGGGAACGCCGGGGCGTGGGCGAGGTTACGGCTCGAAGTACACGGTGCCGACCATCAATCTGGCGCGCTACGAAGAGCTAGTACCTAAGGATGGCGTCTATATCACGTGCACGCGCGTGGGGCCGGAAACTTTTGATTCAGTAACGAATGTGGGCAACCGTCCGACTTTTGGCGCGGATTCGTTTGCCATTGAGACGCACCTGCTGAATTTTCATCCCATTGAATTGACACCGGAGAGCGAAGTAGGACTTTGTTTTCTCGATCGGCTGCGGGATGAGATCAAGTTTCCGTCGGTGGACGCACTGCGCGAGCAGATCGCGCATGATGTGAAAAAGGCGCGAAGATATTTTCATCTGCTGCGGCACAGACCGCTTATTGCCCACTAGAAGTTGCGCAGATGCATGAACGTCAATTGCACCTTGGCGGCAATTAGATCCTCTACCTCCATGTCACCATCCGGCGCTTCCTTCAACAGCGGACGAGCTCGACCATGAGCCCACTCGCGAAGCGAGTTTATCCAAAAATATTAACGCCTCGGTTATTGACAAGAATTTCGGGATAGGGAGAGTCTCTTACGTTTCAGGTCGAGGGGGATTCATGACGGCGGACGATTACGTGCGGACTTACCTCCAGCTGTGGTGCTGGGTGAACGATACGTTTACCGTGGTTCGGGTGTGCAACTACTTACAGAGCGGAACGCAGGCCAGCCGCGCGGCGGGGGGCTTGCCATAACCGTCGTCCCCGCGCGGTGACTTCGAAGGACATGCCTTTCTCGCGGCGCTCAGGTGTACCAGCCCTTTAGGGTCGGAAGTAGAAGATAGAGATTTTCTCGGCTACTTGAAGTACGTACTTGGCGTAGTTCCTAACGCCTTTCTGAACATCGATATGAAAGCGCTTGGAGTACTGTAACCAGATTCCAGAGCGGCATGCGTAACCTTTGCGCCTTCCGCCAAGAGACGCAGTCCTTCCATGAGGCGCAGTTGCTGCCGCCAATTTCCAAAGGTCATTCCGATTTCCAGCTGGAAGAGTCTCTCGACCGACCTTCTGCTGGCGCCAATCACCCTGCAAATCTGAGTAAGCGTTCGACCGTCGCCAGGATTCTGCATCAATATTTGTGCGATCCGAAGCAGCCTTGGATCTGACAAATGAGGCAACTGCAAGGGGATCGTTTGCACCGCTTCCAACTGATGAAGAATGACCGCGATCAAGTGCGCCTGCCATTCCACTGTTTTCTTCAAGTCACGCAAAGTGCAAGCGTAAAGAACGAGTTCTTTCAAGAGCGCGGAAACATTCATCACGCAGCAGTCTCGAGGCAGCTCTCTCGCAATCCACGGTTTCAGATACAGGGTTCGCATCGCCACGACGCCTGACATCGTGATCGTGTGCGACACCTTGGCCGGTATCCAGACGGCACGGTGTGGGGGAACGACCCAGGTTCCGTCTCGCGTACGAACTGTCATCACTCCGCGCGAGGCGTAAACCAGTTGATCGCGATCGTGGAAATGCAAAGGTATGACCTGGCCGGCCGGATAGTCGCGGGTGAGAGTAGTGATCGCCGACCTACGATCGTTCGAGCTGTCGAAGACTCCGGTTTGGCGCATTTGCGACATTGATTGTCACCCTATCGAAAGCGCACAGGGCTTGGCAATCGTAACCTACAAGCCAATCTGCATCGTTCGTGGGGACATGAATCGCATACACCAATGGCTATGTCGTTCGGATCGTTGGCGCACCACACTCCGGGGGCGAGTTCCGTGGGTGATGCAGGACAGTAACCTTGGAGAGAATGTTTTGGAAGTTGGCCCTGGGCCGGGTTTGGCTACGGACTGCTTGCGGACGACGGTGCCTCGACTAACCGCTCTGGAAATTGATCCGAAGTTGGCCGGTGCGCTGAGCTTGCGGCTGAGAGGAAGCAATGTGCGGGTCGTCGCGGGTGATGCGACCGATATGCCTTTCGCAGACTCGGAGTTCTCGGGGGCGGTTTCATTCACCATGCTCCACCATGTACTTTCGCCCGAGTTGCAAGACGAGGTGCTGCGGGAAGTGTTTCGCGTTTTGAAGCCGGGTGGTTTCTTCGTCGGCAGCGATAGTCTGCAAAGCTGGTTGATGAGGATCATTCACATTGGCGACACGTTGGTTCCTGTCAATCCTGACACCTTCGGCGTGCGATTGCAGCGCGCGGGATTCGACGTTTTAGAGATTGAGAAGAATGCACGAGCTTTTCGCTTTCGAGCGTGGCGACCCGGGGCAGAACCGGTCGAAACACAAACCGTCATTAAAGAAGAAATGCAGGCGTGATTCGATCATGGAGGAACTTACATGAATAAACGAATGGCAATGTTCGGGCGCAACGTTTCAAGATCCGTCTTTGCAGGGATTCTCGTTGGACTAATCCTCGCACCAAATTGCTTTGGGGGAACCGATGCCGCTCCGTGCAGTGCGAATTCGGAGAATCGTCAACTCGACTATTGGCTCGGCAATTGGAAGATCGGCGCTGAAAATTCTGGTGGGAGTGCCCACAGCACGGTCAGTCTATCGCTCGACAAATGTTTGGTGGTCGAGAACTGGGATGGAGGGAGAGGTCATTCCGGCCAGAATATCTTCGGCTATAGTGCGGACGACAAAAATTGGTATGGGATGTTCGCTGACAATGAGGGCCGAGTTCATGTGTTCAGCTCGGGAACGGTCTCGTCGGGGTCAGCGGAGTTTAAGGGCACAAGCCGTGGACCGAACGGAGAAAGCGTATTGAATCGCGTGAAGGTGACTCGGTTAACTCCGAACAAGGTCGAGCAGACCTGGGAAAAATCAAGCGATAACGGAACAACCTGGAGTCTGGCGTTCCGAGGAGAATATACGCGAGCCAATCCTTAGGCGGCGATCATGACGCGATGTGATTTGTTCACTCGACGTTCACTTCTGACGCCTCTCTGATACTAAGTCCAGGAAGGCTTGATGGATCCGCGGGTCGTCTGAGAGCTCGGGGTGGAAAGTAGCTGCCATCGCGGTTCCCTGCCGGACCGCGACCGGGTCTGAACCTTCAGTGGCGAGGACTTCCACGCTGGGGCCGACGCGTTCGATTTTGGGAGCGCGGATGAAGACCATTTCGAGTGGGCCAGTCCCGAACTTGCCTTCGCGGATGGAGCTGTCGAGCTGGCGTCCGTAGGCATTGCGCCGGATCGTGATATCGAGGGCGCCGAGTCCGGATTGTTTGGGATTTTCCACTTCGGTGGCGAGGAGAATAGCTCCGGCACAGGTGCCGAAGGTTGGCTTCAGGCGGACGAACTGCTTCAGTTTCTCGAAACCTTCTTC
>DASRWO010000162.1:0-2718 GCA_035654555.1 Candidatus Deferrimicrobiaceae bacterium | reverse complement strand
CCTGATTCTCAATTGGCGAGTTCAGGACGATGCGCTCAGTGAGAATCGAGCGGGCCGGCAGATCGCCGAAGATGAGTGGACCGGCTCTCTAGCGCTCCGAAACCATCCCATCCCTATTGCCCGTGTGCGTGATAATGTCTAGGATTCTATCCGCAGTGCTCCGGCAATCGATATTGGCGGGGCGAACCAAGGTTCTGGCCGGAGCATTGCGGATAGAATGCATTGAACTGAGCCTGACCTGGTTCTATGGGGATTGAATTGTGTTTGGTCTTGGGAGTGTGGGGTGGCTACGCTGCAACGGGAGGCTGCTACGCCGCCAAGCCGGGAATCGCAGCGACTTGTACTCGCGATCTGGCGAGACTCGCGTTGATGTTTTCGTGGTGAAGTAGGCGTTTGAACGCAGTTCTCCCTCAGCCTCAGGGGAGGCTGTTGCAGGACCGGCATCTCGAAATGCAAACGTCATGAGGAATCCAGCCGCAGGATGAGCCGAACGAGAACCAAGTGACCGATCTTACACGCGGGGCATAGTTTGGGTTCGTGCTCCCAGAGCTTTTCTTCTGTGACCTTGTGCGGTGCAGGCGCGCCAAGCAGCGTCCTGCATGATGCCAGTTTCTTTCCGCGTGCGCGATTGGCAAGAAAGCCGAACTGCCGGATGCGCACAAAGCCTCTTGGCAGGATATGCAGCAGAAAACGCCGTATGAACTCTGCTGCTGTCAGCGTCATGACCTTGGTCTGATTGCGATCGGCATAATCCTTGTATTCGAAACTCACGCGGCCATCTTCCATCGACAAGAGGCGTCGATTGGAAATAGCGACCCGATGTGTATAGCGAGCCAGATACTTCAGAACCCGCTCGGGTCCGCCAAAGGGCGGCTTCACAAAGACGACCCATTGGATGCGCCGCGCTTGTTGACACAAGGCTTCGAATGTCGCCGGTTGCGCAAGTCTGGCCATGTCGCCATGGAAGTTCAACCGGTCTTTTCGAAATGACTCCCTCAGATAAGTTAGAAACAGCCGTCGAAAACGGCTGCTCAAAACCTTCACGGGGAGAAAGAACGACTGTTTCTTGCATCCGATCCAGCGAAGGCCGTCCGGACGGATACCGCGACCACGCAATGCAGATGAGGATGCAAATGGAGATTCTGGCCCCATGTGTGCAGCACCGCTAAGAAACCGATCTCGGCTCCCAGGCGCTTGGGATCGGCTGCGATGGTCAGCAACGTTTCCGATGCGGCGCGAAACAGAATGCGATAGATTTCGCGGGGATTCTGCAGCGCTAGGCTGCCGATCTGTCGAGGCAACGTAAATACAACGTGGAAGTATGGGACCGGCAACAACTCGGCTTCCCGTTCGGCAAGCCACTTCGCGCGAGCCATGGCCTGGCACTTTGGGCAGTGCCGATTACGGCACGAGTTATAGGAGATGCTCCGATGTCCGCACGTATCGCACTGTTCCACATACTCCACATGGCCGCCGAGCGCGGCGGTGCGGCAGTCGCGGATCGCTTCGAAAGCTTTTCGCTGATGAGCGCCGAGCACATGGCCCCATTGCGCGAAGAACTCTTTTTCGTACCTGCGGAAGACATCGGCTACTTCGAGCCGATGCTCTCTCATCGGATCAGATCGAGTGAACCCAGCGTCTCCAACGGACTTTTGGTGGAGCGAACGGCGCTGTCGGACAGATGCAGATAGCGCGCCGTGGTTTTGAGATGCGCGTGGCCCATCAGGGTCTGAATCACCAGCAGGTTCACTCCCTGGTCCAGCAGATGCGTCGCGAACGCGTGGCGCAGCGAATGCAGATGAATCGGTTTGGTGATGCCGGCCATCCGCGCCGCTTTCTGGCAAGCGCGGAAAATGCTAGTGGTTCCGATGGGGCAATCCGGCTTTCCGCCCGGGAAAAGCCAGTTGGTCGGACGCCTCCAGCGCCAGTACGCTGCCAGCAGGTCGCGCAGAGGCTCGGCCAGCATCACTTGTCTGTCTTTTTGTCCTTTACCACCGCGAACCCAGATGACGCGCCGTTGGCGATCGAGATCGGATACCTTCAAGTTCGCCACTTCCGATACGCGGAGCCCTGCGGCGTACATGGTGGCCAACATCGCCCGGTGTTTGATGTTCTTCGGCGCTTCGAGCAGCGCCTTGACTTCGGCCTTGCTCAGAATGACGGGTAGCTTCTTTTCATAGCGGGGCAACGGGATTCGGTCAATCTCGATTCTCCGATGCAGTGTGTTCTGGTAGAAAAAGCGGAGTGCGCAGACGGCCTGAATGTAAGTGGAAAGCTTGACTCGCTTTTCGTTGAGCAGGAATAACTGCCACGACCGGATCTCTTCCGAACCGAGCTGATCGGGCGGCTTGTTGAAGTGTTTGGCGAACTCGGCGACCGAACGGATGTAGCATTCGACGGTTCTTGGCGCGTAGTTGCGGATGCGGAGATCCTCCAGCATCCGCTGTCTGAGTGAAGTCATCGGTGAAACCTCCGTCACCGATGAGAACATCCGCGCTCGCGATTCAAACAGACCCTGATCGCTCGCAAGACGCCAACCGCTGTTAGGTGAAAAAGTAAATCCGAAGAGGAAGGGCTTCTAAAACTGCCGCTCGCGGCTTAGTTCAATGTCTAGGATTCTATCCGCAGTGCTCCGGCAATCGATATTGGCGGGGCGAACCAAGGTTCTGGCCGGAGCATTGCGGATAGAATGCATTGAACTGAGCCTGACCTGGTTCT
>DASRWO010000161.1:0-3906 GCA_035654555.1 Candidatus Deferrimicrobiaceae bacterium | reverse complement strand
GCTCTCGGTCGGCGGCCCATGGCCGAGTTTGGTCTCAGGAAAAAGCTCTAGTACGGCGGCGGCTAGCAGGTGTGCGGACGAATGCCGGTAAACTTCCAGCGACTCGGGGTCGCGATCAGTGAGCAGGCGTAGATCGGTATCGTTTTCCAGCGGCTTTGCGAGATCGATCAGATCGCCATTCGTCTTAGCCACCAGCGCCGCATCCGCCAGCCGCGGACTGATATCCTTCGCTATCTCGAGTGCGGTCGTCCCCTTGGGGACATCCTTCACGCTTCCATCCGGAAGCTTAACGTGAATGCTATCTGCCATATAGTTGGAACCTGCAGGTGTATTGAATATTTCAGTTTATTGGAGGGATTCAGGAGGGTCAAACGCGCAAAGTCAGAAAGTTACGCAACATTCGTGCAGTTACTGACCAAAATCAAATCGGACTACTACTTGGGAATCTTTCGCCGCGGGCTCGTATTTCCATCCCATGACGGCCTTCACCAAAGCGTCCGCGAGCAGGGGATGGCCGCCCAAGACCTTAACTTCTTTGACGGTTCCATCCCGTCGTACCGAGGCCTCCACTTGTACGACTCCTTTGATGTTCATTTTTTGAGCAATTATCGGATACTCCGGAGGGACGCTGACTTTGAGCCGTCGCGGCTCGGTCGCAGCCGCGACTGATTCGCTGGCGGGGGCAGCGGCGGATGAGGCGTGTCCAGGAATTGCGAGTGCGAGCAGGGCGGGGCTCAGTCGAATGCCAGCCCGCCCCAGTGACGCCTGATCCACTTCGAAGCGCACCCTCCCGTTGTTCAAAGACAAGTTGATCATGCCACCTTGCCGCAAGAACTCGCTGTCCTCCCCAACGAGCAGGATGCCTGGATTTGGTAGGGCGGAGATCGCGGATTCCGTACGCTTGTGCCCGGCTGAAGAACGGAAAAAGACCAAATGGCAAACGTCCATGTCCTCGACGGATGCGGCTCGTCGTACAATGATCGGATGTGCTCCCGCGGTTCTACCAGTGACCAGTTTTTTTAGAGTGTCGATGAATTCGTCATCTCCTGCGACAACTCCGATCACGAGGGTGGCGCTGCCAGACAGTTTCGGCTCTGGCCATTCAGCGGACTTGGCGAAGTTGTAGAGATAGGCCGCTTTGACCTCATACTCGCTTGCGCTTTGGGTCTGCCCCGCGCGCAAACAGCAGAGCATGAAAATCGCGAGACTAAGCCGGCCCCGCCACCTGCGCGGTTTTTGGCTTCGCCAACCGAACGGCTCGCAGTCGTTAGCCAAGCAGCGCTCCTTTCCCGTCTTCAAAACCTGCCGGTCAATTTAACGCGAAAGTTTCTTCCATCCTGTTGAATTACATTTTCCGGGTCCTCTGGCCGGCCCGGATCGAAGTATTTCTTGTCGAGGATGTTGTAGACGCTCGCGGACAAATCCAGATGTTTGCCCAACGTGTGTCCGAGCAAGGTCACATTGAAAACCGCAAAGCCGCTCACGGAGGTTCCCGCGAGGGTCTGGCGCGCGCTCATGTACTGCGCATCGACCGCGGCAGACAGTCTGCGCTGCAGCATCGGCACGGCAAGATTCAATTTCCCCAGGTGTTGGGGAGAGTTGGTAAGTATCTGATGCGTGACTGCATCTTGCGCGTCAGTGTAGCTATAGCTGGCAGTGGTCTGCAGCCCGCCCGCAAAGCGACCATCCAGTTCGGCTTCCACGCCGATCGCATCGGCTTTGCCGGAGTTTTGATAAACAGAATTGCCGAAGGTGGCGCCGTTCTCCAGCGTGATGAGATTGTCGATACGGTTCTGAAAGACGCTGCCGGACAGGTTGAGATGCTGACCAAGTGCCTCTTCCACCACACCTTCGACGCTGTGGATGCTCTCCGGTTTGAGCTGTAAATTGTCGTTGTAGAAGACGCCAAAGTCCGGGGTAGTTTCGAAGGGCTCGGGCGCGCGGAAGGCGCTCCCGTACAGTAGTTTCACGGTTGTCGGTTGGAACAGATGATAGATCAGCCCAAGGCGCGGGTTAGTGGTTCCGCCAAAGTCGCTGTAATGGTCGTGGCGAAGGCCGGCGCTCAGGGTGAGTTTGCGCATAATGGCAAATTCATCCTGTCCGTATAACGCCCAGATCACCGAGCTTCCGGGGTCCGCAGTAAATGAGACAGGGACGGTGGCGTAGTCACCCTGGTCCTGCCGCACATTGTCGATGATCTCCGTGCCCAGAGTAATTCTATGTTTTTGCAGGGTTCGACTCACCTTGATGTCGCCATCCCACCAGTTTCCGCGGAACGAGTAAGTGTCCACCTCGGTTGGTTCGGCGGGAAGGCCTGTGGGATAAACAACAGGACGTTGCAATCGAGCTTGGTCGTAGGATGTCCGCGCCGTCAAGATCCAGCTCTCGCCCAGCGAGTGGTCGTAGCTGAGGTCGCAGTATTGATGATCGTCAACGTTCTTGGTGCGGGAATCGTTGAACAGCGAACCGAAATATCCCGTGGGCACTCCCTTGTCACGGAAGCTGAATAACCCCTGCAGGGTGAATCCGCGGTAGCTGACCGTCGTCACGATGTGCTGGAAGCTTTCATAGTCGGTGTTGCTCGTAATCCCGTTGTTGGTCGCAGGCGTATCGAAGACCGGGAAAAATAGGGTTTGCCCCTGACTGTTGTAGAAGGTGCCGGACAGCAGCATGTCGATCCCTTTATATCTACCGCCGTAGCTGGCGCGCCCTTCGTAGGTGCCATAGCTAGCGGGCGCAAAAGATACCTCCGTGCCTTTCAGCTGAGAAGCCTTGCGGGTGATGACATTGATCACCGCAAAAAAGGCATCGGCCCCGTAGAGTGAAGAACTGGGGCCGCGAATGATTTCCACCCGCTCGATCATGTCCACGTCCACCAGGAACTCCGAACCGATCATGTTCTGGCCTAATATGTTGTCGTTTGTGCGGTGACCGTCAATGAGCACCAGAACGCGGCTGTTCCAATCTCCCAGGCGCCCAAAGCCGCGCACTCCCACGAAGCTGTAATCGCGGTCGTAAGTGACATAAAAACCGCGCACGCTCTGCAGAATATCGGCCAGGGTGCGATAGCCGTATTTCTGAATCTGGTCGGAGGTGATTATCGTAACCGAGGAAGGAGCGTCTCGCGTATCCTGCAGGTGCTTGGAGGCGCTGTAGACCTGGATTTTTTCCAGATCTTGCACGCTAACGTCTCCCAAGTCTTTACTTTCCTGCTGAGCAATCGCCGTGGCAGTGCAGAGCAGAAGCAACACCGCACAGTCGGCAATGGTCACCAGTCTGGGTCCCGGTGTCCGGGCTGCGTTGTCCGGTTGCACTGCACTCATGGCGGCCTCCAAGGTCACAGTCGCCTAGCCAAGGCGCACTTCTACGCCAAGCCGGAACGCTGTCCGACACAAACTCCTTCGGCAAAATGCCGCTTCTTCTTTATTGGGAGGTCGCTTCAAAGCCGGTTAGAGGAGGTGACTCTAGGGAACCGCTGGTAGGGCAAAAGTCTTATCGATATTGCTTAAGCGTTCGTCACGCCGAGAAGGTACGCCGCAGTGGATTTGTGCATATTCGATTTACAGGAGATTGAGGCGGGCATCAAGGCCGTAGCGCTTAACGCCCGTCCGCTCTCTCTGATCGAGCATTATCCTGTCACATCCTTCACGTGCGTCGCCACGTACCATACATTCCCGAACGGATCCGTGACCGCGCCGTTGCGATCTCCGTAGGGCTGGTCGGTCAGCTCGTGAAGCGACTTCGCCCCGGCTGCAATTGCTCGTTTGTAGAGTGCGTCGCAGTCCGGAACGTACACGTAGAACATCGACGGCATCGGCTGATAGGGGCCATGAGCCTCGCCCATTTCGACTACGGAATCGCCGATGCGAATCTCGGCGTGATGCACCACTCCATCGGGCGAGGCAT
>DASRWO010000160.1:0-15663 GCA_035654555.1 Candidatus Deferrimicrobiaceae bacterium | reverse complement strand
AGCGTGGTGGCGCTCATAGGAATCATTTTGCTGATCGGCATCGTGAAAAAGAACGGAATCATGATGATCGACTTCGCTCTGGAAGCCGAACGCGAAGAGCACAAGACGCCGGAAGAAGCGATATTCCAGGCGTGTCTGCTGCGCTTCCGTCCGATCATGATGACCACCATGGCAGCGCTGTTAGGCGGCTTGCCATTGGCCTTGGGCTCCGGGACCGGCGCAGAGTTGCGGCGTCCCCTGGGCATCACCATCGTAGGCGGCTTGATTCTCAGCCAGTTGCTCACGCTCTACACCACCCCAGTGGTGTACTTGTGGTTCGATCGGTTGGGACACCGCTTTGCGAAATATAAAATTGGCAACCCGATTCCTCAAGAGCTTCCCGGCGATTAGGCGATGAGCATCTCGGCCCCATTTATTCGGCGTCCCGTTGGTACCTCGCTGCTGGCTGCGGCGCTTCTGCTTTCCGGGATTCTTGCTTTCAATTATCTCCCGGTATCTTCGCTGCCCCGAGTGGATTTCCCCGTAATCAGCGTGGGCGCCAGCTTGCCCGGCGCCGATCCACAAACCATGGCATCTTCCGTGGCAACGCCGCTCGAGCGGCAGTTTGGACGCATCGCCGCGGTAAATCAGATGACCTCCACGAGCCAGCTTGGCTCGACCAGCATCGTCCTGCAATTCGATTTGAACCGGAACATCGACGCCGCTGGCCGTGACGTGCAAGCCGCCATCAACGCCGCGCGCAGCCAACTCCCTGCCAACCTCCCGAGTAATCCCACCTACCGCAAGGCGAATCCCGCAGACGCTCCAATCCTGATCCTCGCACTCACTTCCGACACCGAGACAGTGCCGCAGATGTATGACGCAGCCGATTCCATCCTGTCGCAGAAGCTGGCTCAAGTGGCAGGCGTAGGTACCGTATTCGTGGGTGGCGCGGCGCAGCCGGGCGTGCGCGCGGAAGTGAATCCGATGCTGCTCAACAAACTGGGCGTCGGACTGGATACAGTTCGCAACGCGCTCAATCTCGCCAACGACAACCAGGCCAAAGGGCAATTATCGAGCGGGGCGATTTCTCAGACTCTTGACGCCAACGATCAGCTCTTTACCGCCGATCAGTACCGCCCGCTGATCGTCGCTTACCGCAACGGCGCCCCGGTGCGGCTGGGAGATGTGGCCGATGTCGAGGATTCTGTCATCGATGTTCGTAACATCGGATTGCTCGGCAATCCGGAGAGCGTTTCCCGCGGGGTGTTTGGCGGAAAGCCGAGCGTTCTGATTATTGTCTTCCGGCAGCCCGGCGCCAATGTCATTGAGACTGTCGACCGCGTAGTTGCGCTGATGCCGTATTTGCAATCCTCGATTTCCCCCGCGATTCGGCTCACTATCGCCATGGATCGTACCGTCACCGTGCGGGCCTCGGTAAAGGACATCGAAGCCACTCTGCTCATCTCCATCATTCTGGTGATCCTGGTTGTGTTTGCGTTTCTGCGAACCGTGCGGGCGACAATTATTCCCAGCATAGCTGTGCCGCTTTCGCTGGTGGGCACCTTCGGAGGTATGTACCTCCTGGGCTTCAGCCTCGACAACCTGTCCCTGATGGCGCTTGCGATTTCCACCGGATTCGTGGTCGACGACGCCATCGTTGTCCTTGAGAACATTACGCGTTACGTCGAGCAAGGGATGGACGCCGTTCAGGCGGCGTTCAAAGGCGCCGCCGAAATTGGATTTACCGTGATCTCCATGAGTGTGTCTCTGGTCGCGGTGTTCATCCCTTTGCTGTTGATGGGCGGAATCGTTGGCAGGCTATTTCGCGAGTTCGCGGTCACGTTAAGCATTGCAATCGGCGTCTCGTTGCTGGTTTCTCTCACCACGACCCCCACCATGTGCGCCAAGTTTCTGCGCCCAGCGAAAGAGGAGCACCACAACCTCTTTTATCGCAGCAGCGAATGGTTTTTCGACAAGACACTTGCGAGTTACCGCCTTGCGCTGAAAGTAGTGTTGCAATATCAGTTTGTCACTCTTGTCGTGACCATCCTGGTGGCCTGCCTGACCGTATATCTCTACATCATCGTGCCCAAGGGCTTCTTCCCCCAACAAGATACTGGACGCATCGGAGGTTCGGTCCAAGCGGCGCAGGATATCTCTTTCCAGGGCATGCGCGACAAAATGGAGAGCTACGTCAAGATTGTGATGACCGATCCCGCCGTGAACACCGTAGTTGGCTTCGCTGGCGGAAATACAGTTTCGAATCAAGGCCGGTTCTTCATCATGTTGAAGCCGCTGGCAGAACGCGCCAAGTGTCCGGCCCATCATTTCTGGCAGTCCTGCCCCAACGTTACCGCAGATGATGTGATCAACCGTCTTCGTGGCAAACTGGCGGTGGTGCCGGGTGCCACGCTCTACCTGCAGTCCTATCAAGACCTCACCATTGGTGGGCGCTACGGAAATGCACAGTACCAATACACGCTGCAAGGCGAAGATTTAAACGAACTCAATACCTGGGCCCCGCTGTTGTTGGCGAAAATGCGTCCTCTGCCAGAGCTGCGGGACGTGAATACAGACCAGCAGGATAAGGGATTACAAGCACAACTGGTGATCGACCGCGATACCGCCAGCCGTTTGGGAGTTGCCGCGCAGGACATTGATAATGCCCTTTACGACGCTTTCGGCCAGCGGCAGGTCTCCACCATGTACCGTCCACTCAACCAATACCATGTGGTCATGGAAGTCGCGCCACAGTTCCAGCAAACCACCGAGGCTCTGCAGAATATTTACCTGCGTTCCAGCAGCGGCGCACCCATCCCCCTGGCAGCGTTTACTCACTTCCGACCCTCTAACATACCTTTGGCGGTGAATCACCAGGGCCAGTTTCCGTCGGTCACGATTTCATTTAACCTGGCTCCCGGAATCTCTCTCGGACAGGCTACACAGGCCATCCAAAGGGCCCAAAGTTCCATCGGCTTTCCGGAGACGATTCAAGCAAGTTTCCAGGGTACCGCGGCCGCTTTCCAAGACGTGGCATCGAGCGAGCCCATCCTGATTCTCACCGCCCTCATAGCGGTTTACATCGTGCTGGGCATGCTCTACGAGAGCTACATTCACCCCATCACGATTCTCTCGACGATCCCTTCCGCAGGCCTGGGCGCACTCCTGGCCCTGCTGCTGACACACAACGAACTCAACGTGATTGGGACCATCGGAATTATTCTTCTGATCGGCCTGGTCAAAAAGAATGCCATTATGATGATCGACGTGGCCCTGGAAGTGGAGCGCACGCAAGGGAAAAAGCCCGTGGAAGCTATTTATGACGCTTGTCTTCTGCGTTTCCGCCCCATCACGATGACCACCATGGCCGCTCTGTTGGGCGGCTTACCCCTGGCGTTGGGCAGGGGAACCGGTTCCGAACTGCACCGTCCGTTGGGCATCACGATTGTCGGCGGCCTTATCGTCAGTCAGGCGCTGACGCTTTTCACCACCCCCGTCGTGTATGTTTATCTTGATCGCCTGCGATTGGCGTTGCGGGGCGGCGAGAACTTGTCCTTATCCAGACCTCCGCGGCCCAGCCCCGCTCACTCGGCGGATTAGCCGGTAAAGCTCTGGACGTCAGCGGATACGCTGGAGTAAGGTGACGCTGGCACGCTGATTTCACGGGATTTTGCTTCCAGCTGTCGGCCACAAGAATGAAAGGGGTTCTTCTGGATCTCAGAATCACACTTTCTGCCGAACGCGCATCAAAAAGCTGTAGACCTATTTCTTACCGCCGACCTTATGATAGAAATATAGCGCTCAGTGCCGACTTCCCGGCAACCCGGTATTATTGTTGATCGCTTTCAAATTTTCTCAGGAGTTATGGATGCTTCGGAAGGCACTCGTTCTGTTATTTGTTTTTTCGAGCATGGCCGCTTTTGTCAGTTGCGGCAGCACGGGAAGTCACTTCATATACGCCACTGTTCCCGCCGCCAATCAGCTTGCCGTATTCCGGGAGGATCCTTTTTCTGGAATTCTCACCCAGCTCGCCGAAAGCCCATATACGGTGGGGTTCGGCCCTCAGGCCGTTGTCATCCATCCTTCCGGAAAGTTCTTGTACGTGGCAAATGCTGGTCAAAACGAAAACGACGTATCTCTTTTCGACATTAATACCGATGGCACTGTGACCGAGGTGACCCCGAGGACTCCGGCGGGCACGCTACCTTCTCTCATGTCGATGGATCCAGGCGGCGATTTTTTGTACGTCGCCAATATCGCTTCCAATAATCTTTCGGTCTACTCGATCAATACCGCGTCGAATAGTTCAGCGAATCCGCTGGGCAAGCTGACGCCGATCACCGGCTCTCCGTTTTCAATCAACCTAGCCCCGAAAAATATGCAGGTATCGCCCTCAGGCAAGTTTCTCTACATTAGCGCCCCGAACCAACCGACCGGGCAGGTCGCTGTTTTCACCTTGAACGCCGGGGTGCCTAGTTTTCTGAGCTCCAGTCCTACTCCGGATAACGATCCTTCCGGCCTCGCCGTCGATCCCGCAGGCTCATACCTCTACACGGCGAACGCAGCCCAGAGCTCAATTTCCATCTACTCCATCGCCGCCTCCGGCACCCTAACTCAAGTTCCACAATCTCCGCTCGCCGACAACGAGCAGCATCCGGTGGCACTCATCGTGGATCCAGCCGGAGCTTTTCTTTATGTGGCAAATCAGGGATCCGGCAACATCTCAAGCTATTCGATCACCTCGGGTACGGGTTTTCCTGTCGCGGTGACCGACTCACCGTTCGGCTCGGAGGGGCAGCCCAGCTTCCTGGCTATGGATCCGAACGGAAAATATTTGTTTGTCGGCAATCAGGCCAGCAGCGCCGGGATCGAGGCGTTTGGCGTCGCCAGCGGAAGTCTGAACACCATCAATACTTATTCGGTTGGAAATACCGTGGCATCGATCGCAATATTGCAGTAGTCAGCACCAACGATCTAGGTACGTGCAGGGAACGGCAGGCGGCGTAGTGTGCGCTATCTGAGGATGACGGGTTGTTTTCAGCTTGTGACAACCAGAAATCTTCAACTCTGCGACAATACCTGTGTTGTTATCGGGCATCACGTTGCAACCGGCATGGACTCCTCCGCCGTCTAAATCGGGAGCAAGCGTCCCAGATTCGGTCGGCTCGGGGTTCTGCGCCGAGACCAAGGTCAGGACCCATACCCCATGAAGATCGCAAGCGCCGCGAGCGCATTCCCGAAGCACTACTACTCACAGAAAGTTCTTTTAGAGCGTCTGCAGGATTACTGGGGTCCTCAGCTCAAGAACCCTCTGCTGCTGGCGCGCTTGCACCGGAATGTAACCGTGGATGGCCGCTATCTCGCCGTTCCTGCCGAGCAGTATGTCGACATCAAGACTTGGGGCCAAGCCAACGACATTTGGATCAAGGTGGCGCAGGAGTTGGGCGAGCGCGCCCTATGCCTCGCTCTTCACAATGCCGGCATAAAGCCCGAGGACTTGGGCTGCCTCTTATTCACCACCGTCACTGGGGTTGCCAGTCCCTCCATCGACGGCATGCTGATCAACCGGATGGGCCTGCCGGCTAACATTCGCCGGACGCCAATCTTCGGCTTGGGTTGCGTAGCCGGAGCTGCCGGAATTGCTCGCGCCTCGGATTATGTTCGTGCTTATCCTTCACAAGCGGCAGCTCTCGTTTCAGTCGAACTTTGTTCGCTCACTTTGCAGCGTGAGGATTTATCGGTCGCAAACCTGATCTCGTCCGGACTGTTCGCCGACGGTTCCGCAGCAGTAATTGTGACCGGAGACGAGTTCGAATCGTCGCAGCTCGAGAATTTCGGAACTAAGATCTCCGGCCCCACCATTCTCGCCACTCGCTCCGTCTTCTATCCCGACACGGAAGACATGATGGGCTGGAACATTTCCGAGAAGGGTTTTCGCATCATACTGTCTACCGAGGTTCCGAATCTTATCCGGCAGAATCTCGGACGCGATGTGGATTCTTTCCTGGCCGACAACGGCCATCAGCGCAGCGATCTTAAAAGCTTCGTTCTCCACACCGGAGGCCCCAAGGTGCTCGATGCATCTGCCGATGCGCTGGGATTGCACAATGGCGAGTTGGATGCCTCGTGGGATTGTTTGCGCAAAGTGGGAAATCTTTCCTCCGCTTCCGTGCTTTGCGTGCTGGAAGACGTGATGAAGAATCGACGTCCCGTGCCCGGAACACTCGGGCTTCTCGCCGCCATGGGACCCGGTTTTTGTTCCGAGCTCTTACTTTTGCAGTGGTGAGGTCAGTTAGTTGTCGAACACAACCGATGTCTTCGTGATTGGCGGCGGCCCCGCAGGTCTTGCCGCAGCCATCGCCGCCCGCCAGCAGGGTCTCCGTGTACTGGTTGCTGACGGAGCCAAGCCGCCGATTGACAAGGCTTGCGGCGAAGTCCTGATGCCTGATGCAATCACAGCGCTCGCCAGGCTCGGAATTTTCCTGCCCGCCGCTGACCGTTCTACTTTGCACGGCGTTCGTTTTGTAGGTTCCGGAGTATCCGCAGAGGCAGCTTTCCCTTCCGACACGGCCGCAGTCTCGATCCGCCGGACCGTATTGCATCGCATCATAGCGGAACGCGCGGCCACGTTAGGCGTCGGCCTGCTGTGGCAGAGCGTGGTCACAGGTATTCGCGGTGAAGAAGTTCTATTGGGAAACCGCAGCGTCCGAACCTCGTGGATCATCGGAGCCGACGGCGCCAACTCCCGCGTGCGCCGTTGGGCGGATCTTGATGCCTATTCGCACACCAAACTTCGCTATGCCTTTCGCCGCCACTATCGCGTAGCGCCCTGGAACGATCGCATGGAAATACACTGGGGAAAACGCTGCCAGGGATATGCCACGGCGGTGGGCAACGACCAAGTCTGTGTCGCAGCGGCGTCTTCCAGTCCTGACCTTCGCCTGGAATCAGCTCTTGCCGAATTTCCTGAACTCGACGCGCGGCTCCGCGGGGCTGAGTCCACCTCCGCCGAAAGGGGCGCGGTCTCGGCCAATCGCACGCTGCGGCGCGTCTGGAAAAGAAATGTCGCGCTCATCGGCGATGCTTCCGGCACCGTCGACGCTATCACCGGCGAAGGCCTTGGCTTGGCTTTCGGTCAGGCTTTGGCGCTGGCGAATTGTCTCCAAGCCAATACTCTTATTGGATACCAGGCTGCGCACCGGCGTCTGGCGCTACGTCCATCCCTGATGGCCCGGTTGATGCTGACACTCGATGGACGCCCCACCGTTCAACAACGCACTCTCCAGGTCTTCCGGAAGCATCCTGAGATTTTCCGGCACTTGCTGGCCTTGCACGCGGGAACCCTCTCGCCAATTCACCTTGCCGCGGACGGGCTAACTCTTGGATGGGGATTACTCACCGCATAACCGATGAGAGAAACCCTTCACGCCCTTCGCTCACGTGACGTGTCTTGGCAGATTCTGGTCGCGGTTATTTTTCTCGCGCTCACGCCAATTGAAGCTGCCGCGCAGGACTCAACTCTCCACCTTGATCCCCAGCACACAACCATTAATTTCACATTAGGCGATGTGCTTCACACCGTTCACGGAACGTTTCACCTGAAGGAAGGAACCCTGCTTCTGGCGACCACTTCTGGCAAGCTGGCCGGCGAAATCGTGGTGGATGCAAAGAGTGGCGAGAGCGGCAACGGGATGCGCGACCGCAAAATGCATAAAGAAGTCCTGGAGAGTGACCGCTATCCTGACATTACGTTCCGTCCCGATCGAGTCGACGGAAATGTAGTCCCCCAGGGAAAATCGTCTGTTCGCGTACACGGAATTTTCACTATCCATGGGTCGGACCATGAACTCACGGTTCCCGCCGAAATCCAAATGGCTCCGGGATATTGGACAGCAACACTCCACTTCGCCGTGCCCTATGCCAACTGGGGAATGAAGAATCCCAGCACAATGTTTTTGCGCGTTAGCGAATCGGTAGATATCGACCTCACCGCGGCGGGAATCATGAGCACGCCTTGAATCACGGCGCAAGCGCTGGAACGCTGGAGCGCTGGAGAAATAGAGCCCCGAATCAGTATCCATCTTGCCGAAAGATGCCCTTACCCTCTGTGCATTCATAGCATCGCCCCGCCGCCAGTTTGGTGAACTCTTCCGTTCTTCCACTTGGCCACGCGATAACCACGCGCTCCACCCGATCGCGTTTCTCCAAACCGAACGTAAGCGGAAGTTCAGACTGCGAGAGATAACTCGAACCGCTCTTTACCATCCTCGACTGGCTCAAGCCGCCACTGACGATCCGCACCGTCGCGCCGATTGCGTCGCGATTCGACTTGGTACCAACCAGACGAAATCGAATGCTGCGATTTCCGCTCAGTTGATCGTTCCGGTAGAGATAAGCCGGACCGTTGTTCGTAGTCAGCAACAGATCGAGATCGCCATCGCGATCGAAATCCCCATAAGCGAGTCCGCGTCCCACCTTCGGCTGATCGAAGCCGCCGCCGATCCTCGCAGCAACATCGTAGAACTTCCCATGGCCGTTGTTGAGAAACAGCATCGGCGGTTGCGCGTATCCCACATTGCCCCGAATGTTTCTCACCGTCTCATCGATGTGGCCATTGGCTACTCCCAGATCGAGCCAGCCATCTAGATTTGCGTCCAGAAAAGTACACCCAAATCCCAAGCTGTTCTTCGAGGCCAATCCCACTCCCGCCTGCGCCGCAACGTCTTCGTAAGTCTTCCCCGAAAGTTCGTAGAGACCCATCATTTCATTATCAAAGTTTGTAATTGCTACACCCGGACTGCCTGAGTTCATGAAATCGCCAACGTCGACGCCCATGCCCGCTCGGGCTTTACCCTCGTTGCTGAAAGCCAACCCAACTTCAACTGCAGCATCTTTGAACGTTCCGTTGCGCTGGTTGCGATACAACTTGTTGGGTTGAGTATCATTCGCTACCAGCAAGTCGGGCCATCCGTCCGCATTGTCATCCAGCATCGCCACACCGAGAGATTTCGAGCTGCTATCAAAAATGCCGCTGGAGGCGGTCACATCTTCGAATGTCCCATTGCCTCGATTATGAAACAGCCAGCAGGTTTCTCCACGATAAGCCTCGGGCGTGCAGTAAGACTTATGCTTCCCGTCAAGGCTGCAAAATACGTCGCGCTCCGGCGACCATTTCACATAATTGCAAACTACTAGATCGAGCAGGCCATCGCGGTCGTAATCGAACCACAGAGCCGACGTGCTGAACCCCTGGCGCTTCCCCAGCCCGCTGGTATTGGTTACATCGAGGAAGCTGCCTCTGCCCGTATTGTGGAACAGCCGATTCTGCCCCACACAGGTAATAAGAATGTCAGGAAAGCCGTCGTTGTCGTAATCGCCGATCGCGACACCCATACCATACATCTCAACATCAAGCCCGGCGCGCGTAGTGATGTCGGTGAACGTTCCGTTCCGGTTGTTGTGATAAAGCCGCAAGGTCGATCGCCGCTGCTTGTGGCCCGGCCAATCCATTCCGTTGATCAGGATAATGTCCTGCCAGCCATCGCAGTCGTAGTCAAGGAAAGCGCAGCCCGAGCCCAGAGTTTCAGGCAGTAGCTTTCCTCCGAAAGCGCCGCCGTTGTGCTGAAACTGAATGCCCGCACTGGTAGTCATGTCTACCATCCGAAATCCGGGCGAAGCCGCCGAGCCGCCAGCGCCGAGCGCCCGCAACAACGGTAACTGTGAGATCGACGCCAGCCCGGCCATATTCCGCAGGAAAGCTCTGCGAGTCAAAGATGTCCGAGTCAACGATCTGCGATTCACGGAACGCTCACCAGCCCGGCGCGAATCGCATACGTCACCAGTTCGGCAGTTTTGTGAATGCCAAGTGCGTTCATGATGTTGGCGCGGTGAACCGCGATCGTGTTAGCACTGAGATTCAGCTCCGCTGCAATTTCCTTATTCGATTTACCATCCACAATCATCCGCAAAACTTCAAGCTCACGCGGAGTGAGGCCGCTGCTGCGTTCGCCTTTGAGGGGCGATTGCTGCTCGATACGCGGATCAAAAATCGTTTCTCCCTGGGCGACTCGCCTTACCGCGGGACCGAGTTCCAGATTCATCGCATTCTTCAAAATATATCCCTTGGCTCCCGCATCAATGGCCTGCCGCACCCACGTATTTTCCGAATGCATACTGAGCATGAGCACCGCTGTCTCCGGCAGGTCTTCAAGAATCTGTCGCGTAGCATCAAGCCCATTCATCCCCGGCAAAGCGCAGTCCATCACTACGACATTCGGCCGCAGCCGGCGCACCAGCTTGATGGCCTCTTCGCCATCTCCCGCTTCGCCCACAACAGCCATGTCGGGTTCGTCTTCCAACATCCGCCGAAACCCGCGCCGCACCAGACCGTGGTCGTCTACCAGCAATACCGTGATCTTTTTTGTCATATGCTCTTCAATCTTTATCTTGAATCAGTCAGCTCGCATCTTTCTCCCGAGACTCTACTCTTTCGCGCGGCACCTTCACGTGCAATACCGTACCGCCGTCGGCGGGAGTGGAAAAAACAATGCGTCCTCCCATCAACTCCGAACGCTCGCGCATCGCTACCAGCCCAATTCCATGCTTCGCCGGTTGCCCGTTGAAACCTGCGCCGCGATCTTCTACTTCCAGCTCCAGCACCGTCGGCATAAAGCGCAATCGCACCCAGGCCTGTTTCGCTCCGGAGTGTCGCGCCACGTTGTTCAAAGCTTCCTGCAAGATGCGGTAGATTTGCACCGCTGCGCTGCCTTCCACGGGAAAAGGTTCGCCCCGCTTCTCATAGGATATGGCAATTCCAGTCTGGCGCTCCACCGTTGGAATGTACCAGTCGAGTGTGCTCTCCAGGCCGACTTCGTCCAGCATGACGGGATGTAGTGCCTGCGATAAACTTCTGACCCGGTCCAGCGTCTCCTGAGCGATCTGCCGGACCTCCTGCAAGTCGCTGCGCAGAGACGACCCTTCCGGTGCGTGCGCCCCAGCACGGCCAAGCATCGCTCCCATCGCCGTCAGGATCTGGCCGAACTCATCATGCAGCTCGCGCGAAATATAGCGTAGCGTCGACTCCTGTGTGGCAATCAGTTTCTGCGCCAGCTCGCTGCGGCGTTCGGAAAGCTCTGCCATCCGCTCGAACAACCGCCGGTTCCAACGGATCATGGAAAATCCAGTCAGCAGAATCGCCGCCAACGTTCCCGCCAAAAATACATACACTTGTCGTTGCACTCGGTCGTAAATCTGAATGATGCGTTGCGCGGCCTGCTCTTCGTTTTCGCTGTTCTGCACCAGCAGTCGAGCCACGGTCGTACTTAACGCCTCCTGGCGCGCCTGCAGGGACAGTTGTATTTGCCCTCTCGCCTCTTTCTCCCTGCCTGAGCCGGCCAGGCTAAACACCCGGTCAACCGCATCCCAGAACTGCGTAAGAGAGCTGTTAAGAGAAATGCTTTGCTCAGGCGTGCGGCTCGTAGAAGCTAAACCCGCTTCGAGGTGCATTGCATCGTTCAAATCGGTGCGAATACGCTGGAACTGCGCCTCCCACGCGGTAAGCGGATAAGGTTCGTCGTTGTCAATCATGTCCCGCATGGCGACGGCGAGCACATTCAGATCGTTCTGGATGCGCAACAACTGCAACGAATCCTTGCGATTGCGGTCAATCAGTTCGGATTGCAGCTTCCGCAAGCCCGCGATCTGCCAGGTGATGTACGCCGAGTAGGCGACCACCGCGGCGAGCGTGATCATCAGGCCCAGCAACAGCCCCGCGGTTGGAGAATGCTCCGGCGCAGTCAGACGTGCTACGCCCCGAGCATACAACGGCGAGCCGGAACATGTCACAATGCAGTAATAATGAAGCGAATCGAGCCCTGGCGGAGTCAAACAGAAGATTGAGTACAGACCCTACACCACCCCAAAAGGTTCCTAAAGTTGAGAGACTCCGTGCCATCCTGCCGGCAGTCTGGATGCTGATGCGTCCGCGGCGCGGGCTGCTCGCGCTCGGTTTTGCTTTGATGGTGATCAACCGCGTCGCGGCACTCGTGTTGCCCTATTCCACACGATTCTTTATCGATACCGTCATTAACAAACACCACATGGACAAACTGCAGCCGCTGCTGCTGTTCGTTCTTGGGGCTACCCTGGTGCAGGGTGTCACCTCGTTTGCTCTAACGCAATCCTTATCGAAGGCCGCCCAACGACTGATCACCGAATTGCGCCAACAGGTGCAGGCTCACATCTCGCGCCTGCCGGTCGCTTTCTACGACACCAACAAAACCGGCGCACTGGTCTCTCGCATCATGAGCGACGTCGAAGGGGTGCGCAATCTCTTGGGCACTGGCCTGGTCGATTTCGCGGGCGGTCTGGTTACCTCTGGAATTGCGCTCGTCTTATTGCTTCGCACCAGTCCGCAGATGACTTTGATCGCCGCGGGGTCGTTCCTCTGCTTTGGCGTCGCACTCAACAAAGCTTTCGCGACCATCCGACCTATCTTCCGTGAACGCGGAAAGATTAATGCCGAGGTCACGGGCCGGCTCACGGAGTCGCTGGGCGGGGTACGCGTGATCAAAGGTTATCACGCCGAACATCGCGAGGAAGCAGTTTTCGCCTCCGGCGTTCGCCGCCTGCTCGACAATGTGATGCGCACTCTCACAGCAACTTCCGTGATGAGCCTTTCCGCCAGCGTACTCCTCGGAGTAGTGGGCGCGGTCACCATGTATGTAGGCGCGCACCAGATTGCTTCGGGCACCCTCACAATCGGCGGATTTGTTTCCTACACTTTGTTGTTAGGTTTCTTAGTTGCTCCCATCATGCAGATCGTTTCTATCGGAACTCAACTTACCGAAGCCTTGGCCGGCCTCGAGCGCACGCAGGAAATCATGCAGGAGCGGCCCGAGGATCAGGATCCTGATCGCTCCGTCCCCTTGCCCGACATTGTTGGACGGATCGAGTTCGAAAATGTAAGTTTCACTTACGATGGAATTCACGACGTTCTGCGTGATATTTCTTTCCGCGCCGATCCCGGTACGGTGACCGCGCTCGTCGGCTCGTCGGGTTCGGGCAAATCCACCACCATCGGTTTGATCTCCGCTTTTTATAAACCGACAAAGGGTACGATTCTGGTCGACAACACCGACCTCAGCACCGTCCGTCTCGACTCCTACCGCACCCGGCTTGGAGTCGTGCTGCAAGAATCCTTCCTGTTCGATGGAACCATTCGAGAGAACGTTTCGTTTTCGCGCCCCGATGCCAGCGAAGCAGACATTCTGCACGCTTGCCGTATCGCGCGTGTCGATGAGTTCGCCGAGACCTTCGCCGACAAATACGACACAATCGTCGGCGAACGCGGCGTCAAGCTCTCCGGCGGACAGCGCCAGCGCATTTCGATTGCCCGCGCCATCCTCGCCGAGCCTCGCATCCTGATTCTCGATGAGGCAACCTCGAGTCTCGACTCCGAATCCGAGCAAATGATCCAGCAGGGACTCTCGTATCTGATGAAAGGCCGCACCACGTTTGTGATTGCGCACCGGCTTTCGACCATTCGCCGCGCCGACCAGATTCTTGTGATGGAGCAGGGACAAATCGTGGAACGCGGTACTCATGAGCAACTCTATGCGGCCCGCGGCCGCTATTACGATCTGTACACCAGGCAGCATGGCGTCGAAGATAACTTGTTTCTCGCTCCGGGCGAGGGCGATTCGAACCAACTGGAAGCTCCTGTGAATGGCGACTCACCCCCGCCACGCAATAGCGCAGCCACGGCGGATGCGCTGGGTGTGCTGAAGGGACAGGTGCGTTAGCGCATGGCTGAGAGCAGATCGCAACTAGACGGCGCTCCCGCGATTCGAGTCGAAGACCTTTGCCGGTATTATCGTATGGGCGAATCCGTAATCCGTGCCGTCGATGGCGTTTCTCTTGGAGTGCGCGCCGGGGAATTTGTAGCGCTTCTCGGTAGCTCTGGCTCGGGAAAGTCGTCAGTGTTGAATCTGATTGCCGGCTTGGACCGTCCCACCTCAGGCACTGTAATCGTTCAAGGTAAAAATCTCGCGCAAATGTCCCGCGAAGAACTGGCGCGCTATCGCTTGCATACCGTGGGAATGGTGTTTCAATCCTTTAATCTGATCGCCAGCATGACGCTCGCGGAAAATGTGGAATTGCCCATGCGATTTGCTGAGATTGAGCGCGCAAAACGCGACAGTCTGTCGCGGGAAGCGCTCGCGCGAGTGGGTCTGCAAGCGCGCATGAATCATCGCCCCAGCGAACTCTCCGGCGGCGAGCAGCAGCGTGCCGCACTGGCCCGGGCTCTCATAAACCGGCCGCAACTCCTGCTTGCCGACGAGCCTACCGGCAATCTCGACAGCCGTACCGGAACCGAAATCATGAACATGGTGCGCCAGTTTAACCAGCAATTGGGCATGACAGTGGTGATGGTGACGCACGAGCGTGCCCTGGCAGAACGTTACGCGCAGCGCCTCATCTTCTTAGCGGATGGGAAACTGGTGGCTGAAGAAACCACGGTCGTTTCAGGTGAGGTGCGCACATGAAATTACCCGATCTAGCCGACCTCGCCCTGCGCAACTTGCGTGAATCTGTTCTGCGAAACTCGCTCACCACCATCGGCATTTCGGTGGGCGTTGCCTCTTTGGTCGCGATGCTTTCTCTCGGCATCGGCCTGCAACAACTGGCATCGCGCCGTCTGATGAAGTCCGGACTGTTCGATACGGTTGTGGTCACATCCAGACGCGACCTGCGCAATTTCGGCCACAATGAAGACCGCAACGGACCTGCGCCCGGAGAAAGCCGCATTCTGGACGAACCCACCCGCCTCGAAATAGAACACCTGCCGAATGTTCTCGAAGCTTATCCCGACATTCGCTTCATTACCGAGCTGCGCTATGACGACAAGCCGCACCTGACAATGATCGCCGCCCTGCCTTCTTCCGCAAAATCCAATGATGCTTTCGATGCGCTGCAGGGGCGCTTCTTTTCGTCAGACATGGCGCCCGAAGCCGTTATTCAAAAAGCATTCGCCGAAGAACTATTGGGCAAAACGCCAAAGTCTGGCATCGACGAAACCAGCGTGGCGCAACTGGCAGCTCCGCTTCTGGGCAAGGAATTGACCATGCGCTACGCGCAGCGCGAGACGGCGCAGAACGCCGCTTCGACCTCACCAGCCAAGAAAGCTGTCGGCGATCAAACCACCTCCGATACCGCCTATTCCGTTGTTTCGCGCGAAGCGAAACTCACAATCGTCGGCGTTGCCGACCTTGATCCCGAGAGCATGCGCGGTCCCACTCGCGCCCGAGTTTTTATCCCGCTCAAACTTGCAGAGAGTCTGCACGTGATGCAGCCCACGGATCTGCGAGAAGTTTCGCGCGCGGCGGAAAACCAGCCATCCTACTCTTCCGTCAACGTACGCGTAAAGAGTCCCGGAGAGATACGAAATATCGAGGACGCGATCAAGAAGATGGGGTTCAACACCTTCTCCATCCTCGACGCAACCCGCAGTCTGCAGCAATTCTTCGCCGTGCTCGACGTTTTCCTGGGAATCTTCGGCAGCCTCGCCCTGGCCGTCGCTTCCATCGGAATCGTGAACACACTGGTAATGGCTATCCTCGAACGCCGTCGCGAAATTGGAATTATGAAAGCCATCGGCGCCAGCGATGGCGACGTGAAGAA
>DASRWO010000159.1:0-17576 GCA_035654555.1 Candidatus Deferrimicrobiaceae bacterium | reverse complement strand
CGAAGAGATAACCTCGCCCTTCACCGACCGCTGCATATCTGTAACTTCTTCCGGACGCTCATCAATGAGCAGCACCATCAGCACTACTTCGGGATGATTCGTCGTAATCGAGTTCGCCACATTCTGCAACAGCATCGTCTTTCCGGCGCGCGGCGGAGAAACAATCAGGCCGCGCTGTCCCTTGCCGAGAGGCGTCAGCAAATCCATCACGCGGGCGCTAGAATTCTCCCGGGTGGTCTCCAACTTCAGGCGCTCCTGCGGATACAGCGGTGTCAAATTGTCGAACAGAATCTTGTTGCGCGCTTCGTCGGGCGATTCGAAGTTCACTGCTTCGATCTTCACCAGCGCGAAATATTTCTCGCCCTCATGCGGAGGCCGCACCTGTCCGCTGATCGTGTCGCCCGTTTTCAAATCAAATTTGCGAATCTGCGATGGCGAGACATAAATGTCGTCCGGTCCGGGCAAATAGTTGTAGTCAGGCGACCGCAGAAAGCCGTAGCCGTCGGGCAGAATTTCCAGCACGCCCTCGGCAAAAATGTGGCCTTCTTTTTCACTCTGCGCCTGCAGGATTTTAAAGATGAGGTCCTGCTTGCGAAGGCCACTTGCACCGGGCAGTTCCAAGGTCCTTGCGATCTTGGTCAGCTCAGTAATGTTTTTTTCTTTCAATTCAGCGATGGTCATGATTCACCTAAACCCGGCCACTCAAACGCGCTCGCTTAAGCTTTTCGGGAGATTTTCAAAGGAGGGTATTCAGGGAAGACAAAACACAACAAGGCAGGCGGGCGGGGCTGTTTTAAGCAGCCCGCCGTTGTGCCTCGGCAAAATTCTCCGGTTCCGACAAAATTTCCTGCCGCTCCGCGCCTGCGATCCGGTCCAAAACTCCATTCATGGTTTCCTGGATTCTGGTGCTGGGCCGATGGAACTTCCGCGTGGCCTTGGAGGCGAGCTGACAGAGCATATAACGATTCCGCAATGTCTGTAAAGCGTCAAACACACGATCAGAACGCATGTATGCCTTTCCCCTTCCTTATAAGTATGAGTAAAACCGCTTTTCCCCTTATCGCCGCAGAATTGAATAGCTCCGCAGGTCGTGCCAAGCTACTGATTCTACGCAGATTGTTAGGAGGTAACGTAATTCCTACCTAGAATAGATGCGTGACCGAACCCCGAAGATGCTCACTTTTTCCTGATTTGGGCTCATTAGGTCGAGGAACCCACAGCTGACCTTGAGGCACTCGGATGTTCGTTGAACAAAACAGTCTACCCGGAATGCCTAAATCGGTCAATACATTTTACGTATCTTTACTGGTTCCTAATCACTGGTGCTTAAGTCCGTTCCCTGGAAAGTTCAGCGGGGAACCAAACTAGCGCCGTCGGCGCCAGCCCAGCAACATGCCGAGCCCGATACCCAACAGGACCGCTCCGCCCAGTCTCTTGCGGTCGGTAATCGGAACGAAGCAGGTTTGCTGCTGCGTAATGTCTATGACTCCAATGGGAATCGCCCGCACTCCGCCACCACCGCCACCGCCTTCGCCTCGTGCGCTTGTGTTACCTACGCCTCCTGTGCCCGCGCCGGCGGCATAGCCGTACATGATTTTTGCTACGGGTATCACTGTTTTTCCTTGCGCCGAGATCGGTTCGCCATAAATGGTTCTCACGCTCGCTTGGCTGAGAATGCCGTCCTTTAGCGATTGAAAAATTCCTAGACTACTCATATCCGAACTCTTTTCCTCGGATCGCGCCAAGGATTCCAAGCAATCCGGTGCCAAAGAGGAGCCAAATACCAGGCTCGGGAACAACGCTTTTGCCAACCACCTCAAAAGCGCTGGACGGGACTTGCTCGGTGAGCCAAACACCTCCAAAATTGACAGCGCCGAGCCCGGTGACGCCGGTCGAGTTAAGGTTCCAGACAGCTTGCGTGTTCGCAGCGAATGGGGACGTCACCAACCAGTACGTCTGACCTTTTTGCAGCACTATCACGTCAGCGAAGGTCATCGTCTGCACGATGCTGCCGGTTGTCCCAAGTTCTGGCAATCCCAGGAAAGACCACGATGCGAGCATCTTTCCCGGTGCGCCGCCGATGCTGGTGTCCAAACTTATCGTGACACCATTCGAGCCGGTAACCCAGCCCAGCGCCATTGTAATCGCTGATAAATCAAATTTGGCGTTAGCAGTAAATGCCTCACCCCATTCCACGAACCCGGGCGCGGACTTTGTTCCTCCGATCGCAAGGCCCGTTTTCGCGTTGTAGCTATGACCCGGACCGAAGTCGTTAAAGATGATTGAGTCGGCTCTCGACGCAACAGAAAAACCAGCCATTAGTACGAGAAGAAGTGCCGAGCGCGAGATGTTCTTGGTCTTCATCAGGAGTGGACTTCCTTGTCTGCGATTGTCTTCCGAGCGGTACGAAAGTGTACTGTGCCTGGTACGGCGAAAACAAGTGCCGAAAACGGCACAAGTGGGCGCCGGAACGCACAAAAAGCAGACTAGGAGTTAACTGTGGAAATCCTAACCGTTGAAAGCAGGCGTGAGCACGAACTGAGAACCGCTCGCATCCCTTTAAGGTTTGAGCAACTCTTCGGAGAGTAAATGGGCTTTCATGGCGAGACTATGGCCGCGCTCCAAATCTCCGTCGGCGACAGCGGACTTGGCTTGCTCCATGAACTGTTTGATCTGGCTTACGATTTCCTGTTGGCTGGTGGTGAGTTCGCGTCCGGAGAGCTTCTTTAGATTCTCTTCGGTTTCGGTCCGGAGTTGTTCGGTGGTGTAACGCTGCTGTGAGGCTTGCTGCTCGGATGTGCCCCGAGTCAATTCAATCGTAGGCTCGTCCGATCCTCCATCTTTTACGACTACTTTTGGAGGAGGGCAGGGGCTCTTGGTATTGGCTGACGCGGGCGGGGCAGACTGGGAGGTTCTGGGCCCTGCGCTGCTTGAGCCGCCAGCGCTGGTTGAGCCTGCAGTTCCATTTGGGGTATTGCCCGGCGGCTTCAGCGGAGCGGGAGAAGACGAGCAATCTGGAGTGTTGATTTTCTTGTGATGTGAGCGTTTCTTGACGGGAGCAGAAGAATTTTGTGACTGCGGTGTAGTGGCGGGAGGAGCCGGCGCGGGCTTCGCTTGCGCTGCGGGCGGGTTATTTTGATCTTGAGTCGCGGCTCCGCTCAGGCTCGGCGTAGATCCGAAGGCCGGACCGCTTGCACCCGAACCAGACAGGATAAAAAAAGACAGCGAAAGGATTGCGGCCAGAGTCATATTTCAATCCTAGACGCAGCGAAGATGTCTGAATCTTACGCTTTAAGCAAGATGATGAAAACTGTGCAATGCAGATAAAGGGGCTGAAGGCCAACCGATTTCATGGCCCCTTACGCAGCGCTGAATCGCCGTTCTTACACGCTAGATTCAGGCACGCTAGATTCAGGCTCTCGGTTCTGTCAGCAATCTTTCCAGGTGGATCGGTTCAGAATCGAGTTGGGAACCAACCAGGGGCAGACGGAAACGGAATGTCGTCCCTTTGCCTTCCTGCGATTCGAATTCTACCGAGCCGTGATGCCAGTCCAGAATCTGGTAGGTTTGCGCCAGACCGATGCCGTTGCCATCTTTTTTTGTGGTGAAGTACAGCTCAAAAATCTTTTCGTGCATATCTTGCGCGATGCCGATGCCTCGATCGCTGATCTCGGCCACCACTCCGTTACCCTCGCGGTGCGCCGCGATGATGAGCGGACCACCTTCGGGCATGGATTGCACTCCGTTGATGACTACATTGAGGAGGGCCTGCTTGATTAAGTCCAGATCGGCATTAATAAGGAGAGGTTCGCCCGGCATGCGACGCCTGATCTCGACATTGTGTTGTGCCGCATCGGGAGCCGCCAGGAGCGAGACTTCTTCGAGCAATCGGCGAAGGTCGACTTCAACCAGATGCAGTTCGCGGGTGCGCATGAAGTCGACCAGGGTTTGCACGACGCGATCCAGCCGCTGAATCTCGCTACCAATAATGTCCATGTGGCGCCGGGTGTCGGGATCCAGTTGCGACAATTTGTTCTGCAACAGCTCAAAGTGAAGCACAATGGCATTGATGGGATTTTTCACTTCGTGAGCCACGCCGCCGGTGACGCGACCGCTGGCGGAGAGGCGGCGCGACATTTCGATCTCGTCGCCGATGCGGCGCACGGATTCAGCGTCGCGCATGATGAGCAGAGCGCCGATCTGCGTGCCTTTTTCCTGAACGAAATCCATGGAGACTTGCACCCGGCGACCTCCGGCGGCGTCGAACTCGCGCTGCAAGAGCGGACGCTTGCGCTCGAACGCGTCAAGCACCATGGGACCGAGGAAAGAATCAGCCGAAAAAATTTCATTCGCCGTTCGTCCCAGCAGCTCTCCGCGCGGGCGGCCGAGAAACCGCTCTACGGGAGCGCTTACCAGAACCACGCGAGAGTCACGTGTGAAGAGCATCAAGCCGTCCTGCAGCTTGGACATGAGCTGGTCCACATTGTCTTTCAATGCGGAAAAAATTTCCTTGGTGTCTCGAATCTGGCGTCCCAGGTTCGCAATCTTCAGCGTGACCAGCCCAAATTCGTCATGTTCGGACTCGTTGCCAGAAAGGTCTTCGCTTGTTCCCAGGCTGACGTTGTCGAGGTTGCGGCTGATTTCCTTCAGCGGGCCCAAGGCCAGGTTGGAAATCATCGCCGCCAGCAGGAGCGAAGCGAAGATGGACGCGATGGAGAAATACATAGCGTGCATGAGGCGGGGTGTGAGTTCGTTTCGCAGAAAGACGGTGGAAACGCCGATGCGGATCGTACCAAAAGGTTCTCCATTCAATTGCAGCGGATAACTCACGTCATAAACCGCCGCGGGGCGGTATACCAGGCGAAGTTGCTCACGAAAGCGAGCGGTGTTGACGCTGCGAAAATCCGGCCTTTGCGGAACCGGCTTGCCCACCAGTTGAGCATTGGAGTGGAGCAATGCTTTTCCGTTGGTATCGGCTACGGACGCGTCATAGATATACGGCCACAACGCCGTATCCGACTCAAGGTTATTCAGCAGATTCGTATCCATGGGCAGATACTCGGCAAGGGCGCGCCGCACTGCCACGGGATCATCCGTATCGATGCGGGTGCTGCTGAGGTCCGGCAAATCGTTTTCGGTGAAGTAAGCCAGTTGCTGGGTCAGTCGGTCCGCGCTTTCGTAAGTGCTGTTGATGCGCTGGCGGAGAATCTGCGAAATGTAGAGATAGGAGAATGCCGCCACCATCACGGTGACCATGAAGGTGATGGCGAGAACGATGATAGCTTTACGTCGCATGCCGAAGGTAGAAGATCGAGAGCTGGCGCGAAAAACATCCCGGATGCCGCGAATTATTGCGCTTCTTCTTCTTTGGCGGCCTCTGCGTCCGCCGTGTTACCACCGTACTCCTTAAGTTTATTATGCAGCGTTTTCAGGCTAATACCCAGAATTTCCGCAGCTTTCGTTTTGTTGTTGCTGGTGGATTCGAGGGTCTTAAGGATCAGCATCTTTTCCGCCTCGCCCACAGTGGTGCCGACTCCAAGACGAATCGCGTCCGGATCGTTGGCGCCGGTGCGAAGAATGGCATGGCCGAAACCGGGCGGCAGATGTTTGGTTTCAATCATACCGCTATCGCAGACAATTACGGCACGCTCGATGGTGTTGCGCAGCTCACGGACATTTCCCGGCCAGGTATAGTTGTTGAACAGATTCATCACTGCTTCGCTGACAGCACCCACTTTACGGCTATGCTTCGCGCTCATCTCGGAGACCAGAAGCTGCACCAAGTCAGGGGTGTCTTCCTTGTGCTCGCGCAGGGGGGGCATATGGATATTGAACACATTGAGGCGGTAATAAAGATCGCTGCGTAACTCACCGGAAGCGACTGCATCGTCGGGAGTCTTGTTGGTGGCAGCGAGTACGCGGACGTCGACTGAGGTTTCCACCTTACTTCCCAAGCGGCGCAGCTTGTGGTCTTCGAGAACGCGCAGCAGTTTCGCCTGCGTGCCCACCGGCATCTCGCCGATTTCGTCGAGCAGGATGGTGCCGCCTTCGGCCAGCTCGAAGCATCCGGTGCGGCGTTCCAGAGCGCCGGTGAAAGCGCCTTTTTCATGTCCGAAGATTTCACTCTCAATTAAAGTTTCGGGAATGGCGGCGCAATTGATGGCGACAAATGGGCGCTCGCGGCGGGGACTGAGTTGATGGATGGTGCGAGCCACTAACTCCTTGCCGGTACCGCTGGCGCCAGTGATCAAAACCGAGGCAGTGCTGGGAGAGACCAATTCGATCAGGCGAAAGATCTCCTGCATCTTGCGGGAGGTGCCACGCAGCTGACCGAGGGAACCGGAATCGCGCAGACGGCGGCGCGTGCTCTCGAGTTCGGCGCGAGTGCCGAGCAGAGCCGAGGCATTCTGCAGCATGGCGCGCAGACGCTGGGTGTCGATAGGCTTGGTGATGTAGTCGTAGGCTCCCAGGCGCATCGCCTGCACTGCGCTGTCGATAGTCCCTTGGGCGGTAACCAAGATTACAGCCATGGCCTGAGCCTGCTCCGCCAGCCGCTGCAGCAGTTCGATGCCTCCCATGCGCGGCATCTTGAGGTCGGTAATGACGATGGAAGGGTTCCACCGTTCGGCTTTCTCCAGCCCGTCGGAGCCGTCGGTAGCGGTCTCAGCGCGATAGCCCCAGGACGAGACCAGCTCAGCAAGCCCAGTGCGCTCGTTCTCTTCATCTTCAACAATTAATATTTTCTCTTGACTCATTCTTTGGTTCTTGTCCACTCTTTTGGGTCGCGGTTTCTCAGCTCGGGCTGAGAGTACAAACATACGCGGCTGCTTCCTGCGGGGCAAGGAGCGGAAACCCTCGAGTTGCCGACATCCTGCTTGGACAGAAAGCTGAAAACTGTATTATTTCATGTCAATTTGAGACAACGATGACAACTAGAAGGCAACGAAAAATTTTGACGCGTCATCTTGAAAATCACTTCCGCTTTGAGATTGCGGTGCGTTAGAATTGCGGGTCCCAAAATCAAGGGTTCAATTATGCTTCTATGCCTGCAAGGCTTTTAGTGATCTCTCCGCACTGAGGCGCAGGGGAAGCGTGTGTCGATATATGGAGGAAAGAATGTCACTCAGTTCAAAGTTCAGCAAGCGCAGACTATTCATCGGTCTGTTGGCCATTCTGGCAGTATCGCTTATCTCTCTCCCGGCGTTCGCGCAGAGCGACACAAATCCTAAATGGGATTTGTTTGCGGGATATCAGTGGCTGCATCCCGGTGGTACGGTTCCTGCGGCGTTCGGTAATTTCAACAGCCCTACGCCTTACCAGATTCCTGACATGGCTCCTGGATTCGGCAGCTCGATTACCTACAACTTCGATCCGCATTGGGGCGCCGAAGCCGATTTCGGCCATAACTGGGGGAGTGGTAATTACGAGACGACAGGATCAATCGGTCCCCGGTTCATTTGGCGTACGGATAATGGAAACTACTTTATTCACACGCTTCTCAGCTTGAATCGAGTTTCCGTGAATGGACTCAACGCGCAGAATGGCATCGGAGCGATCTTGGGCGGCGGCATGGATTTGCCGATCAAGAAGTGGCTCGCGTTCCGGCTGTTCGAAGCCGACTACGTTTGGACGCTGCACAACTACAGCGATTTTGTCGCCCCCTTGCCCGACGACAGTTTGCGCCACTCATCCTTTAACGGGGTTCGCCTGCGCACCGGCCTGGTGTTCAGCTGGGGAGGCGCGCCGGCGCTCACGCCGACGGCGAGTTGTTCAGTCCAGCCCACGGAAGTGATGGTGGGAGAACCGATCACGGCAACCGTCACCACAAACAATTTTAATCCCAAGCACACGGTCACTTACGCGTGGAGCGGTAACGGTGGCCAAGTCACCGGAAAAGATACCACCGCGCAGATTGATACCAAAGACGCGGCTCCGGGCGCTTACACCGTCACGGCTCACGTGACGGATCCTAAAGCCAAGAATAATAATGAGGCGAGTTGCTCGGCGACTTTCACCATCAAGCCGTTGCCGCCGAAGAATCCGCCCACCATGAGTTGCTCCGCGAGTCCATCGAGCGTACAAGCCGGTGGAAGCGTTACGGTAAGCTGCAGCTGCACCAGTCCTGATGGCGTTCCTGTAACCGTCTCGAATTGGACCTCGACCGGTGGCACCGTCTCCGGGAGTGGCAGCACGGCGACTCTATCGACCGATGGAGTACAACCGGGCACGATTACTGTGACGGCCACCTGTACTGATTCTCGCGGTTTGACCGGTCAAGGCTCGACACAAGCGACGGTGGAAAATCCGCCGCCTCCGCCGCCGAAGGCCGCCAAACTCAGCCAGTGCGACTTCCCCAACGAGAAGAAGCCATGGCGCGTCGACAACACCTGCAAGGCGATTCTTGATGATGTGGCCAAGAACCTGCAGCAAAATCCGGACAGCAAGTTGGTGATTGTTGGCAACGCTGAACCGACTGAGAAACGGAAGAATCTGGCGGGGGAACGTGCCGTCGATTCCAAGTTCTATCTGACGGAAGGCGAAGCGCAACAGCACATCGACCCCAGCCGCATCGAGGTTCGCACCGGCAGCGGTGGAACCAAGACGGCCGAATACTGGATCGTGCCCTCGGGTGCGACCTTCGATTCGACGGGAACGGAATCAGTGGATGAATCGAGGATCAAGGCGATTCCGGATCATCCCAAACCGGCAGCTCATAAACGGGCGGCCGCCAAGAAGGCGCAGTAGTTTGGAGAAACGTGAGAGGGGCCGGTCGGGAAATCGACCGGCCCTTTTTTCTGCGTGTCCTTCAGTAACTTGATGGGTTATAGGTTGGCCTGTCAGGCTAGCTGTCGCATCTAACTTTTTCGAATTGGGGCTGAAAACCACTATGAAATCCGCTTCAGTTAAGTTACTGATCTTGTTGCTGTTAGCTTCCATGTGCGCGTTCGCCTCGGGAGCTCGCCAGTGGTCGGTTCTGGGCCCGGACGGCGGCGATGTCCGCAGCCTCGCTTATGATCCGCAGAATCCGGATCGCGTACTGTTGGGCACCAGCACGGGCGTGATTTTCGTCTCCGACGACAACGGCCACAGCTGGTCAAGGTTTGCCAAGCTCGGTGCGGGCGACGACTACGTCCTCGACCACATCGTCTTTGATCCGCAGAACTCCAAGCACATCTTTGTCTCCGCCTGGAGCGTGCAGGACCAGAATGCGGGTGACATTTTCCGCACTCACAACGGTGGCAAGGACTGGGAAGCTCTGCCCGGAATGCACGGCAAATCGGTGCGGGCCATGGCAGTTTCGGCTTCCGACGATAAGGTTGTAGTGGCCGGCGCTTTGGACGGCGTCTACCGCACAAACGACGGCGGCAATAACTGGCAGAAGATTTCTCCCAGCGACGGCATCGTCAAGAACATTGAATCGATTGCGGTCGATCCCAAAGATCCGAACGTAGTCTACGCGGGAACCTGGCACTTGGCGTGGAAGACCGGCGACGGCGGGTCCAACTGGCAGCACATCAACAAAGGCATGATCGATGACTCCGACGTTTTCTCGATCATCGTTAGTGCGGCGAATCCTTCTGAAGTTTTCGCTAGCGCCTGCTCTGGCATTTACAAGAGCGTCAGCGGTGGCGAGCTGTTCGACAAAGTAAAGGGCATTCCCTTCACCGCCCGGCGTACTCGCGTTCTGAAGCAGGATCCAAGCAACCCGGCGATCGTCTACGCTGGCACCACCGAAGGCTTATGGAAGAGTGTTGACGAAGGCAAGAATTGGAAGCTGGCAAGCAGCCCGGAAGTCGTAGTGAACGATGTTATGGTCGATCCGCGCAATTCGCAGCGCGTGCTGCTCGCGACCGATCGCAGCGGCGTACTGGCCAGCGACAACTCGGCCGTGACTTTCACTTCGTCGAATCACGGATATTCTCACCGTTATGTGAGCGCTATCCTGGCTGACGAAAAAGAACCGAATACGCTTTACATCGGCCTGGTCAATGACCGCGAGTTTGGCGGCGTGTTCTTCACTCACGACGGCGGACAGAACTGGCAGCAGAAGAGTTCTGGTCTCGACGGCCGCGATGTATTCACCCTGAAGCAGGCGAGCAATGGAACCATCATTGCCGGAACCAACCGGGGCGCGTTTGAGCTTCTTGCCGGCACTTCAAGCTGGCATCCGATTAACAACGTCGTGGTCGAAAAGACGGTCTCGCGCACTGTGACGTTGAAGAGCGGAAGGAAAAAGACGGTGACTTCGGTCGCCAGCACTCACTCGGTGCTGGAAGGCCGGGTGAACGATGCCGATCTCAGTTCGCCACGTTGGTTCGAAGCGACTTCGGCGGGATTGTTCACTAGTAAAGATCACGGCAAATTCTGGATGGGCGGTCCGGTGGAAGGCGAAAAGGATTTCGTTTCGGTGCAGGCGCAGGACGGCCTGGTGGTCGCCGCAACGCGGTCCAAGGTGCTGGTTTCGCAGGATGAAGGAAAAATCTGGAAGCCTGCGGTGCTGGCCTCCTATCCCATCAATATTCGCAATGTAACGGTCACCCCGGATGGGCAAGTGCTCGTGGCGACGCGCGAAGGCGTTTTTCATAGCGCGGATTCCGGCATGAGCTGGAGCCATGTGGTGGCCGGTTTGCCCGACAAGGACATCACTTCAGTGGCCTATGATGGACGCCACAAGCGTCTGCTCGCCACCAGCGGCCAGACTGGGGTAGTTTTCGAGAGCAATGACGGGGGTAGCACCTGGCAGCGCGGACCAGATTCCGGATTCCCGCTGCGCCGCATCAGCGTGATGCACGGGCACTACGTGGCGGCAACGCCGTTCGACGGCGTGATCGCGCAGCCGGAAAATGAATCGCAGAGCGCGAACGCTGGGGGTGGTTCGAACTAAGCTGCTCTTTGGAAAAACTCGCGGAGAGCGATGAGCTCTCCGCGATTTGTTTTTGCACGGTGGAAAGCAACTTCTACCTGCGCCGAGCTCTCTCAGTGGCGCAACTATCTGATTCTTATAGCTAACGTCTGGTACTTCAGTTGCCACTAGCCCAAGGAGACAAGTTCGAGCAACGATATTTAGCATGGTACAGCGTCGAGTGCGGCCCGGTTCTATTCTGGTTTTGGTTGTGCTGTGGGCTGCGCTCAGCTTGGTTGAAGGCTGCGCCCGTACCAGCCTGATTCGTCGAAGCGAAGTAGCGCCGGACTCCGCGGCGGCCGAGCAACCGCTTCCCTTCCATCAGAATCCGGTTCAGGCGACCGACGACATCGTTCATCCGGCTGTGCCTTCAGAGGGCGAGTCGGCCGTTAACACACCTTTCCCCGCGGTCTCCCACTTCCGGATCCTTCCCGCAGGCACGCTCATCATGGTGCGGCTGGAGAAATCATTGGCCTTTTCGCAGATTCACCCCGGAGATGCGTTCACCGCATCGCTGGACGGAACCCTGGCAGTTGACGGGGAGAGTGTGATCACATCCGGTGCTCTGGTCACGGGCCGCGTTGAGTTTACCCAACCATCTGTCAAACGGCCAGGATACAGTCCCGATCCGGGCTACGTTGGGCTTACCTTAAACACCATTACCGTCGATGGCAGGGTGATTGGGCTTCAGACATCTAGCCTCTTCGCAAAGGGATCACCCGGGTCGAACATTCCGTTGAACGTAAGTTCCGGAGGAGTTGGGATGGCTGTGGAATCCAGAGGTTCCCAAATCCAAAAAGGGCACCGTTTGACTTTCCGCCTCACCGCCCCTGTGGCGTTCGCCGAAGCAAATTCGATTGCCAGGCGTTAAGGCAGTGGGCCCGGCTTGTCTCCCCATTCACTTGTGTGGATGTTTAATTATTTCCTCTTAAGCACAACACCTCAAAGCCCTTATCTAGTTTTGCACAGGCCAATTTGAGAATTGGGTGACGTCTGCCCTTCGCGGTGTCGGATTGGGCCTCCTATAGTGACGCTTGACACACGTAGTGACGCCTGATGCCCGGTGGCGGCGGATGGTTATGACGCGGTTCCAGTCCCGTTTTGGGAAGCACCGAGGTATTAGTCCAAGCATCTTGCAGTTTCTTTCCTACTTCAACCACGGCAAAGTATCAATATGAACACCGCCACTCCGTTTCCCTGGACGGAACAAGACACCGCTAAGATCACCGAAACGGCTTTTCGTTCCATCTTCGAACATGCTCCCCTTCCCGCCGCCAAGTGCAATGCGGAGGGAGTAATCGTGGAGATGAATCTGGCTTTTGAACAATTTGTGGATGGCCTGAGTGAGAAGCGTTCTTTACAAGTTTACGACTTAGTTCCTCCCGAACACCGTGGCGCAACCGAATCGCTTCTCCGCGAACTGTTGAATTCGAAACGCGACAGCATCCGCATCCGGGGAGCCCAGATTGATCCTGGGCTGGAAACAAAAACCTGGACAGCGTGGCGTCTCCCCGCCTACGGAAAGGAGCCTGTTCATGCGTTGCTCATCCCTGCCCCGGCTGGGGAAACTGGTCCCGCCGAGGTGCTTCAGTCGCAGCGATGGGAAACAGTAGGCCGCCTGGCCGGGGGCGTGGTACATGACTTCAACAACCTGCTGACTGGAGTGCTGCTGTACTGCGACATGTTGCTCGCAAGTTTGGATGCAAACGACCGTCGGCGTCGCTACGCGGAAGAGATTCACTCGGCCATCTTGCAGGCTGCGGACCTGGTGCGGCAGTTGCTGGGTTTTGCCCGTCCACGCGTGTCTCAGGTCCGCACCTTGTGCTTGAACCAAATTGCTCAAGCGATGCAGGACCTGCTTACCCATTTCATTGGCGAAAACATTGTGCTCGAACTCAAACTCGACCCGGACCTGGGCCTGATAAAGATCGACCCCGCCCAAGTGCAGCAGATCCTGGTCAATCTTGTTTTGAATGCGCGAGATGCTCTGCCCACTGGCGGCCGTATTGTTCTGGAGACTAGTAACTCCAGGTTTCAAAGCGTTCCCGGCTCAGTGCCGCCGACCGGCAGCCTGGCTGCTTTTCCCTGCGTTGTTCTGGCAGTGAGCGACAACGGCTGCGGCATGGACACAAATACGCAACAGCACGTATTCGACCCCTTCTTTACCACGAAAAGTTCGGGCCAAGGTACGGGTTTGGGATTAACTACGGTCCGCGGTATCGTGACTTCGAACGGCGGGTTGATCCACTTCGAAAGCGAACCGGGACGTGGTACTCGAGTCATGATCCTGCTTCCCCGGATCATTCAGTCGGCCAGCCCAGATTTTACCGGCACCTCCACTCCACATTCCGATAACTCCCTAACCGCAGTTCAAGAGCTACCGAAGGAATCACTCTTATGATGTCAGCCGCCATCAGTCCGTCGATCCCTACACCGCAAATTCTGGCCGCCAATTTCCTCAACCTGCTCATTGTCGATGATGAACGCTCCATTCGAGAAGCTTGCCGGGAGGTCGCTTTATCCCTCGGGTTCATTGCTCACGTCGCCGATTCCGCGGAGCATGCCTACCGTCTGCTGCAGAGTCACAGCATAGATGCCGTCCTGCTCGACTTGCGATTGCCGGGGGCCAGTGGTCTGGACGTTCTGCGGCAGATCAAAGCCCAGCGTCCTGAAGCGCTGGTGATCGTCGTAACCGGCTATGGAACGGTGCAATCGGCGGTACAGGCCATGAAGCATGGGGCGTACGAATACGTCACCAAGCCGTTCAGCATTGAGGAGCTCAAACTGTTGTTGGATCGCGTCTCGAATCATCTCAAGCTGAAGACGGAGAATCGGATCCTCCGCGAGAAGCTGAAATCCAAGCAGGGATTTGGAGGCTTAGTCGGACGGGCTCCGGAAATGGAGAAGCTGTACCGTATTATCGCCAAAGCGGCCAATAGCTCGCATCCGGTTCTGATTCTCGGGGAAAGCGGCACGGGAAAAGAAATGGTGGCCCGGTCGATCCATTACTCCGGAAATTTTCGCGATAAACCGTTTATACCGGTCGACTGCGGGTCGCTGGTGCCGACACTGATCGAAAGCGAGCTTTTTGGCTATGTTCGGGGCGCATTCACGGGGGCTAATCAGGCCAAAGACGGGCTGCTCGCTATAGCCGAAGGGGGGACTGTATTTCTCGACGAAGTGGGCGAACTTCCGGTCGATCTTCAATCCAAACTTCTCCGAGCCATTCAGGAAAAGGAAATTCGCCCGGTGGGAAGCACGCGGCGCATACCCATCAACGTCCGAATCCTGGCGGCCACCAACCGCGATCTGGAGCAGGCGGTGAGCGGAGGGGCTTTCCGGCGCGACTTGTACTTTCGGCTCAACGTTCTTAGTCTGCGCATTCCACCGCTGCGCGAGCGTCGTGAGGATATTCCGGTGCTGATCGCACACTTTATGGAGCGCGCCTCGCGCGCCTCGGGTCAGGAGAAGATTCTCACCGATGAAGCCCTAAAGGTAATGCTGGCTTACGACTGGCCGGGGAATGTTCGAGAGCTGGAAAACTGTCTGGAGCGAACTTGTGCATTCACCAGCGGACCCCTTATCCATGTCGCCGATCTGCCGCCAGCCATCGGAAGGACCGCGATCGTCGTGTCGAGCAATGGGAATGGAAACGGCCACAATAAGATCGTTCCCATGGCTGAGTTGGAAAGGCTAACCATCCTGAGCGCCATTGCCGAGCTCAACGGCGACAAGTTGCAAGCCGCGCGGCTACTAGGCATCGGCAAGACCACTCTGTATCGCAAGCTGAAAGACTATGCGGCGCAGGCTTAGACGTGGAACGAGCGAAGCCGATTTCAATTTGGATTGGCTGACAGTGCGCAAATGGGAGTCGCGGACTTGGCGGAATCCGTAACTCTCGCCTTTTCAATCAAAGCAATCGTGGAGCTTGGCGTGCAACAGAAGCAGCATGATTTTACTGATCACACCGTCAGCACGCGGTCCAGAGTGCGCCGCCACTTTGAACGAGTCCACTGGAAATGAAGCGCATTGGGCGGAAAATTTACAGCAGGCTATGGCCAGGTTGCGGGAACAAACCTATTCCGCCGTGGTCATGGATCAATTTATTCTGGAAAACGAACCCGCCGAGAGCGACCAGGTACTGGAACATCTGGACACAGCTTTTCCGGTTTACATTAACTTCGCGGTCAGCGGCATGGAGCGGTTGGTAAGGGAAGTTCGTTCTGCTTTGCACCGCCGCAAGCGCGAAGAAACTCAGGCGCGCCGTTCGGTAGAGCAGCAGTTTCGCAGCGAGATGGGTGAGAGCCTTACTTCCATGCTACTTTCGTGCGAACTGGCTATGGCGGTGCCCGGCATACCCGGCCCGGCTGCGGAAAAAATCCGTGCGGTGGACAATCTAGCGCGCGAAATGCGACTGAGGCTAGGGCGAACTGATCGTTGAGTACGCCATTTTTCGCGCTCTGTACATGCATCGCTAACAGTTCTGAGGGCAGATCAACTGGCCGTCCTGCATAATGAGCCATGCCGTCCGGTTGCATAAGAACTGAGCGTAGCTGGACGCGCCTTGACGGCGTCGACGTGCTTCGCGGCCTCGCAATCTTGTTCGTACTGCTGAACCACGTCAACATACGGTTGATGCAGGCGAAACTGGATTACACCAAAGGACTCCCAAACCAACTGGTATCGTCCCTGGTTTGGAACGGTCAGTTTGGCGTTCAGATATTCTTCGCGATTTCCGGGTTTCTCATTACCTCGACTACCATTCGACGCTGGGGTGCAGTTTCGCGCATAAATGTTCGGGATTTTTATCTGCTGCGCTTTGCCCGCATTGCGCCGTTATTTTTATTATTAGTCGGCGTTCTCAGCGTCTTTCATTTGGCGCATGTGAAACACTTCGTCATCTCGCAGGAGAATGGTGGCCTCGGAGGGGCGGCACTCGCAGCATTCACCTTCCGTGTCAACGTTTTGGAAGCTCGGCACGGATACCTGCCTGGCAGTTGGGACATTTTATGGTCCCTTTCCGTGGAAGAGATGTTCTATCTCTTCTTCCCTCCCGTCTGCCGCCTGCTGGGCCGAGGGAAGCTGCTCGTCGTTGTTCTTCTAGGCTTTGTCGTGCTTGGTCCTTTCGGACGCACGTTCCTTGCGCATGGCAATGAGATCTGGCGGGAATACTCCTATCTGGGGGGCATGGACGCCATCGCCCTAGGCTGCCTCACTGCACTATTAGTGTCACGGTTGCGCTTCTCCCGTCCGATGCTCTGGATTCTTGGTGGCTTGGGCATAGCGACTCTCATTTTCAGCCTGGGGTTCTCCCTTCGTGCCGATGCTTGGGGGCTGGGCAGAAACGGCCTGAATATGAGTATTCTTGCCGTCGGCACCTGTATGGTCACAGCGTGCACCCAACAGACGAAGTGGATGAGTCCGTGGGTCCTGCTTCCGTTTGTGAAGTTGGGTCAGCGCAGCTACGAGGTTTATCTCACCCACATGTTTGTGGTCTTCGCCCTCTTTGAGCTCTTCGCTGTGGCTGGCAGGCCCATCTCAGCAGTCCCGGCGCTGTTCATCCTGGCCATTCTTATGTCAGGTGTATTGGGAGAGGTCGTCGCGCGGTTGTACTCAGAACCGATGAATCGTCAGCTTCGCAAAGCTTGGGGAGACGGAGCTGATCGGCTCGGATCCGCTGTCAGTAGAGCATTTGTCCGCGAGAAAAATTCTTCACCGGCTCCCACTTCTGCACTAGAATAGGGCAGCATAAAGCGCCCAGCCCGCATCTACTGGGCGTTGCGTATGATTCGCGGGAGGATTTTTTGCACGTTCTGGTTACTGCCGATACGATGTCCGGCTCCTGGACCTACGCTCGGGAGCTGGTCACAGGACTGGTGACGCGCGGCGTACGGGTCACCCTGGTGACGTTCGGCGAAATTCCTCTTCCCGATCAGACCGCTTGGATGGATCGTCTCCACGGCCTGGAATACCGTCCCACCGCGTTCCGGCTGGAGTGGATGGATGAAGCTCCGCAAGATCTCCCCGAGTCATCGGAATTTCTGGCGAATCTGGTGCGCGAGGTTCGTCCTGACTTGCTGCAGCTCCATCAGTTCTGCCATGGCGATCTTCCGGTCGATGTCCCACGGATAGTGATGGCGCACGGTGATCTGATCAGTTGGAATGAAGCCGTCCAAGGTTGCTCGCCGCGGCCCACGCGCTGGCTGAAGTGGTATCGGGAAACCATCGATCGTGGCATCGCTGCCGCGGATGCCGTGGTCGCGCCTTCGGCCTGCATGCTAAATACACTGATCTCGACTTACAGCCGTCCGCGGCGCGCGGCCATCATCTACCCAGGACGCAATCCGATTTTCTTTAACCCCTACATTAGTAAAGACGACTCCGTGCTTTCGATCGGCCGGCTGGTCGACGCGGGCAAGCAAGTCTTTCTGCTGACGCAGCACGTCCACTCATTCCCGGTCTGCATTGTCGGAGCGGAGCAAACTGTGCCGGTTCCGCGCATTCCGATCCGTGCGGATGTGAAAGTCTCGACAAGCCAGGCTACTCTCGCGATCCGCGGCCCACAGACTGAGTCTCAACTGCGTGCGCTTTACAGCCGTGCCGCCGTCTATGCCGCCACGGCGCGCTACGAACCGCTTGGCATGGCGCCGCTGGATGCCGCTTTCTCCCGCTG
>DASRWO010000158.1:0-3568 GCA_035654555.1 Candidatus Deferrimicrobiaceae bacterium | reverse complement strand
CGGAAGATAAAAATACGAGAATTGTCCGTACGAACCTTCGCGACGAAATACTTAAATTGAAACAGGAACAAGGCAAAGATATTTTAGTTGGCGGTGTAGATATCCCTTCGCAACTGATAGAGCTTGGCCTGGTGGATGAATATCGTTTTGTCGTTGGGCCAATCATTGCAGGAGAAGGGAGACGGTTGATGGAAGGCATTAGCCTGCCCGAGAAATTGCGGCTGAAACTTGTTGAGTCAAAGGTTTTTAAATCAGGATGTGTTGCGCTTCGTTACTTGAAACAGTGACAGAAAAATCTGCCGCGATCATTTTAGCTCAATCGACTCGCGTCCTCGGCGAACGCTCGCGCTTTGTACTGCTCGTTTTGCCGCGTTTACAGGCCTGCGCACATCGGCTACCCTTAATGATGGAGCTGCATCTCACCTGTTGGGACAAATTTTTTATGATTTCCTTTTCTCGCGTTTGCGCTTTGGTATGCATTCTCGTACTCACCTGCGCCGCCATTTTTTCCCCCACATTGCACGCTGAAAATAATGTGCTGGGAAGAGTTGATCTCGTCGGGGCCACTAAAGTCGAACGCACTTCCGGGGTCTGGATCGACGGCCAGTATGTTGGCTATTTGGAGGAACTGAAAGGATCGAAAAAACTGCTGCTCCTTCCGGGCGATCACGAGATCACGGTTCGCCAGGGCGGGTACACGGACTTCGTTCAGAAGGTAGCAGTCCGCGCGGGAGAAACCCAGACCATCGAAGTAAAGATGGAAAAAGACACCCGGGTGCAGTTCCCGCACATCACGGCACAGATCAAGCTGGACGTGAATCCTAATCGGGCCGCGGTTTTTGTCGACGGCGTCTTCGTGGGTCATGTTGCCGAATTCAGCGGTGTCGGCAAAGCCCTGCTGGTTGCACCAGGCAAACGCAAAATCCGAATTACACTGCCCGGTTATCAGGACTTCGAAACTGATATCGAACTGGTGGCCAATCAGAAATCCTCAGTGAAGACAGACCTGGTAAAGGGTGGACCGGCAGAAGGAACGCCGCTGCCACAATAAGACGGGAACGTTCAACGTGCGCGCTTGATCAGGACGCGGCCGCAGCAGTGGACAGACCTCGCTGCTTGCGGAGTTCGGCATGAAACGATTCGGCCGCGAGCCCGGCCTGGTTACGAAAAAGATCGAGCAGCGGATCTTCTATACCACCCGATTCGGCGGCAGCTGAGGAGATGCTGTCCGTTTCAAACCCTTCCGGTTCAACCATCAACTCAGGCAACGTATTGGGATTTTCGGTGAGGCAGCTAAGAAATTTTTCCAGCAGCAGGCGATGTTCCGCGGTGGTTTGCGTGAATTCCACGCCCATCCCGATGTCAGGGTGCATGACTCGGACTACTCCTTCCGACCGGAGCTCTACGTGCGCGGCCCTCATCGAAAGAGTGACCCGGGCAGAAACCGGGAACGGCGAGGGCATGGCCAGATAGCAGCCGCGCAAACTTAAGTCGGTAAGCTGGCAGGGAGCCGGAGGATCATCCTTTTCTCCCTCTGGCGAATTGCGCCCCAGCCACTCGCGGAGCTGGTGTTCCACATCAGGCGAGGGGTTCACAAACCGCAAGCCCACCTGCGCACCGCTGCCCTCCCAGGCAAACTCGGCCGCGACATCGACCTTGGCGGCGCCGGGGAGCGTGAATGACAAATTCCATCGGCCGTGCGGCTTGCTACGGCGTGGGATCGAAACCGCCAACCCACCTTCGCCAACATCCGTGGTATTCGCTTTAATGCGTTCGCCAGACTGGGCGCTGACCATCTCCAGCGGAAAATTCACGGAGACCCGGGAGTTGCGCCTTCGTTCCCGTTTCATCAGGGCTCTCGCGGCGCGAAAACTCGATTTGGCGCGCTCCGCGGAAACTGGCTTATAAAGGATGAAGTGGGCGCCGATCTCAAATGCCGAGCGCAATCCGCTGCCGGGGTCGAGAATCGCGACCGCAATGGCCCGTTTGTTGCATGGAGCCATGCGGGCTGCGCGCAGAACATCGGCAGCTCCGGGGCCGGCACAGTCCACAATGATGGCCTCAAATCGGTCGCGGGTCAGATGACGCAACGCAACTTCCGCGCTCGTACAATGTTCGACCCCAATATCAAGGTCGCCCAACGTACGCCGCAGCACGCGTCCAATTTTTTCATCTGAACAAAGCAACAGTGACTTCAAATTCATCGCGATCCCTATCCTTCAGGCGGAGCGCTACTACGTCTGTCTTGCTGGGAGAATGCATTCCCAAGTGTAGGCCGCTTTCCAAGGCCACATCAACGGGGCTCTTATTCCGGATGTTACGCCCGTAACTTCTCCGGGTTCCGGTCGGGCCGATAGCTTCCGTTGTACTTGGGGGGTGCTGCGGGCGAGCTGATAACAGTCTTGCGGGCATGTAGTTACGGCCCATAATTCAAGCAGTCATGCGGCAGAATAGGATTGACTTTCTGGCGCTATTGACTTAACATCCTGTCTCTCCAAACAGCTTTTGGGAACCGTATCCGCGGATTTTCGGTGGATGGGCTTTATTTCTGTGAATCCCCTTGGGCGTCAGGAGAATCATACGCATAGAGAAATTATTATTATTTAGTTAATCCCCCATTTGTACGAAAGGGCTTTTTCATGGCAAAGCGACGTGGAAATCCAAACTGGGGAAAACCCGAGCCGATTGGCCCGATCGTCCCCACCATCACAGAGTTCGAGCAAGTGGTGCGCGAATATAAGCTCACGCCAGACCAATATTTGCGGTCGACTCGTCTGCGCGAGTGGGCCCGGCGCAACAAGAATTCCAAGTACATCCCCGAGCCTCTTCTGGAAGCCTGGGGCTTTGAGATTGAATCCACGCTGTAACGGAATCGCAGCTAGAATCCAAGGGTCGCCTTATGGCGGCCCTTTGGTTTTGCACTGGTCTTCCTTTTAAGCTTTCAAGCCAGGGATTTTGATAGCGCATTTTTTCGACTGAGATGCTGAACTGGCTACAAATTCCGTTGCCCGAACTTTTTGCGGTGCTGGCGGCCGTCGCATTCGCCGCCGGACTGAATGTCTATGCAACGGTGGCCGTCTTGGGCCTGCTGGCGCGCTTCGGGCATGTGCCGCTCCCTCCGGAATTACTCCTCATCGAAACTTGGCCGGTGATCGCGGCCAGCGTCGTTCTATTTGTAATCGAGTTTTTTGCCGACAAAATTCCCGCGTTCGATCTCCTGTGGAGCGCCTTGCATACTTTTATTCGCGTCCCGGTCGCCGGGCTGATTGCTTATGGCGCTACCCGACAACTCACGCCACCGCAACAACTACTGGCAGCCTTTCTCGGAGGCCTCATCGCTCTCGCTGCTCATGCCGGAAAGACTGCGCTGCGTGCCGCGGTCACTCCCTCCCCAGAGCCCTTCTCAAATATTTCCTTGAGCTTGAGTGAGGACATTTTCGCCGTAGGCCTCACCTGGCTGGCCACGCGCTATCCCTATGCTGCCGCCTCGATTGCCGCGGCTTTGGTTATCATCATCATCCTGCTCGGGCGACTGGTCCTGAACGCTCTGCGCGCGCTCTTCTACGGC
>DASRWO010000157.1:0-6044 GCA_035654555.1 Candidatus Deferrimicrobiaceae bacterium | reverse complement strand
TATTTCGCACCGGAAGAGCAAGCGTAACATTGACCAATATCCGCTACGCTCCTAACATTCACAACTGAGACATGGGATTCAACACTTTGTTCGGCGCGCGCCTGATTTATCCTGCGTCAATCTGCGCCGCAATCCTGACTGGTTGCCTCGTCTCGGCCTCCGCCCAGCAACCCAAGCTTCCCGCCCCGCCAACCAAGCCGATCGCCGACTTTACAGACGTAGCCGAAAAAGCTGGCCTTACGATGCAGGAAATTTTCGGCGGTATTGATACCAAAAAATACATCATTGAGACCACAGGCACGGGAGTCGCAATCTTCGATTACGACAACGACGGCTGGCCCGATATTTTTCTGGTGAACGGAACCAGACTCGGAGCCGCCCCCAGCGGTCCTGCGCCCAGTAACCACCTCTATCGCAACAATCACGACGGAACTTTCACCGACGTGACCGCGAAGGCCGGACTGACCGCCACAGGCTGGGGACAAGGCGTCTGCGTGGGAGATTACGACAACGACGGTTGGGAAGATCTCTATATCACCTACTACGGCAAGAACCGGCTCTATCACAATCAGGGCGGCGTTTTTTCTGAGGTTGCGGAGAAGGCTGGTGTTGCCGGCTCCGGAAAAGCCTGGGGCACAGGTTGCGCATTCGTCGACTATGACCGCGACGGTCGGCTTGACCTGGTAGTAGCCAACTATGTCGATTTCGATCTCGCGACCGCTCCTGCGCCGGGCGAGCGACCCACGTGCATTTGGAAGGGCGTTCCTGTGATGTGCGGCCCCCGTGGCCTGCCGGGCGCTAAAAATATTCTTTACCACAACAAAGGCGACGGCACTTTTGAAGACGTCACCACTAAGGCGCACATCGATCGCACCGATGGTCATTACGCGTTCAGCGTCTCAACGCTGGATTTCGACGAAGACGGATGGCCTGATATTTTTATAGCCTGCGACAGCACTCCCAGCATTCTTTACCGCAATAATCACGACGGCACGTTTACTGACGTCGCGGTAATGGCGGGAGCGGCATTCAATGAAGACGGCCGCGAACAAGCGGGAATGGGATCGACAGTCGCCGACTACAACGGCGACGGCCACCTGGATATTTTCAAGACGAATTTCTCCGACGACACCTCCACTCTCTACCGCAACAACGGAGATGGAACGTTTACCGATGCGACTTCAGCCGCTGGACTGGGCCTGTATACGCAATATCTGGGCTGGGGCACGATGTTCTTCGATTTCGATAACGACGGTTGGCCTGACCTGATACTGGTGAATGGCCACGTCTATCCGGAAGTCGACAGCCAGCACCTGGGCAGCAACTATAAGGAGCCGCGCATTCTCTATCACAACAACGGAGACGGTACGTTCACCGATATTTCAGCTTCGGCCGGATCTGGAATTGTGACGGCAGCTTCTTCTCGCGGGCTGGCCGTCGGGGATTTATGGAATGACGGCCGCGTGTCCGCCGTAATCAGCAACATGAATGCCGCGCCCAGCTTGCTGGTGAACCAGGTTCGCAATCCGAACCACTGGGTCGCATTTCGGCTGGTTGGAGTCAGGTCTAATCGTGACGGCATCGGCGCCAGGATTTTAGTCAAGACTGCAAGTCGAACGTTAGTGGACGAAGTGCGCAGCGGCTCTAGCTACATTTCGCAGAACGATATGCGAGTTCACTTCGGACTCGGCCCCGCGGCGAAAATCGAATGGATAGAGATTCGTTGGCCGAGTGGTCTCGCAGAGAAGTTCTCTGACTTCTCGGTCGACGCGATTCATACCGTGAAAGAGGGAACTGGCACTGCAGTAGCATCGGCGGCAACGAAGAAGCAATAACGTCGAATTACTTTCCCCGCTCCGCCTTCTTCACAAACTGGACTGTCCGGCTGATGCCCTCCCCTTCTTTCACAAAAATCAACTGATTCGCCTTCACATCCTTGAGCGTATCCACGTGTCCGCTCGGCCAGCGGATTTCGAGCACGTCCACTTTCTCAGCTTTGCCCAGTCCAAAATGAATACGCAAGTCGTTCTGCGAAATGTAGCTGCCGCCGCTGCGCACTTCGTCGATCTGTTGATGGGGTTTCGTTTCGTCCGCAGAATGCGTGGTGCAGATTAGCCGCGCCCCAATTCCGCTGCGATTTGATTTTGTTCCGATAGTGCGAATTTTGATCCAGTTATTTTTCAGCTTGGAATCGCACCGCAGCAGCTGCGGATAATCGTTCACCGTGTTAACTACCACATCGATGTCGCCGTCATTGTCGAAATCGCCGAATGCGCAGCCTCGGCACGGAGCAGGATCCGAGAGCCCGGGTCCGGCTTGAAAAGAAACATCGGCGAAACGGCCATTATGCAAGTTGTGGTAAAGCAATTTGCGTTGCGGATAACCGGCTTCGGTTTTCAGTTGTTCGACCTCAGGATAGACGTGTCCATTGCAAATCAAAATGTCGGGCCAGCCGTCATTGTCGAAGTCGAGGAATCCGCAACCCCATCCCAGGAATTGTGTATGCGCGCCCAAGCCCGCGGCAAAAGTAGCGTCTTCGAAATTTCCCCCGCCGAGATTGTGGTAGAGCGATGGTGTGTCACCGGCGAAGTTCGTTTTGAGCAGGTCGAGGTTTCCATCCAAATCGTAGTCGCCGGCGGAAACGCCCATGCCAGCTTGCGGCTTGCCATCCGGGCTTAAAGCGCAGCCCGCTTCGATGGCGACGTCTTCAAACGTTCCATTCTTCTTGTTGTGATAGAGAGCGCTGGCGGTGGAGTCATTGGCGACATAGATATCTGGCCAGCCATCATTGTCGAAATCGGCCGTAAGAACGCCCAGGCCGTAAGTTCCGTTCGCCCGAAAAATTCCGGCTGCCTCGGAAACATCGGTGAAGGTCCCATCGCCATTATTGTGGTAAAGAATGTTCTTCCCGCCTTGCAGGCCAGGTGGACCGCAAGCCACCAGCACACCTTTATAAAGGCATGGTCCCGACTCCGGCACCGGTGCCGTGGCCAGGTCCATGTCGATGTAATTGGCGACGAAAAGATCGAGATGGCCATCGCGATCGTAATCCACAAACGCACAACCGGTATTCCAGCGCGTGCCTTTGCCCGCCACGCCCGCCTTCTGGCTGACGTCGGTAAAAGTTCCGTCACCATTGTTGTGATACAGAACATTTTTTCCGTAACATGTTACGAACAGATCTTCCCAGCCGTCGTTATCGTAGTCGCCGATGCAAACGCCCTGGCCCCAACCTGAGTGGCCCACTCCGGCCTTAACGGTCACGTCGGTGAATGTGCCGTCGCGGTTATTACGGAATAGGTGGGAGGTGGGTTCGCTGCCGGCGGGAAAGCCTTCCAGCCGCCAGCCATTTACCAGAAAAATATCGAGCCAGCCGTCGTTATCGTAATCATAAAAAGCTACGCCGCAGCCCGTGGTTTCCAGTAGATATTTGTTTTTGTGTTCGCCACCAAAAATCGTCTTTGCATTAAGCCCGGATTCCCGGGCGACATTCAGAAAGCTCACGCCCAGATCGTGAGCTTCAGAGGGAGTTACTTTAGCATCGGTCTTCTGCTCTCGCGCAGGGCCAGCTCGCAGCCAGCCAGGAGTTGCCAAGCCCAAAACGCTTTCCAACGAAAGCACGAGGCTTGATCGACTCAGAGATTTCAAGAACGCGCGACGTGAGGAATACAAAAGGTTGGCACCCGCCCGACCCAGACCGTGCTAAGATTCGTCCCTAATTCTTATATTCAGTGAACTCAGACTTTGCAAGCTCCGGAAAACCGCAAGCTGTAATCTCCAGATCAATATCGAAATATCGCCTGCGGACACCGATGAATAGGTACATCGGACTCTTGGCATCCATTTTGCCTCGCCTTGGACATTCCCCGAGCGGTGAGGGTTACAATCTAACTTCGTCGCCGGCTTAGATCCCGTCGCTGACGAAGGTAGAGACATCTCGAGTTTTTATGCGGAGGCGCTTCTGATGAAGGAAAGTGCTCGATCGATGGCAATCGTTTTGTCTATCTTCTGCATTTCTGGGCTGACTGCTTACGCGCAAACATCCACCCACGCGGCGGACCAGGCAGGCAGCGCTTGGTGGCAGCACGCTGTTTTCTACGAAATTTATCCCCGCAGTTTCGCCGATAGCAATAATGACGGCGTCGGCGATCTGAATGGAATCGCGTCCAAGCTCGATTACCTGAAAGATCTCGGCGTGGATGCCATCTGGATCTCGCCCTGCTTTCCTTCGCCGCAGGTTGACTTCGGTTACGACGTTTCCGATTACGAAAACATCGATCCCATGTACGGCACGCTGGCCGACTTCGATAATCTGGCCCTCGAAGCCAAGAAACGAAACATTCATATCATCCTCGACTTCGTAGTCAACCATACCTCCGATCAGCATAAGTGGTTTCTGGATTCGAAATCATCCCGCACCTCTGCCCATCGCGATTGGTATATCTGGCGTGATGGAAAGGGACCGGGGCAACCTCCCAACAATTGGGTCTCGACCTTCGGCGGTTCAGCGTGGCAGTTTGATCCCACCACGAATCAGTATTACTACCATTACTTCTATCCCCAGCAGCCGGATTTGAACTGGCGTAATCCTGCTGTGAAGGACGCCATGTTTGACGTGACGCGCTTCTGGTACAACCGCGGTGTCTCGGGATTCAGGCTGGATGCAGTCGATACTCTATTTGAAGATCCGAACTTGACAGACAATCCGATCAACAAGCCCGGCAAGAATGCCTTCGGAGATCCGTTCGAGCAACATAAATACAACACCAAGCTGCCGGAAGTCCACGACGTCCTGCGCGGATTACGCCAGATCGCCAACGAGCACGATGCCGTGCTCATCGGCGAAACCTGGACGGCGGACGTCGCCGAACTCAATGCGTACTATGGCAAAGGCAACGATGAGCTGCAGTTGCCCATGGATTTTCTATTTACGATGGTAAACAAACTGTCGCCTGCCGAATTCCGCAAACAAATCGCGGGAGTGAATGCCGCCTCTGGCTGGCCAACGTTTGTGATCAGCAACCATGACATCGTTCGCTCTTACGATCGCTACGGCGACGGCAAGCACAACGACGAAATCGCGAAGCTGATGGCGGGGCTCTATCTGACCCTGCGGGGTACGCCGATCATCTACTACGGCGAGGAGATCGGAATGAAGACGACTCCGCCCACTCGGCAGGAGGATGTGAAAGATCCTATCGGGGTGAAGGGATGGCCGAAAGAAAAAGGACGGGATGGCGAACGCACACCTATGCAGTGGAATGACAGCGAAAACGCGGGCTTCACGAAAGGCACGCCGTGGCTACCGGTTCCTCCCACTTACAAGACGCATAATGTGGCGGATGAATCGAAAGATCCCGGTTCAGTCCTCGAGTTCTATAAGAACGTGCTCAAGCTGCGTCACAGCAATCAAGCTTTACTCAGCGGAAGTTACAAGCCGATTAACGAGCGCGATCCGAACGTGCTTTCTTACTTGCGAATCTATAAAGGTCAAGGAGTAGTCGTAGCCCTGAATATGTCCGGCACGGCACAGAAGATCAGCCTGGACCTGAAGCAAAATGGCTTTGCTTCCGCTACGAGCCTGCTGGCAACCGGGAAATCCTCGGCACAAGGAAATGAGGTTTCACTTGAGCCCTACGGAGTTTTTATCGGCGAGCTTACCCAGTAAAACAATCTGTCGTTTTTCGCTCGCGGGAAAACTCACGCACGCTCGGCGTCGCGATAGTCCCGCCTTCCCGACTTCATTACGGAACTAGCCTCGCGGCAGCTAATCTTCATTTCGGATAGCCATATCTCGTCACCCGGAGTTAACCGCTCCTCAAGGCTTTGCTCCGGGCCTGGGACGCTCCACTTGAGAAGCTGCCATCGACATGCCGGACAACTCAGAGCTATCTGCGACGAACTTTGGCAAGATTCAATGTGTGTATACGGATTTGTTTTATTGGGCATACGATCCGCCTTCCGCTTGATGGCGCCTTCTTGCAAGATAGGCACATCAATCAAGATGGCGGAAGCGGGACTATGGGCCGTACAGCGAATTGTGG
>DASRWO010000156.1:0-5097 GCA_035654555.1 Candidatus Deferrimicrobiaceae bacterium | reverse complement strand
GTCAACTCGCTAATCTAGGTTCACTGGCCACAATGACCGAGTTACCGGGCCAGACCGAAATCCTGCAAGAAAACCAGCAGCGGTATGTCGCAGTCACGGCACGCCTCGAAGGTTTGGATATGGGCCACGCCATTGCCGATGTAAAGGATGCTCTCGGAAAATTGCACATGCCCGCGTCTATCCGGATCGAATATGGTGGCCTTTATCAGACGCAGCAGCAATCGTTCCGAGATCTAACGCTCGTTCTTGCAATGGCAATCGTGTTCGTGTTTCTCGTGCTTCTGTTCGAATTCCACAGCTTCTCGGCGCCGGTGTCGATTCTTGTTTCAGCGCTCTTGTCGACCTCCGGGGTTTTCGTAGCCCTGCTGATCACAGGGATCACCTTCAATCTGTCCTCATTCATGGGCTGATTATGGTCATCGGAATCGTGGCCAAGAATGGAATTTTATTGCTGGATGCTGACGAGAAGTTCCTGGCGGCTGGATTCTCCAAGGAAGAGTCGATCTTCCAGGCCGGGCGGAGGAGATTGCGCCCCATCGTAATGACAGCGATTGCTGCCGTGGCGGGGATGATTCCGTTGGCCCTTGGGATCGGTGCCGGTTCTGAAATGCTTCAGCCTTTGGCGATTGGAGTCATCGGTGGACTCTTGATCGCAATGATCCTATCCTTGTTCGTCACTCCGACGATTTACTACTACATGACTCGCAACCATGGCCGTACCACGAGGGTGGATTCGCTCGAAGGTATCTAAAGTAACTCCGCGCTCAACCGTTGTTGTTCATGACCACTTGCCGCGCATCTAATTTGCAGTAGCTGTTTAAGCCGCTGCGGCTTCTTGCTGGCCGCGAATCCTTATTCGCGCGCCCACTCCTACTAACCGATCATCATCTTGGTCGTCATTATCGGCATCTTCTATTGTGTGCCAGCAGAAATCCGCGCGGCCATTAAGCGTCCAATAGGACGTGGGGTTGTTTGTTCTTGCAGCAGCTTAGAGGTTTGATGTGCCATTCGCGCCTCCTAGTTTGTTGATTTTGTTAAAGCGGACTAGGTTCGAATCCCACTCTCTCCGCCATATTTTTACCCGCATAAACACTGGTGATTGCCAAAGATTCGCTGACGGCGTGTTAGAACACGGATTAGCCTCACAAGTGAGTGGAGGTTAACCTGAAATAAGCGTCCAGCCCAAATCGGTCGTCACGGTCTTCGTTAGGCACCGAGAAAGCTGTAGCCATCGGAGCCGGGGCGAGTTCTACCGGGGCTGCCAGTGCTCTAAGTTCTTGCGATACTCCCGCAACGGACGCCAGCATCGGCAGGCTGCTGGAAGCCGGACTTGGACGGTCGCGGAGGATAAGGCGATTGAACTCCAAGAGTAGCTGGACCGGGGGGACACCCCAAAGCCCGTCATCGTGACATCGGCAGCCCAACAATCCACTCTTCAACCGAATGGCTGGGGATGGGGACAAATCAACGAGCTTCGCCGTCAAGGTGTTGTCGGAGGGTTTGACTTTCATTCCGCCCTCGCACTTGAGATGGGAACATACAATCAAGATGCCTTAAGGAAAGACACCTGCAAACACGAACCCACGAAAACCATGTGTGGTCTATCAGATTGGAGTTGCTTCGGTACGCATTGACATTCTGACCGAAATCACTGGTGTCGAGTTCTCCAATGCCTGGAAGAAGAGAGTGGCAAGCACCTTCTTCGGTGTGCCGGTGCATTTCATTTCCCTCGATGATCTGCATACGAACAAGTGCGCTTTAGGCCGCGACAGCGACCTGAAAGACTTGAAACAGAGTCCGAAGACCGGGAGCCCAACCTAATAAGCGGACGCACTCGGCGTTTCCTCCGTCCCAGGTTCCCCCTCCGAACTGGAGGCAGTCCTCCTAAGGGCTGAGTCTTTAAATAGCTGAATCCGGCATCACTAAAAGGGGCTCATTTGTTGGTCCTCCGATCCCGTTGTCGATGCGATCCGTCGAGGATTCTAACCACTTTCCCAGTCGGAGATTCTTGTGTGGGTGATTGACGCTGGAAGTGATCCATCGCATGATCCTCCCCTGAGTTTTCGCAGATGTTGGGCGGCGGAGATGCACTTGGGCACGGGCACCTCGTGTGGTTCGAATTTGCCGCGAGAGAAGGCCTGTAACGGAAAGCTCTGTGGATGGACCCTGAGAGGTAGCGCCGGCCGGTTATCGCAGCCGCTGTGGTGTGCCAAACTCGTTCAGCCGATGAGGTGGGGAGCCATGATACTAAGAAATTCGCTGGAGCGTTGTTGCAGATTTCAGTTTGCTTTCCTGTGTGTTATTTTGTGAGTCCTCTGCGTGAGCGGCTGCTGCGCGCAACAAGATTCGCTCAAATAATGAGGTCAATGTGAAAAGAGAACGCCTAACACAGATAGTTCTGGTGATCGTAGGGCTGATCTATCTGGCCCCAACTTATTTTCTATATACGGATCTGCGGCATTCCAGCTGGCTTTTGCAGCAGAAAAACGAGTGCGAACCGATGTTTCTGAGCTTCTTTATTCCGGTCGGGGTCTTTCTACTCATGGCCGCGAGGAGGCCATCTGAGCATCGCTCGATGATTGCTCTAGCGGCTTGGTGGAACATCTCCCATGGCATGGTGATGGCTATTCAAACCCTGGAAGCGCGGATTCACGGCGTCCACAGGAACTTTACCGATGTGATTGTATTTCTTGTAATCGGAGTCGTCCTGTTAGCGCTTCTGCCAGCAAAACCAGAGGCAGTCGCGCCAGGAGGAATGTGGGGACGGACGGAACTGGACCCAATTCCAATTCCTTCAAATAAGAATTAGGGTCAGTTCCGTCTGTTCCCGTTTCCCCCAGTCAGGGTTTCTCCCAAGCCAACCCCGGCCTTGAGTGGGCCACCGGCCTTAGGGTCAATGACTTGGAAATTCCTGAGAGCGTTGAGCTTCCACGCAAATAAGAAGAAAAAGATAGACAACCGGTGCGCATTCTATGGCATCTTTGCTGTCAACGTCGCTCACCCCACCACTTGTTCACTCTTTGCCAACAAAACCCTCACAGGCAAAACTGGTCGGTTTTACAACCACGATGAAGAAGGAGGAACTCATGAAAGCACTCGTATACGAGGGCCCCCGCAAGGTCCACGTGAAACAAGTCCCGGACGCGAAAATTCAACAACCGAACGATGTGCTCGTAAGAATCACGAGCACGAACATTTGCGGTTCTGACCTGCACATGTACGAGGGGCGAACGGATATGGAATCAGGGCGCATCCTGGGGCATGAGAATTTTGGCCAAGTCGCGGAAGTCGGCGCAGCAGTCGTCCGGATCAAGGTGGGTGATTGGGTTTGCCTGCCTTTCAATATTGGGTGCGGCTTCTGCAAAAACTGTGAGCGCGGCCTGACTGCTTTCTGTCTGACCGTCAATCCGGGAATGGCAGGCGCCGCCTATGGCTTTGCCGACATGGGTCCTTTCGAGGGTGGGCAGGCCGAGTATCTGCGCGTGCCGTATGGCGACTTCAATTGCCTTCGCTTGCCGCCGGACGCCGAGGAGAAGGAGACGGACTACGTCATGCTCTCCGACATATTTCCCACCGGCTGGCACGCGACCGAACTCGCGGGCCTGCGCCCGGGTGAGTCCGTCGTGATCTATGGGGCGGGCCCAGTCGGGTTGATGGCCGCGCTCTCCGCGATGATCAAAGGTGCCAGCAAAGTCATGAGCGTCGATCGACATCCCGACCGTCTTGCCTTGGCAGAAAAAATAGGCGCCATTCCCATCGACGATTCGAAAGTTTCGCCGGTCGATCGGGTACTGGAGCTGACGGGTGGCGAAGGTGCCGACAGGGGATGCGAGTGCGTTGGCTATCAAGCCCACGATCCGCAGGGTCACGAGCATCCGAATATGACCATGAATAACCTGGTCAAGTCAGTACGGTTTACTGGCGGCATCGGTGTTGTGGGCATCTTTCTGCCCAAAGATCCGGGAGGTCCCAACGCACTCGAAAAGCAAGGGCAGATCGCGTTCGACAACGGTCTATTCTGGTTCAAAGGGCAAAAGATTGGAACCGGTCAGGCCAATGTTAAGGCTTACAACCGTTACCTTCGCAACTTGATTCACACGGGTAGGGCAAAGCCGTCTTTCATCGTTTCGCACAAACTGCCGCTGGGTGAAGCGGCCACCGCCTACAAGCATTTCGACGCTCGTGACGACGGTTGGACAAAGGTTGTTCTCAGACCAGCAGCCGCGTAGCGACATCGCCAGTAATTGGGGGCTGGCCCATCCTTTCCTGAAATTCATGATGCGGTGCCCCATCCTTTTCCCTGCGTTCTTTAGCAGGGAGAAGGGTGGGGCGCCGGAGTTCCGTCGGACCATTTGTCCACGTCTACCAGGAATACGGCTATGGGCGGAAAGCTTTGGAGCTGGGGATACGACTGCTCGGAAAAATACCAATAATTCACCCCCATCACCGGAGAATTGGGGAGATTGGCGCCCCAGGCCGCAACGTCCTTGATGGGTGCGTAGAACATGATGTGAGGGCCGTTGTGGCCGTCGTTATCGGTGAGATAGGACGACTTTGACATCATGTAGTCCATGGCTCCCGGCTCAAGAGCTGGGAATTCTTTCTTCTCGAGTGCCGCCTTCATTGCGGCGATGACCTCGAGCTTGGAATGGCCGGCCAGCAGCAATTCCGTCCGTTTATAAACAAACGGCAGCATCGAGCGCGCGGCCGGTGGATTCATGCAATCCGCGGCTCGAATTTTCGGGTTCCAAAATTCGGGCCAATCGAAAATAGACCCCCATCCGCGTCCCACCCAGCACACCCAGCCATTCTTGCCTTCGACTGCGGTTTCGTAGCCATGCCGGCCCAGGACGAGAACCATGGCATCGCGCGAGATCACTTCGGGAGCGGCACTGCGGGCCAGGCCGATTTCCTGGTTACGGTCCATCAGATATTGTTCCACCGGAGCCATGTTCGGATAAGGTGTCGTGGCATCCTGTGCGGCGGCGGGCTGGGATGCGATCAGCGCGACGACGAGAATGAATGCGCTCAGCAATGTGTTGTGTAGTTGATTTTTGATCATAGCTTTCCCCCCATAAGTTTTTCTGATTTCGTTAC
>DASRWO010000155.1:0-4475 GCA_035654555.1 Candidatus Deferrimicrobiaceae bacterium | reverse complement strand
ATGTAGCCATTTGTTGTACCGGTAAACGTCGTCGAGGCGAGATTCACCACGTCGTTGTCTGGATTGGTCGCAAACGAAACGTAGTTAGGAATGAAGAATATGCCGTAGCCAGCCCGAATTACGGTCTTCTGGTCGGCGGAGTAGGCAAATCCAATGCGCGGCGAGAACTCCTTCTTATCCAGAGGCAGGTTGTTGTTGCTGGAGTTCGGTCCTGTTCCGACATACATCGCGTCGCCAAGGCAGGGAGAGCCTGCAACGCCGGAACAACCAGTAACCGTGCCGTTCACGGCATTGGGATTCCAATAGGTAAGCCTGTTGTAAGCCTCTGACCAGGTTCCCGGTAACTCGTATCGAAGCCCAAGGCTTGCAGTAAACTTCGGAGTCACGTGCCAGGTGTCATTAAAGTAGAACGCTCGATAAGTCTGCTTGCCCTTCGTCTGCGCGGGATTCTGTGCTACGCCTTCAGACTGGTTTCCCGCGAAAGAACCCTGGTTCAGAGCTAAGCCCAGAACGAAGTCAGCATAAGGAGAGCCGGAGCCGTCGGTAGCAGTTGGACTTGATGAAGTCCAGTTCCCTTGAAAACCAAACGCGCCACTGGCGATGTTGGTCTGAAAATAGTTGTCCAGCCCAATCTCCCACTGAGCACCAATCTGAAATGTGTGCTTGCCGCGGATCATCGTGAGCGCGGGCGACAAATTGTATTGCGTGTTGTGATCGCCGATGGCGCTGTTGCCCTGCGAGTGCCCCACGTCATTTGGAGTCGAGAATTCCGGAGTCGGAGGAGTGCGAATCGAGTCTGGGGGTGTGTTATAGGTTGAAGGCCAGCCCAGAGTAGTCAAGTCGAAGCCTGAGAGTATCGGTGAGCGCAAATACACGAATCGGCTCGCCGCTATGTTCACGTCGAGAATGGTGTTGGATGTAAAAGAGTGGTTGACATCAATAGCAAGCAGTTTACTGTGATATTTCTCTGAGCAGCGGTCTTCGCACAACCCGGTTCCCAAAGGATTCTGGGGCAAGTCCAGCAAGCCGTAGTAGGAAAATCTGCCAAACAAACGCGTATTGGCTCCAAGATTCTGATCTCCGCGGGCTACGAACTCATTCGTGTTACCGCCGCCGGGGTACGCAGTCGAGTAATTATTAACGATTCCAGGAAGGTTTGGAGTTGGGTAGTACAAGGCCCCGAGGATCGCATCTGCCTTACTGAACTCTGCGGCGGGAATAACGTTGTTCGGGTACGGGTTTCGAACGCCAGTCGCACTCGCAGTGTATGGATCGTAGATCTGCCCCGCTGCCACGCTGCAGATACCGGCGGCGTTGAAGGTGCCTCCTTGGGACGTACATACCGAGCCGAAGTTTCCCGTCAGAAAGCCTTGCGCAGGAACGGTAGTTGTGAACGGGTTTGATGTCCGCTGGCGATATTGTTCCCAGCTGGTATAGAAAAATGTCTTGTCTTTGATTACTGGCCCGCCGAATTGGAACCCGTACTGATTTTGCTCCCACGGCGGCGCCTCGTTCGGCTTGCCCGTCGACAGTTCGGTTTGCTTGTTGAAGTATTCATTGGCGTTCAGCACTTTGTTCCGGAAATACTCATACCCCGAACCGTGAAAACTATTGGTACCGGACTTCGTGCTCAGGTTTACGACCCCGCCGGCGAACTTGCCCCATTCGGCATCAAGGTTGTTGTACTGCACTTTGAATTCGCCGACTGAGTCCTGAGTCGGGATGATGATGGGCAAGTTGATGTAGCCAATGTTGAGGGGTTGACCATCCAGGTACTCCGCCCCCTGATTGGCGAACGAACCGCCGATTTGATAGTTGCCCCAACTGAAAGGATTCTCGCCGACCGGCGACCCACCTGCACCGCCCTGGGCAACTGCCGCCGGGGACACAGTGATCAAATTGAAAATATTTCGGCCATTCAGGGGTAGTTCGTCAGACTTGCGCTGCTCGACCACCTGACCTAACGACGCCGATTCGGTTTGCAAAAGTGGCGTCTGCGAGGTGACTTCGACCACTTGGCTAACCTCGCCAACCTGAAGGGCGGCTGTCACAGTAGTAGATTGCTGCACTTGCACGGTAACGTCGGTGCGCGCGAAGTGCTTAAACCCAGCCTTTTCCACGTCAACGCGGTATTGGCCGGGAAACAGGTTCACAAACGTGAAGAGGCCATCAGCGCCGCTCGGCTGGGTACGCTTTTCCTGGGTCCCGACGTTGGTCAGGGTCACGGTCGCGCCAGAGATGGCAGCACCCGAGGGGTCAGTGACAGATCCGACTACGGAGCCGTATGTGCTTTGCGCGTAAAGGGAGGGCGAAACGTAAGCGAGAAGGGCGACTGAGACGAGCAGGCTCCGCAGAATGCGACTTGGCATAGGCGACTCTTTCCGATACAGGAATTTCCCCAAATGGTCCTGAACAACAGTGGCGGGATTTTTGTTCATAATGGCAACCGTTGTCAAGAAGAAAATTAATTGATTTACATTAGATTTATCGTTAACCCAGACAAAAGTGGTATATGCTTCCCCGGCCATGCCCGTGACTATGCAAGACATTGCAAAGGGTCTGAATGTTTCGGTAGTCACCGTGTCTAAAGTCCTGCGCAACCAGGGGCGTATCAGCGAGGCGACGCGGCAGCGGGTGTTGCGGCGCGCCAAGAAATTGAACTATCAGATGAACTTTGTAGCGCGTGGCCTGGTGACGCGACGCACCTATACGATAGGCATCCTGTTGCCGGAATTCGCCCATCCGTTCTTTGCGGAAATCGCCCGCGCCGTGGCGCGAACAGTCAGGCCCCATGGCTTTTGCGTGGTGATCTCGTCCTTCGAGGAGGACCCCGCGCTCGAAGCCAGCGAGATCGAGTCTTTGCTGGCGCGACAGGTGGATGGATTGATCATCGCGTCGTCCCAGTCGTCACGCCGACTGAGCATATTCAAGAAGATAGAAGCACGGGAGACTCCTTATGTTTTGATCGACCGGCCCATTGCCGGTCTCACGGCTTGTTTCGTCGGCGTGGACAATCACGCCATCGGTAAGCTGGCCACAGAACATCTAATCGCAAAAGGTTGCAATCGCATCGGCCATCTGCGAGGTCCTGAGCTGCGAATCGCTGCGGAACGTTCGGAAGGCTATCGTCGGGCGCTCGAGAAGGCTGGCACCCGTCCCGAACCGGACTACATCATCCCCTCCGGTCATACCGATTGTACCGGCTATAAGGGGATGAAGGAGTTGCTGAAAGTAGAGCCGCGAGTCGACGGAGTGTTTTGTTATAACGATCCGGTCGCGATCGGCGCCCTGAAAGCGATCGCGGAGGCGGGACTTCAAGTGCCACAGGATATTGCCTTAGTTGGTGCGGGCAACGTTCGCTATTCTGACGTTTTGTCGGTTCCACTCACTACCGTCGATCAGGGAACCTGCCAGATCGGAACTCTGGCTGCCGAACTTTTGATCGGGCGAATCGGAGCGAAGCAGCCTATGCGCGCGCAAAAAATACTGATTCCGCCTAAACTTGTGGAGCGCGAATCGACGCGGCTCCCGTGAGTAAGAATGTGTTGGCCGAGTAGTATGGAAGAAGCATTTCGCGGAGCGGATGTGCCCGTAATCGCGCCTTATTTCTAGGTGAGGAAATCCTGAGTTGTTGAACACTTTGGTTCGCGCAACTTGTGTTTTGAGCCTCGCATTGTGGGCGACCGCTCTGACTGCCCCGGTTTTCGATGTTAACGTGCCTCGCGGTTTGAATTTCACGCTGCAGAATTCGCCCACTCCGCAGAAGTATCTGATCGAAACCATGCCGGGTGGGGTCGCCCTTCTCGACTATAACAATGACGGCTTGCTGGACATTTTCCTGGTGAACGGCGGGCGCATCACCAACCCGATGCAGATGCCGGAAAACTTCGACCGGCATGACCCGAAGTACTGGAATCGCCTGTACCGTCAGAATAAAGATGGAAGTTTTACCGACGTAACCCAGCAAGCGGGCTTGGCCAATGCTGGCGACGGAAACTATGGCATGGGCGTGGCCGTCGGCGATTACGATAACGATGGTTATCCCGATCTCTACGTCACCAGCTACGGTAAAAATATTCTTTATCACAACAATGGCGATGGAACATTCACAGATGTGACCGCTAAGGCGGGCGTGGCCGGCGGTGGATGGTCAGTTTCGGCGGGATTCTTTGATTACGATAACGACGGGAAACTCGATCTTTTTGTAACCCGCTACATGGACTGGGACACGAAACACAGCAAAGATTGCGGAGGGAACTATCATACTTATTGTCCGCCGGAAGAGTTTCCCGCCACGACCAACATTCTTTATCACAACAATGGCGACGGAACTTTTACGGATGTGAGCGAGCGCTCGGGTATCGCGGCGAAAAAGGGGCGCGCTCTGGGGGTGGCATTTGCCGACTACGATGGCGACAGGTTCACCGACATATTTGTTGCGAACGACGGCATGCAGCAATATCTATTTCATAACA
>DASRWO010000154.1:0-9659 GCA_035654555.1 Candidatus Deferrimicrobiaceae bacterium | reverse complement strand
AAGGCAGGCCGGCATCGCGAATCTTGTAGAGCAAGGCTCGATAACTTATGTTCAGAGCGCGCGCCGCCTGCTTGCGGTTCCAGTGGTGGTGTTGCAGCACCTTCAGGATGATTTTGCGTTCCAATTCATGCACCGCCTGGCGCGTAATTTTCTTCAGCGAAATCGGTCCGTCCACGTTGATATCGGCGCTCAAAAAATCGGGTTGATGCGGACGTAACTCACCTGAGATGGAATCTTCCGTCCCCAGAATCACATAACGCTTGAGCAGGTTTTCCAGTTCGCGGACATTGCCCGGCCAGTGGTACTTGCGCAGCCCGTTCATCAAGTCGATCGAGAGCGGTTTGGCACGTGAGTTGAATTTCCGGTTATAGCAGTCGAGAAAATAGCTAACCAGATCGGGCAGATCGGAGATGCGATCGCGCAACGGTGGCATGTGCAGATTGACCACGTTGATGCGATAGAACAGATCAGCGCGGAACGTGCCATTGGCAATTTCTTCTTCCAGTTTTCGATTCGTGGCACAGACCACGCGCACTTCTACTTTCTTGTCTTCCTGGGCGCCGATGCGGCAGAACTGGCCGTCTTGCAGCAGTTGCAGAAGTTTCGACTGTAAACTCATGTCGAGTTCCGAGATCTCGTCGAGGAACAGCGTTCCGCGATGCGCCATCTCCACTCTTCCGGGCTTGGTGCCGAAGGCGCCGGTGAAGGCTCCTTTTTCGTATCCGAAGAGTTCACTCTCCAGCAGCGTTCCAGGAATGGCAGGACAATTCACCTTCACCCAGGGACCCGTCTTCCACGGTGAATTCGCGTGGATCATACGCGCGATAATGTCTTTGCCCGTACCGCTCTCTCCCTGAATGAGTACGGGTACATTCGCGCCGGCGATCTTGGCGAGCCGCTCTCGCAAGGACCGCATCGCGTCGGTGCTCCCGAATACCACCGCTTCGGGTGGCATCTCGCCTAAAGGCTGAATCAAGGAACTCACTGGATTTGAAGTGCTCATAAAGCTTTGCTGGCTCGACAGCGCAGGTCAGATTGATGAGTGCATCCGGGGAACCAAACGCCGCAGACCGGTTCGATAATGCTTGAGGCTAGCCTATCTAATTGAGGAAAAGCAACTTACTAAAGATCAGAGTAGGTGTTTGTTAGTAATTAAAAGGATACGGGTTGCTTACAGAGGCAGCGGCTCGGAAGGGAAAATATTTTCACACCAGAGAAGATTGCTTCCTTCGCGACGACTTCTGCTTGGCTGCGGCGTTAGACAAAGGACGGAAAAACTTCAGACCGACTAGATTGTAAGCCTCGGCATGTTGAGTACGCAGCACCTTGGCTCGCAGAGTGCGCGCAGACTTCGGCAGGCTGGCCAAGGCAGCGAGAGGCGCACTAGGTATTTCCAGCGAAACCTCAGACGCGGCGGGCAAAGACCTTCGAACTGCCACAAGCATGCCCCCGGCTGAGACGTTGAGGGCTGTGGCAAACTCCAGGAATTCCTTGTCCTGCTCAAGTCGACTTCTGACGAATACAGGGATGGCCAAAGGCAGGCGCGGCCACCGCCGCCGCTCTGTCGTTGCAGTCCTTCGGTTCACGCACACCCCTTCCCTCATTAGATTTGACTTATCAACAGATTTGACTTATCAACCCAAGCACATTGGGTGCCAAAACCTGAGTCGGGGTTGAAAGGACCGAAGCAAGACTTGCAAAACCAGCCGAAATCAGGGTAATTCACCCCCGTGGACCAGACAAACCAGCCGCAGGTGCTGTATTTTTCATCATCTCGTGTCTCAGTTGGCCTTAAGACCTTCGATATAGAGAAGTCAGACACTGATGCCTGGAGTGCAAGCTTTTGCTACACTTGGGTAATCACGTTGCATTTTTCGTTGACAATGAAAAGTAACCTGGCATACGATTTTGTTAAAGCATTCTTCTGTAATGGTTGAGTGAGCCCCCCTTTTTCTGTGCTAGACCGCCCTAACCCTTATGGCTACCGTGCAGAAGAACATGTGTGTTCCCGACCTCGATAATGCACCTCCGGTTGCTCCCGTCTCTTCGGTTCAAGCGACGGGCATGCCTAGTCCGGCCGATCTGCCGCAGGCGTACAGCGAATTGCAGCAGCGCTTTCAGCGCACCACAAACGCGCTAGGTTCCGCGGCGCACGATTTGAAGACTCCACTCGCGATTCTGAACGGATACGTTGAACTGTTGCAGAGCGAGAAGCTTGGACCGGTAAGTGATCGACAGCGCGAAGTTCTGCAGGATATGCAGGCCAGCGGCAAACGCCTGCAGCAATTCATTCAGGACTTCCTCACTTACAGCGCGCTCGAAACCGGCGGCCTGAAGATGCAATATGCGGTGGGCAACATCAACCAGGGCCTGTCCGATGTCTGCCGTTTGTGGTCTACTCGCTTTCAGGAAAAAGGCTTGGCTCTTTATTTTTTAGCGAATGATAAGTTGCCGGAATTTCCGCTGGATTCTCCCAAGCTGGAGCGCGTGATCTCCAACCTGCTGGAAAATTCTTTTAAATTTGTTCCCCAAGGCGGCACAGTCTGGCTGCATGCGGAACCGTACATGTGGGAGCGCCGCGCCACGGCTCAACCTGCATCCTCCGGCGAGCGCCGGCGTCAAATCAATTCGCAACCGAATTCGGTCAAGGTCAGCGTGTCCGATACTGGTCCAGGAATTCCGGCGGAGTTTCATCAGGAAGTCTTCGACGATTTCTTTCGCCTGCCCAGCAACGGGAATCAAGATGGAATGGGACTCGGGCTCTCCATCGTCCGTCGCCTGGTCCAAGGCATGGGCGGAAAAGTTTGGGTGGAAAGCGATACCGGCGCCGGCTGCAAATTCTCATTTCTTCTTCCCTTCAAACCAGCCTTCAATTCTGTTAGTAAAGGAAAGAATCGGTGAGCGAAACCGCGAAGATTCTGCTCGTAGATGATGAACCCGCCATGCTGCGCTATATTCGCACGCTGCTGGAGGTGGACAACCATACAGTAGAGACCGCCTCCACCGGCGAAGAAGCTCTAGAGCGGATTGACAAAGGCCTCGAGCCCAATCTGGTACTTCTGGACGTACTGATGCCTGGAATCGACGGCTTGGAGACCCTTGAGCAACTGCGCCAGAAGCGGCCCGCGGCCAAGGTAGTGATGCTTTCCTGTGTCAACGATACGAAGAAAGTTGTGCAGGCCATGCGCCTGGGAGCGCATGACTATCTCACCAAGCCGTTTCAGAAGGCGGAACTCGATGCGGTGATCGACCAGTGTCTCGGTCTCGGCAAAACGCCTGTCGGAGGCGAAGTCGAAGAAGTCGCCGACGACGTATTTTTCATCGCCGCCAGCCCGGCGATGCGGAAAATTCGCTCGCAAGCCGCGCTGGTGGCGCATGTGGATATTCCAGTCTTACTGCTGGGCGAGAGCGGCACTGGTAAGGAAGTGCTGGCCCGTCTGATTCACAAACTGTCACGGCGCGCCCATCGTACCTTCCTGAAAGTAAATTGCGCGGCCGTTCCCGCTGATCTGCTCGAAAGTGAACTATTCGGCTACGAGCCGGGCGCATTTACTGGAGCTACACACGCCAAACCGGGCAAATTCGAACTGTGCAACAAAGGCACCATCCTGCTTGATGAAATTGGCGAAATGCCGCCCGCACTCCAAGCCAAACTGTTGCACGTGCTGCAGGACCAGCAATTCTCCCGGCTCGGCAGCCGTTCCATCATCAAGGTTGACGTACGCATCCTGGCCGCTACCAACATCGACATTCCTCAGGCTCTAGCGACCAAGCGCCTGCGCGAAGATCTTTACTACCGCCTGAATGCCTTCACCTTGCAATTGCCTCCATTGCGCGACCGCAAAGAAGAGATTCCAGTTCTGCTCAAACATTTCATGACCCGCATGGCGGAACAATACGCGCGGCCCCAGCTTCCGCTTTCACCCCCGCTGCTGGAAGCCTGTCAAAGGCACAGCTGGCCGGGCAATCTGCGGGAGCTCAACAATTTCTTGAAGCGCTATTTGATCCTTGGAGACGAGAGCCTGGCTGCGGCCGAACTGCAGCCGCGAAACGATGGCAACGGCGGCGGTGCACATGCGGATTCCGGGAGCCGGAGTGGAGAATCCAGCGGAGGATTGAAGTCACTCGCCCGCACCGCTAAAGACGAAGCCGAAGGAGAAGCCATCCGTCAGGCACTCGAACAGACCAACTGGAATCGCAAGCAGGCCGCCGGGCTACTGCAGATCAGCTACAAAGCTCTGCTCTACAAGATCCGCCAGTATGGCATCGCCGAAGCCAAGAGCCATCACAAGCTTTCCGCCGGCGCCTAAGCTCCTCCGTAACCATCTTCGGAATCTGTCGCGCGCCTACTGCACAGTTAGACTGAATCCCGCGCTCTTGGTAAGCGAACCGGAAGTCGCCGTGACCGACAGCCCGGCGTAAGTTCCTGCGGGTGTTCCGGTGATCGTCGGCTGCTCCTTAGCTTTGCTGCAAGACGGTAGCAGCACAATAAGTGAAAATACGGTCCACAACAGGAAGAATCCGAGTAGCCGGCTCCGTCTCCGTTTGCCGCTTCCCAGCCCAAATAGAGCAGCGCCTGGCACCATCAGCCACAAAGCATAAAACGGACTACTCCATCTTGTAGAGCTGATCGTGCTGATCGGTCGCACCGTAGTGGTCACATTCAGCGTACTCGACTGTTGACCCGGACCGTTAAAGGTGAGGGTGCTGGGAGTGAATCCGCAACTCGCACCAGCTGGGAGCGAGGAACAACTGAGAGAGACATTCGCCCCAAAGGTTAGGGAGGGACTTACGAATACCGAGTAGGTCGCAGTGTTACCGGCTACCACGGTCTGGCTCGATGGAAGAATTGAGATGGAAAAATCCGTCGCCGTGAACGCGGCGGTCACGGTGTTGCTGGTATTTGTGTTGTTGCTGTTGGTGACCGTTGCCAATATCGAGCCCCCACCCGCCGTGCTCGGCGTCACCACCATAGCGACGGTGGCAGTGGAACCAGATTGCAAAGCCGGAATGGTGCACACTACATTGCTGCCGCCCGTGGGAACACTGCAAGTGCCAGACGCGGCCGTCGCGCTGTTAAAGACCGCTGTTATGCCCGCTGAAAGCTGACCCGTCACGTTGACATTGGTAGCCAAGTCGGGTCCCTCGTTGATAACGGTAAAAGTTATGGTTATTTGGTTGCCAGCGCTTATCAATCCGGAAGCGGGAGAAAGCAACGGGGCCACGCATCGAATGCACAGATCAGTTGCAGTTTCCAACCGTACGGCGAACGCGTCAGTCGGCGCCGGCGCCGTGATTGTGGGGCAGGGCGTTCCCGGCGCTGGATTCACTGGAGTGTCCAGGCAGTTCTGTACCGCACCTTGGACCTGCAAGTCGGTCGAATTCGTATCTCCTGCAAAATAAGAGTTTAGAGAGGGATCGACGGTAATGCTGGTGCCGCGATCCGTTCCATTGCCACCGAAGTAGGTTGCGTAGGATCCCACCGCATTTTGGCCGGTGCTAATCGTAGTATCGATGTGAGCGAAGAAGGCGTTCTGCGCCCCGAGGAGATGCGTCTGAATGGCTCCTATCGAAGCGGGAAAATCAGTCGAATTGGTCGCGCCCGTAACCAGCGCTCCGCCTGCCGTATCAACCGCGATCGACAAGCCGCTATCGTTCAAAGATCCGCCGAGATAGGAAAAATAACTGAGTGGCACGGCCACGCTTGCGTTTGTGGTCGACTCGGTCTCATTCGTAAATCTCGCCACGTAAGCGTCCGTGTTCGTCGTGTTGGGTGTTGTCGAACAGGGTAGTACCGCAGTCGGAGCATTCAGGCAGGGCTGGAATTGCCCGGCTCCGGTAGGAACAGTGATATCGGGAGAATTGGTCGTCCCGGTGAGGTAGATGCTGGCAGCTCCGGTATCAATCGTGAGTCCAGTCGAGGAATCGTTGTTGCTGCCCCCGAGGTAGGTCGAAAATATCAACTGCGTGCCGCCAGTCTGAGCATTGATTACATTCAGCTTGGCCATGAAAGCGTCGGTCAGTTCCGGAGTAGCGGTCACGGCCGGGCACGTCACCGGCGGCAGAATAGTCACCGGCGGAGGAGTATTGAGACAAGGCTGGTAGGCGTTCAAAATAGGGAAATCGCTCGAATTCAGGACGCCGCCGTTCGGACCTTCGCCACTGTTGTAGAAATTTGTGGTGCCGCTGAAATAGACGTTTCCCGTGGTGTCAACCGCGATGCCGCCACCCACCGCGATCGAACCGTTGCTGCCGCCGAAATAGGTGGAATACTGGATGCTGGATAATCCCGTCGCGTTCTTCGTATTTACCTCAGTCACAAAAAACTGAATGCTACCCTGCGATGCTTGCTGATACGCGGGAGGAAATAGAGTTGAAGGAAAGCCAGTCTTCTGGATAGTGGAAGTCGTGGTCCCGGTTACAAAAACGTTACCATTATTGTCGGTCGCCAACGCGCTGGCGGCTTCTGAACCGTTTCCAGAAAGATAGGTGGAATACTTCAATTGGGGCGTAGACCCCGTGGTATCAAGCCCGCTCAATGCGCTCACGAAAACGTGGCACGGCACCGTAATGGTGGAGATCAAAGGCGTGCAGGCGGTACCCGCCAGGGGCGTGGTCTGAAAGCCCGCCGGGGATGTAGGAAAATTCGTCGAAGTGGTGGTGCCAGTTACAAACGCCGTGCCGCTCGTATCCACTGCCAGCCCCGCGCTGATATCAGTCCCGCTGCCACCGAGATAAGTAAGATAAAGAATTCCTGACGCGCCCGCCGTCGGGTCCAGCTTCAGAATAAAAATATTCTGTGCGCCGTTGAGGGTGGATTGAAACGGAGTTACCGGAGACGAAGCCACGGGAAGGTCGGTTGAAGTCGTAGACCCAGCCAGATAGATAAAGCCGTCGCCGTTGACGGCAATCGAAGGATAAGTCTCACTCCCGCTCCCGCCGAAGTAAGTGGAGTAACTGACGGTCGGGTCGATCACCAGTGCTCTTCCGCGATCATAGGCGCCGATCTCGAAGCCCACGCGATTGGCTGCGCGGAGCACAAATCGTCCATCGACCGGCTGCTGACGGCCAGCAACGCTCTGATAAACGCGCGGAGCCTGCAACCTTACGCTGGCGCCGGTTCCCTTCAGAATCAAATCGCCATGGCTCAATTCAAGTTTAGTCGCACCATCGAACTTCAATTCGGCCTGAGATGGATCGGCGCCGGGCGCAACCTTGAAATCGTATTCCAGTCGGCCCTGGCTTCCATAGAAAACCAGATCGATACCCGGATAAACATTCTGATAGTGAACGCCAGCAAATTGGGGAACGCCGGTGTGCCACTTTTTGGGATCGTTGCCGATAAAGTAATTGCTTCTGCCGGGAAGCAGGTCACTTCCAGCGATCGCTGCCGCGGGATTACTCCCCACCAGCGTCATGCGAACCGACTCCATACTGGGCGCGTTCTCACTCCCACTCCGCGACGCCGCGCTTCGACCCGTTGATGCTGGCTGCTCCGTCCGCATTGCCAGCACCGCTCCGGTTGCATCCAGAAACAGACTGTAACCCGCTCCGCGCGACACGAATTTCACACTCGGATCGGTTTGCCCCTGGTTGGGCTCGAAGATCAACGGAAGTTGACCTAGCAGCGCACGAGCATCCGGGTTCGACTTCAACGGAGCTTTGCCGAGAATAGCCGGAACAGGAAAGCCGGAAGTCGGAGTCATCGCCTTCTGGGCGTAGCGCCGTGATCCCGAGCCAAGCATCACGCACGCCACGAGCACTAAAACAACCGCTGCGCCCATAACGCGGATCGATTTCAAACGGCTTTCCGCGCTCGCCGACAAGCTCTTTCCCGACACTTCACAGCCATTTCCCATTACGCTTTTCCTCCGGTGTCTACCGATCATAAATGGAGAGAGTAAACGACGCACGAATTCTCACCTGGCGCCGGCGAAGCCGCCCGCTGCTGACATGTCATTTAGAAACTGGCGGAAAATAAACAACTACTTAAACATCTGACGGATAGCCAAGTCAAGCGAGCGCCTGATCTCACGCCCGCTTCAAGACCCGCGCTCCAAGACCTCAGATGCGCCGGTTGACCGATAAAGATGCCGAACCACTGAGAAAACAGGCCGCCCAGAAAACAGTGGGGCTGGAAAACGTAGCACGAAAGTGGAAAGAAACTGCCTGGACGCGACAACAGGACGATTTCTGCAAATCGCTGCATACCACCACACCGCATGATTCTGTGCCCGGCATAGAAGCCGTTGATTCTCCGCGAAAATGCCACACGTCCCTTCGCGCTGGGATGGTCATCCGATTGCTGATTCGCAGGGGTACCGTTGTGCAATCTCCTCCAACGTCGCTTTCCAGGCAAGCTCAAGCGTTTACCGAATCAGTGCCTGAGCTTTTTTGCTCTTGCAAACTGCTGGTAAATCTATAGAGTGGAGTGCTATCAGGACCTGCCCGAGGCAGGTTCCAGCCTTCCAGCCTGGTCTCTGTTTCCGCATTAGGATTTTCTTTGTCGGGGAACAATGCTTTCGCAAAATACGCTTCGGATGCAACTGGACTCTCAGGAACGACGGCTGATGCGACGCTTCGATATGCGCTTGCCCGCGCTGGTCCGTCTCGACGCTAACAACGAATTCCAAACCGAAACCCAGAACGTGAGCGCACGCGGAGTTTTCTTCTATCTCGATCGTCCCGTCCCCGCCGGCACCCGTTGCGAAGTCACTCTCACGTTTCCTCCGCACATCACGCTCACCGATGCCGTGCGTGTACGCTTCATTGCCCGCGTGATCCGCTCGGAGTCGCCCCTGCCCTCATTGCGCGTCGGCACCGCTGCCATGATTGAGGATTACGAATTCCTTCGCTCCTCTGGCGCTACTGATTTCCTCAGCGCACTGCAACGGGATTGGAAGGAGACAAACTGAGAATTCGGCAAGTGGCGCTTAGCAATTACTTTCTTAGGGTGGTATCGGCAGTTGAGTTTCGAACCGCATCTCTGGCGATTAGGGAATGATGGCTGAATGCTAAAAGACTAACTCCTGGTCGCCATTCGCTATTTTCCGTTGCCCAATTCCTTCATTCTCTGCCGTACTCGCCTGTAGCGCCGCGCAACGCTTGCGATATAGACCCCGTGAATCACCCACGTCGCAATGTAAGCCGCCCAGAGAAATTTGATCGAATTCACTTCGCCACTCCCTTTAACGATTCCAGGCTTTCCAATTCATCCGCTTTCCGCTGCAACATTTCCAGCCGGTAGCGCCACCAGCAAATCAGCCAGGCAAAGCAGGAGAACGCCAGCCAGTTCATCAGCAGCACATGCAACATGCGTGGATCAATGGAGCCGCCGCCGCCAATCACCGGCTGGGGATGCTGTGTACGAAAAAACCAGATCGAAAAGTAAACCAGCGGCACATCCAGCGCTCCGAAAATAGCCAGCACCGCTGCCAGCTTCGGAGTCTGCGAGCTGTCGGAAAATCTCCGCAGCACCAAATAGCTGACGTAAATCAGCCAAAGAACCAAAGTTAGCGTAAGGCGGAGATCCCAAGTCCACCAAATGCCCCACACCGGTCGCGCCCAGATTGGCCCCGTCACCAGCACAACCGTGCAGAAAACGACGCCCACTTCCGCCGAAACCAGTGCTACAGCATCGGCCTTCGCGCTTTTCCAAA
>DASRWO010000153.1:0-3670 GCA_035654555.1 Candidatus Deferrimicrobiaceae bacterium | reverse complement strand
TTGGGACGCATTATTCGCAAGGCCCTGGAAAGAGATCGGGAGATTCGCTATCAAAGCGCCGCGGAAATCCGCGCAGATTTGAAGGGCCTGAAGCGCGACAGTACCTCGGGCAAAGTGAGTGTTGCGGTCGCCACTGCCACGCTATCTGCAAAACCCAAGCGTCGCTGGCCGTGGGTCGCCGCAGCGGCGGCAGGGTTGGCACTGGCAGCGGCCGTTATCTGGCTCGTCGTACCAGCAAGCCCTCCTAAGGTCCTCGGCATCGCGCAGATCACCCATGACGGCTTTCCAATGGGAAACATGCTGACCGATGGGGCGCGTGTCTATGTCACCCAGTGGCGTCCTGAGGGTCTGGTACTAGCCCAGGTTTCCGCTACCGGAGGCGAGACTTCGTCCATTCCGTCGCCGATCGAGAGGATGTGGATCAACGACATCTCGCCCGACCATTCTCAACTGTTGGTCAACACGGCGGAGGGCACGGGAAGCAGAGAAACGCCCTTCTGGATTGTGCCCTTGCCTGCCGGTTCTCCTCGTCGTCTGGGTAACCTCACGGGCCGCGATGCGAACTGGTCGCCTGACGGGCGGCAACTCGTGTTCATCAAGGCTTCCGATTTGTATCTTGCAAGCGCCGATGGAACCGGGTCGCACCGTGTGGTGTCAGTGCCCGGTTCCCCCTTCGCCGCCGGTTTCTCTCCCGATGGAAGACGCATTCGATTCTCTCTTCATGACCAGGCAAACACTAATTCATTGTGGGAGGTCCGCACCGACGGATCCAATCTGCATCAACTGCTGAAGGGATGGCATACTCCACCCAGCGAATGCTGTGGACGATGGACACAGGATGGACGCTACTACCTGTTCGAAAGCGGGGCCGGCCAGGCCAATAATATTTTTGCTCTCGCCGACTCCACCAATATTTTCCGCAAGGCTTCCACGACGCCCACCCAACTGACAACCGCCCCCATCTTGTACTCTACCGTTCTGCCGGACATTAACGGCCGCAGGATATTTGTGCAGGGTATTCAGCCACGCGGGGAACTCGTCCGCTACGACGCCGCGATGAAACAATTTGTCGCCTTCCTCGGAGGAGTATCCGCCACTGACGTAGCCTTCTCGCGCGACGGGAAGTGGGCCGCGTACACCACAATTCCCGACGGTACTCTTTGGCGCAGCCGCCTGAATGGCAGCGACCGGCTCCAGCTTACATATGCGCCCGCAGTGGCTTCACTTCCGAGCTGGTCTCCGGACGGAACCCAAATCGCCTACATCTCCGCTCAAATCGGAAAGCCATGGAAGATCTTTCTGGTGTCCCCGCAGGGCGGTTCGCCTGAGGAGCTGTCGCCGGAAAACGTTGGTGAAATAGATGCTACCTGGTCTCCAGACGGCACGCAGCTTGCCTTTGGGCGCCTCTCCTCCTTGAATACCGGAACCATCGATATTCAACTGGTGGATATGAAAACCCGCCAGGTCTCCACCTTTCCGGACTCGAAGGGCCTGTTTTCCCCGCGCTGGTCTCCAGATGGCCGGTATCTGTCGGCGACCAGCGCCGAGGGCTCACACAGGCTCATGCTTTACGATTTCCGCGCGCAAAAGTGGTCGGTATGGATTGCCAATGTTAACAACATTAATTATCCATATTGGTCGTTGGACAGCCGCTATGTTTACTACGACAACTTCGCAACAGAGAATCCGCAGTGCCACCGGATAAAGGTCGGAGAAAACCGCCCCGAGGACCTCTTCAGTTTAAGCGGCTTGCACCGCTTTTTCGGAATCTGGGGATCGTGGAGCGGCCAGGCGCCGGATGACTCGCGGCTTTTTGTGCGCGACGCGAGCACCCAGGATATCTATGCGCTGGATGTGGACCTTCCCTGAGAAGTCGCAGCAGCACTGGAGGAGGCGGGGGTGCCCTCTTTACACTCCGAGCTAATCACCCTATTCCAGGTGAGAGCGCAAGCGCAACGCAGTTGGATTGATCCTCGGCGACTGATCGCTCCTGGTTGACGGGCAATCCGGAAATCATGGGGATCAACTTTTTCAGTTTCTGAGTTGCCGACTAATCGGGAGTTGGGTCGCGTTGTACCACAACCAAGAACACCACACCGACAATGGTAAACATTCGGAACGCCTCTTCCTGCCCATTCCATTTATGCGACTGCCACATCAGAAACCACTCGCCTCCGACATCGAGGAATGCCACCAACCACATCAGCAGGCTCGTCGTCAGCGCAACCACGGCGAGGTTCAGCGCAGCGGCGAATTGCGCCCTGTCCGCACGATACGATTTCAGCAACCGAACGCCAGCCCACCAGCATAGAAGCATAGTGACTGATTCCCAGGCGATGATGCCGATGTAGAAGACCGTATGTACTAGCGGCGAATTGACGGCGCGCCACATGCCGTGGTTCCCCGGAAAGGTTGAATCCATCATCAGGACGTGGCGGACAAACTCGTAGTTGGAGCCGTAATCCGTGATGTTGTTTACGACCAGAATCGTGTAGAAAAGTGCGATTGCAAGAACGAGAACCGCTTTGGAAAGGCGAAACGCCATTACGTGCCGCATAGGTTGTCGCACGCGAATTATATCTTCTCGGCGACTGGAAGAGGCAGTACGGATCAGGCATGCGCGGAAACCATCGGAGCGATTTCAGGAGCCTTTGGCGGATTACTTCCGGATTGCCGACAACACGTCCGGAATGTGAACTCGGCTGAGTGCATGTACTCCAGCCCCTCTGCCCGCTTCTCGGCGCTCCACACATTTCAAGCCTTTGGGAATTCTGAAAAGCCCCCACGCAAGAACGGCTTGCGGGGCGCCCTCGCGGTCGAGTGACCTCAACGGTCAGGGCCGCCCGCCCTTGCAAGGGGGAGAAGGATTAAACGTCGTATAATCTCGTGCGCGCAACTAGGGAGCAGAACATATGAACGTAGAAGAACAAATCAAGAACTATATTACCAGCCAACCGGAGCCAAAACGCAGTGACATGCGAGAGTTGCATCGGCTCACACTTCAAGTGTCACCAGAGTGCAAATTATGGTTCTCCGATGGTAAAGACAGCAAAAATCATACTGTTTCCAACCCTACGATTGGATATGGATTTCACACAATAAAATATGCCAATGGAAAAAGTAGAGAGTCTTTTCAAATTGGTGTGAGCGGAAACAAAACCGGAATCTCTGTCTATATTCTTGGTCTCAAAGATAAGAAGTACTTAGCCAAAACGTATGGAAAAAAACTAGGCAAGGCGAGCGTGACCGGATATTGCATTCGTTTTAAAGCTCTAAAGGATATAAACATCGATACGCTTGAAGCGGCAATACGATATGGGCTTGCAGCTCAGGATGAAAAAGGCAAGCTGATGAAATAATGCCACTGTTAAAGGCAAGCAGTTATCGATGCAAAGGCGCTCCAGTATACGACCCCTACAGCCCTGACCCACGCCACAAAGCCATTCTCTATAAAACGGGTCTCCCGCAATAGTCGTGCGGCGCGGCTCTCTGTCAGCGCTCCTTGCCTTTCTCCATTTGCCGTTGCCCACTGCGGAAGTATCACGGGCTAGCCAGGCTAGCCAGGCTAGCCTCCACCTTACCGATTAGGGAAGGGCTAGCCGACGATGCGGGAAATAACGGCAGAACACAACTCAAAGGCAGCGAGAGGAGGGTATAGTAGCCTTCGAAG
>DASRWO010000152.1:0-4358 GCA_035654555.1 Candidatus Deferrimicrobiaceae bacterium | reverse complement strand
CAGGGAACCGGGTTACAAAACTGAATACGGCGACTCCGGCAAGGTCGCTGACGAGAATCCATATCGATGAGTGATTTGGCGAAGATAACCAATCGAGAGTTGCTCGATACGACCCGTGGGGTCGCTGCGGATACAGCGATGGATTTAGGCCAGCGACGGGTTTGCTGTATGCGTGCTTTGCTGGTGCCGAATCAACTGCCGCCGGTCTGCTAACCACTCCGCGATGATCCAGGCAGCTCCCACCGCGGTCAGATTGAAGGCGTTAGCACCCCAAGAGACATGGTCACGGGGCGCGGCGAAGATCGGAGGGGCTAATGCCAGCACACTGAAGACCAGCAGCATCGTCCCCAGCAGTCTCGCTGCGAGAGCATCCTGTACTCCCAAAATGATGGCCAAGCCTGCCAACACGAAGGCGACCCCTGTGAGCACAGCGCAGAACGTCGGGCCGACGGGCATCCACTTGGGGATCGAGGGAACTACAGTCTCTATGGCGGTTAGGTTCCCGAGCCCGAAAAAGACCGAGCAGAACCCGAACGTCCAGCGAGCGGACAGGGCTGCTCTCTTTGACAGAGATCCTTGCCCGCCCAGCGATGCCCACAGGACAGCTGCAGCGACGAACAAGATAATCTGTTCGCAGACGTTGCCCGTGACACCGATATAGACAGCGGCCCGATACCCGAGGAAATGCGGTGCCGTAACAAAGCGGGGCAACGGAAACAGCATGAAGATGCCGTAGAGGATGGTGAGTGCGGCTGCTCCGAAGCGCAGACTCCTGCGCCACAGGATCGCCGCGCCTCCCACGATCAGCCAGACGGCAACGACGTACGCGAAAATCGTCATGCCGGGGATGTGATCGCCCCAGGCCTGCAGGGGCTGATGAGCGGGCTCAAGCTCACCCCAGATAAGGTCCAGGATGCCGGAGGCAACCGACGCGCTGCCAAATACGGCCACGCCAACTCTCATGAGAGATCCCCTTCGCGCTCCAGAGTAACGATCAGATTGAAACCCTCCCGCGATGGTCAGGAGGGTGTCTCAAATTATCGCGGGCGGTGGTGCCTGTTGACAACAGGGCTTAGCGTAATTCCACGGATGTCCAAACGAAGAGACACCCGAAGCGGTCGTTAACGGGCTTTTCCAGATTCTGCTTGCAGCCCAGGTACCGCTCGGTGGTTAGCACGGACACGTGACGAATGCATACCTCGATGGCCTCGCAGTCCTCAAATTGTTTTTGAATCGCGATTACATGCATATACATCTTTAAGGCATGAAGAGCACGCCAACTCTGCCCTGCATGTGCGCGAATTTTCGACGCGCCGCTAGGGCGCTCAGCCAGTGCTATGACGAGGCATTGCGGCCTCTCGGATTGACCATTACGCAGTTCACGATCCTGCAGGCGCTTTCGCTCGCCGGAGACATCACGCAGGGAACGCTCGGAGAAATCCTCGCAATGGACAGCACGACCCTCACCCGAACGCTGGCTGTGATGAACAAACATGGATGGATCGCCAAAAAATACGGGAAAGATCGACGCGAGCGGCGTCTGTGCCTCACCCCGCTCGGGAAATCCGAATTCAGTAGTGCTGTTCTGCATTGGCAACGCACGCAGGAAACCCTTCGTGGGCGGCTCGGGAACCGCCGGTGGAACGACCTGATGAAACTGATCACCGACACGACCTCGATCGTCGTGGAAGAAGGAGGCTTCGATGGCGCAGCTGTCTGACCATCCAACGGTAAAGCTGGTTCGGGCAAGAGAAGCAGCAGAAGCCCCACCTGCCCCGCCTCAGGCTCTCAGCCGCGAGTGGCTTCGACAGGTCTGCCTTGAGGCCGGCGCGGATGATGCAGGATTCGTTGAGATTGACCGTCCGGAGATTGCCGACCAGAAATCCGAGATCCTCTCGCTGCTTCCCAGGACGAAGACACTCGTGAGCCTGGTTATGCGGATGAATCGCGAAAACATCCGCACTCCAGCCCGATCCATCGCCAATCTGGAATTCCATCACACGACCGACGAGACAAACGAGGTTGCGCGAAAGATTGTTGCGGCGCTCGAACGCATTGGCGTGCGCGCCATCAATGGCGGGGCCGCAGGCTTTCCCATGGAGGCGGATCGCTGGGGAACAAAAATGTGGGTCGTTTCGCACAAACCCATTGCTGTCGCCGCAGGTCTGGGCCGCATGGGAATCCACCGCAACGTAATTCATCCGAAGTTCGGCAATTTCATCCTGCTCGGAACGGTACTCGTGGACGCAGCACTGTCGGAATACTCGCATTCGATTGATTACAACCCCTGCCTCGAATGCAAGCTGTGCGTTGCGGCCTGCCCAACCGGCGCCATTGGCAGCGATGGCAACTTCGACTTCTCGGCCTGCTACACGCACAATTACCGCGAGTTCATGGGCGGATTCAACGACTGGGTCGAGAACATTGCCGACAGCAGCAGCCGGTCCGACTACAGAAAGAAAGTTTCGGGCGCCGAAACCGTTTCCATGTGGCAGAGCCTTTCCTTTGGCGCGAACTACAAAGCGGCATACTGCCTTTCCGTCTGCCCCGCCGGCGAGGAAGTCATCGCCCCGTTTCTCAACGATCGCAAGGAATTCCTGAAAACTGTGGTCAAGCCGCTGCAGGAGAAAGCGGAGACCGTCTATGTTGTTCCCGGTTCCGATGCAGAAGACTACGTGGCGCGCCGCTTTCCTCATAAGACAACCAGGCATGTCTCGAACGGTCTTGCGGGTCAGGGAACCATCCGCGCTTTCCTGCGCGGCCTGAATTTCGTATTTCAGCGCGGCAAGTCCGCCGGGCTGAACGCCACGTATCACTTCACGTTCACCGGCCAGGAGGAAATCCAGGCGACGGTAGTGATCCGCGACCAGAAGGTCGCAGTCTCCGATGGTCACAGTGGTGTCGCGGATCTCCGGCTGACTGCGGACAGTCAAACCTGGCTGCGATTTCTCCGCAAGGAAGCGAACCTGGTGTGGGCTTTGCTCAGCCGCAAAATTCGGATTCACGGCTCACCGCGATTGCTTCTCGCGTTCGCGCGTTGTTTTCCCTCCTGACAAAGATTCTCCGGGCTCCCGGAAGGCAAGCAGGCCGTGGCTGTATTCACGTGAAAGGATCGCCATGAAACTCACCGGTCGCACCATCCTGATTACCGGAGGCTCTGCGGGTATTGGCCTCGCCTTCGCCCGCAAGTTTCTCGAACTCGGCAACCAGGTCATCGTGACGGGTCGCCGCCCGTCGGTGCTCGAGCAGCTCAGGGCAAACTATCCGAAGCTCCACATCATTCAGAGCGATGTCGCAGATCCCAGGCAGATCGCCTACCTCGCAAACCGCGTGAAGGTAGGCTATCCGAAGCTCGACGTCCTGATGAACAACGCGGGTATCATGCTCCACAAAAATCTCACGGTCCCCGCCGCCGACCTCGATGGGCTGATGGCTGAGATGAACATCAACCTCGGCGGGGTAATCCGCATGACTTCGACATTCATCGATGTCCTCACAGCCAATAAGGGCACCATCATCAACGTATCGTCTGCACTCGCTTTCGTGCCTTTGCCCTCAGCGCCGATCTACTGCGCAACCAAGTCGGCGGTTCACGCCTACACCCAGTCGCTGCGGTTCCAATTGGAGGAATCCGGGGTTGAAGTTATCGAGATCATGCCGCCGACCGTCAAGACCGACTTGTCAGCAGAGATTCAGGAAGGAGGGGGCATCGCTCTGATCAGCACGGATGAGTTGATGAAGCAGTCCTTTGCAGGTTTCAAGGCGGGTAAGCTGGAGATCCGGCCCGGTCAGTCGAATCTCCTTGCATTCATGCGACGTCTCGCTCCTGATTTCATCAACCGGCAACTCTGGAAGGCCTCGAAGAGATTGGTTCCCGTCGGAGTTCGTTAGGCGGCCTACTGGCCGGGTGGAAGGTCTATTCGAACGTCGGCGAAACTCGAGATATGGGTGCGGCGTCTCACCGGTCGCTCCGTAGTTTCGACTTCAGGTGACGAGTTCAGGGCGATACCAATCATTGACGAGGTTCCGGGAGGTTTGTCGCCAATCCGGAAGTAAACTGGATATGGCTAAACCCTACTTCCGTGTAGCCGGTTATTCGACCGTGATGTCGACGCAACTTAGATTTCGAGGTGTCGCCCCGAAGATCACTTTGGATCGAGGACTACATAATGATCGGAGTAGCTGATGTAGATGCGTTGAAACAGAATGGTCGGCAATAGCCCGTCTTCTTCGCGATTCGGAATGTTCTGCGCAGTGGTCACCGGGGTAACGAATGGAACCTTGCCAATCGTACGAACGCCGATTTGCATATCTTGTGGCGGCAGAAGCGCAAAAGCCTGTTGCGCCTTGCTCGCTTT
>DASRWO010000151.1:0-2676 GCA_035654555.1 Candidatus Deferrimicrobiaceae bacterium | reverse complement strand
GAAGTGCTTACCGAGTGCGAAGTCACGCTACTCTCCGAGCGCCGCGTGCTCGCACCCTGGGGGTTGAACGGTGGCAGCGATGGAGCTTCGGGGAGGACGAGTATTATCCGGAGCCATGGACCGGTCGAAACAATGCCGGGGAAGTTCAGCACGCGGCTGAGTTCAGGTGACCGTATAAGAATCGAATCGCCCGGCGGCGGAGGCTGGGGAGTTCGCAAAAGAGGCTTAACCAATAGTTGACGCTGGGCTCAATTTTCATCATCTGATTGAAGTGCGGACCTTCTTATGACTGATCTCGCAACTCACTACGTCGACGAAGCGCGCCGTCAGTTGCGCGGTCAAAAGGGCCTGGCCGAAGGCGCGATTTCGCAACTCGAAGACGAAGAACTATTTGCCACTATCGATCCGGAATCGAATTCTGTTGCCATCCTGGTAAAGCATCTGGCCGGGAACATGCGCTCCCGCTTCACCGACTTCCTCACCACTGATGGCGAGAAGCCCGACCGTTTTCGCGACCAGGAATTTGAGTTGAATAGCTCAACCACGCGCGCCGACGTGATGCGCTGGTGGGAAGAAGGATGGGCGCAAGTTTTCGCGGCGCTCGATTCGCTCAAACCCGAAGACGTTATGCACACAGTGACCATTCGAGGTGAATCCCACACTGTGCTGCAAGCGGTTAACCGTCAGATTGCCCACTATTCTGGCCACGTTGGGCAGATTATTTTTCTGGCCAAGCATCTCCGCGCCAACGAGTGGAACACTCTGAGCATTCCGCGCGGCAAATCCGAAGAGTTCAAAAAAGCCCCGCCCAAGTCGAATGAGGGATTACCAGCATCACGCTAATTTGGCCATCTTCCCACTCCACGGAAAGCACCCAAGTTACGCGGTGCTAAAATCATACGTTTGCGTCTGCGTCAGAATTCATAAGGTATTGCATATGCCATCCACGATGTTGGCGGTCGTCAAGCCGGAGGCCGCGCCCGGAGCGGAAATTCGCGAAGTTAAGGTTCCGATGTTCGGACGGAATGAAGTATTGGTCAAAGTAAAGATGGCCTCCATCTGCGGCACCGACCTGCATATCTACAACTGGGATCGCTGGGCACAGAGCCGTATTCATCCCCCGCTTATTCCCGGCCACGAGTTTTGCGGCGAGGTGGCCGCATTCGGTGACGAAGTGACCAGCGTGAAAGAAGGCGATTTTGTTTCCGCCGAAATGCACGTGGCATGCGGCAAGTGCCTGCAGTGCCGCACCGGCGAAGCTCACATCTGCCAGAACGTAAAAATTATTGGCGTCGATGCCAACGGCGCCTTCGCCGAGTATGTTGTCATTCCGGAATCGAATATCTGGAAACTCGATCCCGCCATTCCTCAAGAATATGCCTCGATTCTCGACCCGCTGGGCAATGCCGTCCACACCGTTCTCGCCGGTGAGATCGCCGCGAAAACCGTGGCCATCACGGGATGCGGCCCGATCGGACTTTTTGCCATCGCGGTAGCGCGGGCCGTGGGTGCGACTAGCGTGTTCGCCATCGAAGTGAACGAACACCGGCGCAAGATTGCGAGCGAGATGAAGGCCGACTACATTCTCGATCCTTCCAAAGAAAATGTGAAAGCGATCGTCATGGAGAAGACCGGCGGGCTTGGCGTGGACGTGGTGCTCGAGATGGCCGGCCATCCGGATTCGATTCGAACAGCTTTCGATATCGTGCGCCGCGGCGGAAGAATTTCCCTTCTAGGTCTGACCTCGAAGCCCATCTCGTTAAACTTTTCCGAAGATATTATTTTCAAGGGCATCACGGTGCAAGGCATCAACGGTCGCCGCATGTACCAGACGTGGTACCAGATGACTGCGCTGCTGAAGGCCGGCAAACTGGACCTGCGTCCCGTAATCACCGACCGCATTCCGATGAAGGACTTTTCCAAAGCCATGGAGCGGCTGAAGACCGGCGAGGCCAGTAAAATCTTGATATATCCAAACGGAGTACGTTGAGCCCGTATAGCGCGGACTGTGTGGCGCGGGCACTCCTGCCCGCGAAGGTTTCTGCCAAGATACTTTCGCGTGCAAGATTTCGAGTCGGAAGTAAGTTATGAGCCTTGATGGATTCGTGCGCTGTACCTGTATCCGCGACGGCAAGGCTAAACCGCATCCGTTCCCCGACCGGCTCACCTTCGACGAATCCGGCGAGCCCACGCTAACGGGGGATCCCTCTGAAGAAGAATGGGACGCTCACGAGCTGTGGCTGGGTGAGTGCTGTGAGCACGAGGGATATCTTCTCTCACTATTTCTCGGCAACATTACTCGGGTTCAAAATCTGCGAAGTTTTCTCCGCCACTTGCAGGGCAGTCCCGGACCGCGATTTCCCATTCTGCTGGAAAAGGTTCTCTATGACGGCACGCACACCGGAGATTGGCTCTCCAGCAAAATCGCGGCGAAGCTGTTGAAGGAAGTCGATACCGTACTTCACTCCAGCGACATTCTGGCCGATTCCGAAAAAGAGTTCTTCAACAATATGAAACAGTTGTGCGAGGCCAGCATCGCAACGGGAAATCCAATCATGTTTTGAGCAAGCCGCTGTCCGGAAGGGGCATCTGAACCCCATAGCGCCAAGCCCTCGTTTCGCCCTCCTTGACATACATGCAGTAGTTAATAGTAGGATGTAGGAGGAGTTGTTTTGT
>DASRWO010000150.1:0-9336 GCA_035654555.1 Candidatus Deferrimicrobiaceae bacterium | reverse complement strand
TTGTGACCCGTTACATGGATTGGGACACCAAACATAGCAAAGATTGCGGCGGAAACTACCACACTTATTGTCCCCCGGAAGAATTCCCCTCCACCACCAGCATCCTGTATCACAACAATGGCGACGGAACGTTCACGGACGTAAGCCAGCGTTCCGGTATCGCGTCGAAGAAGGGACGCGCATTGGGGGTTGCATTCGCCGACTACGATGGCGACGGGTTCACCGACATATTTGTTGCGAACGACGGCATGCAGCAATATCTATTTCATAACAATGGGAATGGAACTTTCTCGGAAGTAGGAATGGAAGCGGGCACGGCGCTTTCGCAGGATGGACGCCGGCTTTCGGGCATGGGAGTCGTGTTCCAGGATTATGACAATGACGGGCGGCCCGATGTGATTGTCACTGAGTTGCCCCGGGAGATCTACGGGGTGTATCACAACGACGGCGATGGTTCGTTCACTTACCGCAGTCTGGAAACCGGGTTGGGACTGCTCTCGAGTGGAAGTTCGGGATGGGGCGTCGGGCTGGAAGATTTCGACAATGATGGATGGAAGGATTTGTTCGTTGCGCAAGGGCATGTGCTCGACAACGTGGAAAAGATCGATCCTTCGCTGCATTATCTTGAACCGCCGCTGCTGGCGATGAATCACAATGGACGCTTCGAGCGTGTCGATTCCGGGGACTCAGTTCCCTGGGCCGCGCGGGGAGCCGCTTTCGGCGACTTAAATAATGACGGATGGCAGGACGTTGTCATGACAACACTGGGCAGCCATCCTCAGGTATTTATGAACCATGGCGGCAAAGCGCACTGGCTGGTGATTAATTTGCGCGGGACGCGGAGCAATCGCGACGGATTCGGTGCGCGTGTGCAGGTGAACGGGCAGACGCGGTTTGCGACTTCGGCGGGAAGTTATCTTTCGTCGAGCGACAAGCGGCTTCATTTCGGACTGGAATCGGCGGAAAAAGCGAAGGTGGAAATTGTCTGGCCATCCGGAATTCATCAAACGTTAAACGACGTTCATGCCGATCAGTTTTTGGAAGTGCGTGAACCGGAGAAGCCTTGATCGGCGCAATTTTAGCTTTGTGGTTCGCCTGGCAGGTCGCATCGCCGCAGGCCGCTGAGCACATGCAAGCTGGAATCGCGGCAGACAAGCAGCGACAGTTCGATGTCGCCATCAGCGAATATAAGAAGGTTACGGAGATCGATCCTGCATTTGCCGACGGCTTCGTCAGTCTCGGGCAGGCTTACATGGAGAAGGGCGATTACTCATCTGCGATCGCGCCGCTCAAACACGCGTTGGAACTCAACGTAAACTCAGCGCCGGCTCATCAGTTGTTAGGCTACGCCCTGCTCGCTCAAGGTTACGCGGCGGAGGCGGTTCCGCACCTACAACTCTCGCCAGATAAAACCGCCTTGGGCATTGCGCAAATTCAAATTGGACAACTGCCGGAAGCGGTGACCAATCTGCAAGCTGGGCTCGCGGCACATCCCAACGATCCCGATATTCTTTATTATTTAGGTCGTGCCAGCGGCCTGCTGGCCAAGCAATCGATTGATACTTTGCTCGCCGCCTATCCTGATTCCGCGCGAGCGCACCAGGCCATGGCAGAAAACTATTTCGTGCTGCGCCGAATGCCGGACGCGGAAAAAGAATATCGCGAGGCGTTGCGCCTGCGCCCCGGCCTGCCCGAGGCCCATCTTGCCCTGGGCGAAGTTTATGCTGGAGCCTTCCAATGGCCGAAGGCGGAAGAAGAATTTCGCATGCAAGTCAAGTTGCAGCCGGGGAATGCTGAGGCTGCCTATCGTCTGGGAGAAGCCTTGTTGGAACAAGGCAAGACGCATGAGGCGCGAGCGGAACTCTTGCGCGCCGATCGCTTGCTGCCCGACATGCCGGAGACGCTTTATGCTCTCGGGAAAGCGGCGTCGCTCGAAGGCGATAACCCGGCCGCCGAGAAAGCCTGGACCAAGCTCCTCTCCATCGAGAAGCAAAGTTCGCTGGCGGCGCAAGCGCATTTTGGGCTCGCGGGAATTTATCGCAAGCAGGGAAAGACTGCTGAGGCCAAGCACGAAATGCAGGAATTCGAAAGTTTGCAGAGCAACTCGGCTCAGCCACAACCAGCCGCACCGGAACCGAGTCCGCAACACTGAGTCACAGCACAATTAGGAGCAACTGATATGGAACTGATCCAGCATGGGTTTTTTCGTCGTCTGTCCGCGGCTTTATTTTATTTCGTCGGAGGAGGGATGTTGTGCTCGCTGGCTGCATTGCCGCTTAAGGCCGCCGAACCATCGGCGCAAAATTTGAATGCAGGCTGGCAGTTCCGTGCGGTTGCGAATGTCGGTCGATCCGACGTTAAAGAGTGGCATCCTGCACAGGTTCCGGGAGTCGTGCAAACGGATCTTCTGAATAATAAACTCATCCCTGATCCCTTCGACAAAGACAACGAATTCCATCTGCAGTGGATCGGACTCGCCGACTGGGAGTATCAAACGACTTTTCAAATCGACGCGGCCACGCTGTCGCATGACCATCTCGATCTCGTGTTCGATGGACTGGATACGTTTGCCGACGTCTACCTCAACGATCAGCCGATATTGCATGCGGATAACATGTTCCGCCGCTGGCGGATTCCTGCAAAGGCGATGTTGAAGTCTGGACCGAATACGCTGCGAATCGTTTTCCACTCTGCGGTGGAGAAGATGATTCCCTACGTCAAGACGCTTCCTTACGTTCTGCCGTCGATCTCGACTCAGATTTCTGAAAACGAAGAAAATATCGCCACCGCTCCTTACACGCGGAAAGCTCCTTATAACTACGGCTGGGATTGGGGACCGCGTTACATGACCGAGGGCATTTGGCAGCCCGTTCGTCTGGAAGCCTGGGATGCGCTGCGCATCGAAAATTTCCACATCCACCAACACAGCATTAAGTCAGACCTGGCCAACGTTACCGCTGAGCTCGATATCGAAGCGAGCAAGCCGACGACCGCGACTCTCACCTTGGCTCACGATGAATTATCTGGAGCGCAGACTTCCGACGGAAATCAGACGCTGCTCCTCAACGCAGGAATGAATCATGTTTCCTTTCCGTTGCGAATTGTCTCGCCCAAACTGTGGTACCCGGTGGGGTACGGAGCGCAAAGCCGTTACCGATTTTCTGCCTCGATTCGTATTGGCCGTGAGACGGCGGCTCACGCCGAGACGAAAACCGGACTGCGTTCTGTGGAATTGCGCCGCGTGCCCGATCAATGGGGGAAGAGTTTCGAATTTGTGGTGAACGGAATTTCCGTGTTCGCGAAGGGCGCCGACGTCATTCCTTTCGACAGCTTTCCCAACCGCGTTACTCCGGAAATTCATCGCAACATTCTTCAGGCTGCTCGCGATGCCCACATGAATATGGTTCGCGAGTGGGGTGGCGGCTACTATGAGTCTGACGATTTTTACGATATCTGCGATGAACTCGGCATTATGGTTTGGCAGGAATTCATGTTCGGCGGAGACATGATTCCCGGCGATGTTGCATTTCAAGAAAACGTCCGGCAAGAGGCCATCGACCAGATCAAACGGCTGCGCGATCATCCCAGCATCGTGATCTGGTGCGGCAATAATGAAGTCGAAACCGGCTGGTATCACTGGGGTGATCGGCAGGCCTTCAAAGAATCCGTTTCGCCGGCGACGCGCGAGCGCGTGTGGCAGGATTACGTCATCATGTTCGCCGACATCATCAAGAGTTCGGTCACGCAGTATACCGATCCCACGCCTTACTGGCCGAGTTCGCCCAGCGCAAACTTCGAAGAAATTCCGGACAATCAACACAACGGAGATATGCACTACTGGCAGGTCTGGCATGCGCAGGCGCCGGCTTCGGACTACACGTTGCAATTTCCCCGCTTCATGACGGAGTACGGATTTCAGTCGTTCCCCGAGATGCGCACGATTGAAACCTTCGCCAAGCCCGAGGATTTCGACATTCGCTCCACGGTGATGCAGGCGCATCAAAAGAATAAAGGCGGCAACGAACGCATCCTCACGTACATGTTGCGCGAGTACCGCCAGCCGAAAGACTTCGCTTCGTACGTCTATCTGAGCCAGGTGCAGCAGGCGGAGATCATCAAGATCGGCGCTGAGCATTTGCGCAGGCAACGTCCGCGCACCATGGGTTCTCTGTATTGGCAGTTGAATGACTGCTGGCCGGTGGCCTCGTGGGCCAGCATCGATTACTACGGACGTTGGAAGGCGCTGCACTACTACGCGCGACGCTTCTACGACGATGTGCTGGTCTCGCCATTTTTGCACGACGATAAAGTGGACGTTTACGTTGTATCGGATAAGTTGCAGCCGCTTTCCGGAACGATTCACGTGCGGCTGCTTGATTTTTCCGGAAACTCTTTGCTGGAGCAAACCAAAGAAGTGCAAGTCCCCGCGCAATCGAGTGCGATTTATTTCACAGTCGATAAAGCGACGCTTGCGGCCAAGGGCGATCCTCATCGCACGTTTCTGGTGTTTGACCTGGAAGTGGGTGGGAAGAAAGTTTCCCGAAATCTGGTTTTCTTCGACGTGACTCACAACCTGGAATTGCCGGTCGCTCCGAAGATCGAGACAACTATCAACGAAACCGGCGGAGATTACACCATCACCATTCAGTCAACTAAGCTGGCGCGAAGCGTTTATCTTTCGTTCGGCGACCTGGATGTCAATATCTCGGATAACTACTTCGATCTACTTCCCGGAGAGCCGGTGACGTTGACGCTGAAATCCTCGGCGACGCTCGACCAAGTTCGAGGCGCGATGAAAGTGATATCGCTGACCGAAGCTTTTAACCCGAAGGACAGCGAAACGCCGAAGAATAGTCGCGATGTGGCGCGGCGATAAATCCTCCGCGAGATTTTGAATCGCAAAAGTAAAGGCAGACTGAGTGAAATCCCAATCTGCCCGAGTAGAGGCACGGTATCGCAGGTTACTCTAGAAATTAAGCCGCAGAGCAAACTGAATGAGCCGCGGGTTATTTACCGTGTTATTGATCACTCCGAAACTGGAATGAGTGTTGATGTCCTGCTCTCCGGTGTCAGCGAAACCGTTCAGGAAGAACTGGGCGTGGTTGAGCAGATTGAAGAACTCCGCCCGGAATTGCAGATTCGCCTCGCGGAAAGGGATAGGGAACTCCTTGATTACCGAGAAATCTGTGTTGACAAAGCGGGGGCCGTAGACGGGGGCCCGTGGGGCTGTCCCCAACTCTCCAGCCGGTGCCGGCGCAAAGGCGCAGGGATTGAACCAGTTCTGAATCGTGTGCACCCGAGTAGGAACCGGGTAGGTGCAGCCAGGATTCCCTGCTACCGGGCCCGGCTTGTTGGGATCGCCCACTAAGTTCGGACGCTGAAAGGTGTTTCCGTTATAGGAGAAATCCACGCCCGCCTCGTTGGCGCTATCGACCACAAATAGCGGAAATCCGGAGGTCGCTCTTTCAATCACATTCACTTGCCAATGTCCAAGAACGGCATTGGTGGCGCCGCCCCAGTTGCTGCCAAACTTCTTACCTTTGCCGAACGGCAGGTCATAGAGGACGCTGGCGGTGAAACTGTTATTGAGGTTCAGTTGTGACAGGCCCCAGTCCAGTTTCGCAGTGCCAGGCAACGGATAGTAGAGCGCGCCGGGATTGGTACCGAGACCGTCGGTCAGTCCGGTATCGAAATTGCGGGAATAGGTATAGCCGATCAGAGCATAGAGACCATGGCGTGCACTCTTGGTCTCGGCCTTGACCTGCAGAGAATCATAACGAGCGGCGCCGATGCTGTTGTTGATGTCAACACTCTGAAAGACCCCCGCGTAGGGGAAGAATCCAAAGCCGCAGCCCAGTGTGTAACCAGGCGTGAAATTTGTTCCGCCGGGGCAGGCGCTGGGATCATTGAGGTTCTCGTTGAACTGGCCGATCAGAATGTGCGCGGTGCGAGAGCCACCGTAGCCCACCGTCAGGACTACATTTCCCGGCATCTGGCGCTCAACGTTCAGGTTGAATTGCTGAATAATCCCCTGCTTGAAGTTGCGATTCTCGGACTGAATGGTTCCGGTGTAAACCTGAGGATTCACAGGAGAGCTGTAAACCGCACCCCCGGCCACGGGCGTAGTAGATGGAGTGCCGACTGGGAGAAGGAAGCCATTCGAGAGACCGCATCCGGTGCTGGTGGGGGTGGCGCAAAGCCCGCTAGTGTCAACCTCCGCGTAATAGGGAGGATTCTGCCACAATCCCTGCCCACCCTGGTTCCACGCGGAATCGTGAACGATACCATATCCCCCGCGAATAGCGGTTTTATCGCTGCCCATGGGCTTCCACGCGAATCCAATCCTGGGTTCCAGAGCGGTTTTGTCAAATTGGATGCCCACCCGTCCATTGGTAGGAACGCAAACCGTGCAGCCGCTTATGCCTGGGCTGTTGGCCGGGACGAACCATTTAAGACTAGCAACATCGTAATTCGCCTGCCGATTGGCCTCCTCCGTTTCCGGCGTCGCCAAGGCCCAGGCAAATCCGAGATTCAAGGTCAAATTGCTGGTAACCCGCCAGTTATCCTGCACAAAGGGTCGAAACAGCTTCCAGCGACGTCCCGTTGTTGCCCCCAGGAATGTTTGATCGTGCGCCGCAAAGACTCCCATGCTACCCAGAAGCAAATCGGCGATGTTGTCTCCGGTCGCAGAGCCGACGTTTACAACGAAGCCGTCCTGGAAAGCATTGTTTCGTATATTCATTTCCTCTGCGCGAAAAACCAGTCCGGCCCGAATCTCGTGCTTACCGTGAACGACGTCGAGCGTATCGGAGAGCGAATACACGTTGGTCCCACCCTGGTACGGTGCATACCCGCGGTCACCCACGGAAAAGTAGGCCGACATATCGAAGGATGTCAGACCGCAGCTCACGCACTCCTGCGACGCCTGATTCAAACTGGCGGGATAGCCGGTGATGCTATCGCAGGAGCTGGCCAAGTCCGCACCGGGAATGCCAAGAAGTGCGGCCTCGCAGGTGCCGGTACCGAAGGAGAGAATGTGGTTGAAAATACGGTTGTAGCCGAATGTGGCCTGGTTAATCAAGTTTGGAGAAAAGACGTGAGTTTCGGTTATCACTGCATTGCGCCCGTGGTTTTCAATGTGTTGGTTACTCCCGAAGGCGTTGGCCTCTGACCACGTCGGCGATCCGCCGGGGACGAAGTTCGTGGCCTGGTCGTAGCTGAAACGGGCGAAAGCAGAATCCTTGCTGGAAAAATTGTGATCGAGACGGACATCCCAGGTTCCCTCGTTGAGCTTCCGCACCGGCTGGTTCTCGTAGTTGAAGCCCCCTGCGGGATTTGCATTCGGCGCGGGATAGAGCTGCGCCACCCTGGCGCCGATGGGATTGATCAGCGCTCCCGGAATTATGTTGCAAGGCGTAAAGCCCGCTCCAGGGGCCTGGCCTCCGGTTGGGGTCGGGGTCTCGGGAAGGCCGGTCGCGGTGCTGCATTCGAAAGGCCCCGTGATGGGGCCGGAAGCGGTTTGGGCGTATGGGTAGGGATTCGCGAGCTGAAGGGTGCTGCTGACCGGATCAGAAGCAAAGTTATAATTTCCATTGGCGTCAGCCGTCGTCATCGCTGCTGTGGGAACGAAGCCGGTAAAAGGCACGCCTTCCCGCTGCATTTTCGCCTGATAATCGAGAAAGAAAAATGTCTTGTCCTTTTTGATCGGCCCGCCCAGGGAACCTCCAAACTGATTCAGATTGAATTGTTGCTTCGATGTAAAGAAATAACGAGTAGCGTCAAGCTTGGTATTGCGAAAGAACTCAAACAGAGAGCCGTGCCACTGATTTGATCCTGATTTCGTGGTGACTAACACGGTAGGGCCGGCGCGCTCGCCGTACTCGGCGGAATAGTTATAGGTCAGGACCTTGAATTCCTGAATGTCGTCGATCTCGGAGAAAATCGCAATTCCACCCTCATCGAGCTGGTTGTTATCGTTACCATCGAGCAGCCAGTCGGTTTCCTGTTCGCGCGAACCGCCGGAAGAAAGTGAGAACGATCCACGGGTAGCCGCTTCGCTGCTGGCAGCGCTGGTGAAGAAACTCACCGGGCTGGTGGATGAGGTTGTCCCCGGCGTCAGCGTCGCCAATTGGGTAAAGTTCCGTCCATTTAATGGCAGGTCGGCCACCTGCTCAGAGGTAATGACCTGCCCCAAACTCGGATTGGCAGTCTCTACGGCTACTTCGGTAGCATTCACTTCAACTGTCGAAGTGACCGAAGCGGGAGCGAGGGCAAAATCGACTTCACGATGTTCATCAACCTGCAGCCGAACATCCTTCTGTTCATTCGCCTGGAAGCCCTGGGAATCGACGCGAAGGGTATAGTGCGCCACCGGGAGTAAGGGAATGAGGTAATGCCCGGAATCGTCGGTCTTTGCCTCACGCGAAAGTCCGGTTTCTTGCGCCGTGGCCTTCACCGTGGCTCCTGAGATTACGGCGCCAGCCTTGTCGGACACGGTTCCGGCAAAACTTCCCGTGGCTTGACCGTACAGGAGTGGACAGATACAAAAGGCAAACGAACAAAAAACTGCCGTCAGCAGAGCTCTCTTCTTCAACATTAGAACTCCCTTTTCAGCGGCCCCACGCTGAATGATAATTCTCCGTTCCGCAGGAGAAAGTTTCGCAGGTCTTGGATCGTAGACAGGCCTTATAAATGGCGGGCTATTCCGAAGTCAAGAGTTTTCGTGGACGGAAAACTATTACAAATCGCATGCATTCCGCGCTTGAATCGAACGCATAAAAACACTGGTTGTTTTTGGCCCGCTAATTCTCAGATCGAGTTTTCCACTCTGCATCGAATCGCTGGCGATTGTAATCTTCCCGAACGGAGATCGATCTCGACCGCCACTCAACCGGGCTGATATTGAGTGTGCGGGCTGGCACGGGTTTCGGCGAGGGATTGCGACGAATCTTGAACGCATTGGCGTAAAGGAAGCGATCGCGGATTTAGTCCTCCGCCACTCAAATGACCGAGTAACTCGCAAACACGACATTAAACCTCCCACGCTTGAGGCCATCGCTTGCAATGCGTAGGCTGTCTGATAGGCTTGCGGCGCTGGAAAAGCGCAAGCTGCTCCCCAGAGGTCTCAAAAGAAACGGAAGGGACAACCATTTGCTTCGTGGGCTCAATAAGGCTTAAATACTTACGCTTGAAGCGGCAATCGCCATCATGCCCACCGTGCTAAACTATATTTCCGCACGCCGGAGAGGTGGCAGAGTGGCCGAATGCGGCGGTTTGCTAAACCGTTGTACGGGCTAACACCTGTACCGAGGGTTCGAATCCCTCCCTCTCCGCCAT
>DASRWO010000149.1:0-6520 GCA_035654555.1 Candidatus Deferrimicrobiaceae bacterium | reverse complement strand
CCGCGCATGCTGGAATCCACGACTCTATAGATTCTCTTGGATGAAGTGGGGGCTAAGGTGAACGTCGAATTGCACCAGTGGTGAATCGCCAACCGCCTTGAAGCTGTGGATCTCGCCGGCCTTGATAACAAAGATGTCTCCAGCGCTGCCCTCGAAGGTCTTGCCGCTTACCGTCCAAACTCCACGGCCTTCGCGAATGAACTGGATCTCGTCATACGGATGCCGGTGCGGACGTGGTCCAGAACCGGGCTTCCCATGGAACAGGAACACTGAAACACCGGTGTTACCCTGCTCAGCTCCGACAAATTCATGCGAACTACCAACAAAAGGAAGGTTCTCTTGCTGCACGTGATACATCTTTCGTCACCTCCTGCGAGGATTTGATGGCTGGGGCCAGGGTTTGGCTCCGCTCAATATCAATTGCGTGAAATGGCGATGTTACAACACTTATTGCGTCTGCAATGTGCATCAGGCTTGTGCGCAGCCTCCGTGATACCCTTCTACCGAAGCGCTGCGCAGGCATGTTCTCGCTCGGCATCACCACGGTGGAGCAATACGTTCGAGCGGCAAGGAAGGGTCCCCTCAGTGGGACGACGACTTCTTACGGCCTGCTGCAAATCGGCGAGAATCCGACCACAGAAGAGGTATCCCGGTTCGAAGATATCAACCTCGTGGTGCGCACTTCAAACGGAACTAGGCGCACAACCTTTCGCCACCGCATGTTGGACGTGGACGCTACGACCTTGGAACTGCTTCAGAAGTGGTATCCACAGGACGCGGAACTTCTGGTGCAGGATCGGGCTGCCTCCAATTGCCTGACCTCGGCCGAATGGGCACAGCGCTTATTTCAGGCGTTTCCAAGGGCAACCTTTGAAGCATCCGATAGATTGCTGTACCTGCTTCGCATTTGTCTCGAAGGAGGAAAGGCCTATATCATCGAGCCCGATGGGGAGCCCTTGCAATATCTTACCCCCCTTTTTGTGTTGTTTCTGAGCTACCGTGAGCCTTATCGATATCCGCTGCGAAGCCTAATGGCGGCACGAGCAAAGAGGTCGTTCCGGCGGTTGGGCCTGCCACAGCGAAACAGCACATATCGACTCGAGCAAATCTCGTGCATTCATCCTGAAGCAAAGTCTCTCTGCAACAAGGATTCGCGGTTTCAAATCTGCATACGTTCCGTGTTCGGACGCTCCCCGGCTGTCCATGTATTGCGAACGATGAATATCCTTAACAAGAATTATTTCCGCGACGAGAAGTTGGTTGAGGGCGCTAATGCGGCTTTCCAAACACTCAAACCGGGAGGATTGTGGATCGTTGGTCGAACATTAAAAAACCTGACAAACCACGTCACATTCTTTAGGCGAACCGAGAACAAATGGGAAGTGATCGCAAGGATTGGCAAGGGCTCAGAGATAGAGGAACTAATCGCTTGAGTGCCACCGCGTCGTTCAAGCGAGCCCACCTCGGTTGCCAGTCCTCCGCGAACTGGCTGGGTTGCTGATGGCGAGAAAGACGTAAAGTGGGTCGGCCAGAATCTCACTGCCAATTTGCGAACCGGGCGCGTGAAACTTTTGTGAGGCCGGATGACGATCGGCTGATCTAATGCTTCGAGGTGCGACATGCGTTTGAAACCCTTCCTGCTGGACATGTGGCTGGACACCTACGAGCACGATATCGAATTCAACCTGGCCGCAAGCGAAGGACCACGCTGGACCCTGAATGAGATCCTGAACCTCGCCGGTGAGGAGGAGCGGGAACGCTTTCTGAATCACGATTTGCGCTACAGCCGTCCGGCAGGCGCCGAGGGGTTACGCGCCGCAATCGCCGACATGCAGGAGGTTGATGTCGGCAGTGTGCAAGTCGTAACGGGCGCCTCTGAGGCATTGCTTATTCTTTTTTGGCTGGCGGCGGAAGCTGGAGCCAACGTTGTACTGCCTAAACCTGGCTATCCGCCCTTTTCCGCTTTACCCGAATCGCTTGGAATCGAGACTCGCTACTACGCGGTGCGGAGGGAGAACGACTTCCGTATCGATCTCGAAGAGATCAAGCGACTCGCGGATCGAAATACGAAATTGATTTTGGTGAACAGTCCGCACAATCCCACCGGGGCGACGATTAGCGATGCGGAACTGGACAACTTGCACGAGTTCACGGCATCGCGTGAAATCCAACTGGTGAGCGATGAGGTCTACCATCCTATCTATCATCCTATCAACGGTGGACAGGGGACAAGATCGGCTTCCCGTCTGCCGCACGCTACCGTCATCCATGATTTCTCGAAAGCTTTCCCTTTATCCGGAGTGCGAACCGGTTGGATGATTGAGCACGATCCCAGGCGCCGCGAACTTTACTGGAATGCGCGCACCATCTTTTCCATTTCAAACAATACTGCCGGAGAGATGCTGGCGGAGATTGCAATGCGCCATCGGAACATCGTCCTCGGGAGAACGCAGGAAACCGCAACTCGGAATCTTCGACGGCTCGCTTCTTTCATGTCCGAGCATTGTGAGACGTTGGGTTGGATCCCACCTCGTGGAGGAGTGACGGCTTTCCCGTGGCTGGTCAGTGGAGAGAACAGCCGCGCCTTTTGCCAAGCGGCTGCGGAACAGGGCATACTGCTCGCTCCCGGAGATTGCTGGGATGAGCCTTCGCATTTTCGCCTGGGATTCGCGGCGATGACCGACAAATTTCCCGATGCTCTGGATCGGCTGGGACAATTTGTTAAAAGTTGGTCAGCGGCGAGTGTGACAAAGGTATAGCGAAATCGGCTAGCAAGGGATCTCCCCTGCCTGCGAATCGATTCCGCGGCGATTGTAGGCTTTCATCGAGAAACGCCCGTCTCTCAAACCTAGAAACCGTCTTTCGGACTCGACGCTCGCTCCGACTTCAGCTCGCGCAACAACAATCGCACCAGCATCCCGTCGAAGCCGGTGCCGCTCATCTTCGCCAGTTCGTCAAGCGCTTGCTCGGGAGTGCGCGCCGCCGCAATCGATTGTTCGGTGAGCATATTGGCGTAGGCGTCGGCGAGCGAAATAATGCGCGCCCATAGCGGGATCTGCTCACCCTTCGCGCCATCGGGATAACCTGTGCCATCGAAGCGCTGGTGATGATGCTCGATGGCCTGCCGCATCATGGCGCTGTGCGGCAAAAATCCGGCAATCTCGGCGCCCACGCGCGCGTGCATTCGAACCAGAAAAAATTCATCGTCGGTGAGCGGGCCGGGCTTATTCAGGATGCGCTCCGGCACAAAGATTTTCCCTACGTCGTGAATGCGAGCGGCATAAACCAGATCGCTGGTTTCCTCCGGAGGCAACTGCAGCGCCCGGGCGATGATTTCCGTATAACGCGCCACCAAATCGCCGTGGCCGGAGGTGCGCAGCTCGCGCGATTCCGCGGCTCGGCTCAACACTTCAATCGATTCCTTCAGCAAGGGCACATTGCAATCTTCTTCCCCGCCGCAAAACTTCACCAGCATGGAACCAAGCTCTTCCAGATGCTCCGGTCCGTTATGCTCGCGCTGCAGAAATCCTTCGATGTAAGTGGATATCTGCTGACGCTGCGCAGCAAATTCCTCGCCGCCAGTAAATTCCCGCGCCGCCGACACACGGTTGCCCCCCGAGCGTTTCGAGACATACATGCCCGCGTCGGCCACGCGAATGATGTCTTCGATAGAGAACCCGTGCATGGGGAAACTGGCCACGCCAAAGCTGCCCGTGATGTGATGCTCGCTGAGCATGGGGTCGGTGGTGATCCACTGCCGAAGGCGCTCAGCCAGGACCTCTGCCTGCTCCGGCCCAGTTTCCGGCATGAGGATGATGAATTCGTCTCCGCCGTAACGCGCCACCACATTCGACTGGCGCGATTTTTGTTCCAGCAAACGTCCCACCCGGGCGAGCACCAGATCGCCCTCGAAGTGGCCCATGGTGTCATTCACTTCCTTGAATTTGTCGAGATCGATCAGCACCACGGAGAACGCTCTGCCGGAACGCGAAGCGCGCTTCCACTCGGCTGACAAAGCCTCCCAAAAGAAGCGCCGGGTTTTGATTCCCGTCAGACCATCCGTGATCGATTGCTGTTGCAGCTTCTGAAAAACAAAAGCATTGTGCAGGGCGGTGGCCAGCAGGTCTGCCAGAGTGTTGAGAATCAGAACATCTTGCGGGAAGAAAGCACTCTCCCTGCGGCTCTCAATATTCAAAGCGCCCAACAACGTTTCGCCGTAGGTGATGGGAATGCACAGCACTGATCGCGACTCGGGCAGAATCGCACCCATCTGGCCCTCCACGCCATTCTGCACCAGCGCCCGCTCGCCCGTGCGCGCCACGCGTCCCAGAATGCCGATGCCAAGCGGGATCCGTTTGCCCATGGCATGTGCGGTCGCGCCTGCCTCAGCCTTAATTTCGATCTCCTTCGTTCCGTAATCGAGCAGGCCGATACCGATGTGATCGAAGCTGAAATTCTTTTGGATTTCCCCCACAATCTGGCCCAGCATGTGAACCGGATCGTCGCTCGAGATTGCGGTGCGCGAAATGTTGTTAAGAAATGCCAGTTGCCGCGAGCGCCGTTGTTCTTCCGCGAACAATCGCGCATTTTCCACGGCAACCGATACTTGCCCAGCCGCCGTCACCATTACATCGAGATCGCGCTGCTCGAAGACATATTCCCGCATTTTGTTCTTTGCGACCATCACTCCGGCCGGCTTGCCGCTCAGCAGAATGGGCGCGGCGCAGAGACACTTTGCGGGCTGCTCCGGACGAAACGTGATACCCAATCGCGCCCGCGTTTTCTCCAGATCCGAACGTATCAGCAAGGGCTGCCCGGTTCGGATCACATATTCGGTAAACGCGTTCTCCAGTTTTCGTCTTCGCTTGGGTAGGACAAGATCATCTTCTACTTCCAACTCGAAGCAGATTTCATCCCCTGACTGGAAAGCGATGTAGAAATCGCTGTTGTTGAAAATCTGTCCCAGCTCGGCGTGAATGGTTCGCAGCACCTCATCCTGATCGAGCCGTGAACTGATTGCCTGGCCGATCTCGGTCAGCAGTTCATACTCCTGGGTTCTACGGTGAGCGTCGTGCGCGATGAGATAGTTTTCCAGAGTCAGCCCCAACTGCAGCGCCAGTCCCACCATAAGACGGGGACCGGAGGTACCAAACGCCTCGCGCTGGGCGTGAGGAAAAAGAATCACGCCGAATGCGTGTTCGCGGGTCTGCAGGCTGACCGCGGTCAGATTTCGGATCTGCGCTTTTTCCAGCGCATCCTTGAAGCCGGCGAATGTGCCGACTGAGCCAACAGGCAGCGGTTCCGACATATGGCTGATGTCGCGGACCGTAAAGAGTCCTCCCTGCCGGTGCGCCCGATCGCTGATGTATTCTCCGGCGCCACTGCTGGTGAGAACTTCAAGAAATTCCGAAGAAAATCCACGCTGCACCGAAGGCAGCAAACCACGCCAGCGCTCCACGATGTAGATGACCGCACGGCTGGCGGAAAGCGCGCCAGCCAGCCGTTCCAGAGCCGACTGCATGCTGGGCAGCAAGTCGTCGGCGGAGAGAAGACGCCTCGGATCGGCGCCCAGCGTCGATAGAGCCAGCGTATTTTCCTGTACCGCGTTGCGCTCGTTTTCAAACAGCACCATTACCATGGCGATACCCAGCAGCATCTGTGGAATCGGTCCTAAGACGTGGCCCACACTGCCAAACATCTCCATGGTTGGGCTGCCGGACTGGACAGCGGCCATGAGCACCGCCCAGAGCGCGAGCGAAATGGCCAGGATTTTAAAAGCCGCCGATCCCCGACGATGAGCGTGCAAGTAAAAAACCGCTGAACAATACAACAGCACCGCGCTCAAGAAAATAACGGTCAGGCTCAAGGGACGCTGCTCTAACGGCAGCGGATCGGACAAAAGAAGTCTTCGCAAATCGATGCAGGCAAAAAGAGTTCCGGCCAGAGCCAATGCTCCGTCGTACCAGCGGAAGCGGAAAGCAGTCCGCGTGAGCCGCGTGGAGACGAAGATGCTCACCCCCATGGCCACCGAAAACAAGCAACTGGCAAAGAAGGCGGCGAGTGCCGGAGGCCGGTAATAACGAACCGCATCAAGCGCGTAATGGATGGAATAGCAGGCCCATGCGATCTGCCAGGCGCGAAAGTAAACCTGCTGGCTCTGCTGATAGAGGTAATAGAACAGCAGGCACAGCAATAAGGCGACAACGCCGGGGATAATAACGATGCTGGTGGAAATACTGTTCATGGGGCCTAGCTAAGATTTTCGTTGAATTACCTTTTGGTGTTACCAGGAGAAGACGGTGGTTAATGTTTTCACATCGACGGTACGAACACAACAAGATTTAAGTACAATGCCCACGTTCGGGTGCTTGTGTCTATTTTTGAGACGAAGTCCAGCTATCTCATTGGCTTGACGTTACTTTTCTCCTCCCCATACCATCAAACTCTGGCCACTTATGCCCGAAATTGTCGATTCCGCTTCACTCAAGCCGCGTGTCCGCTTCGCGCCGTCCCCCACCGG
>DASRWO010000148.1:0-4208 GCA_035654555.1 Candidatus Deferrimicrobiaceae bacterium | reverse complement strand
ATCGTAGGCGATTCCATTCAGGACCGCTCCGGGTCCGAGCTGATAAACCGGGCTCAACAGACCGGTGAGATCAATCCAGCCAACCACGTCACCGTTCTGTGGCGAAATCCGGGCGATTCGATCCGTCTGCCAGACGTTGGCGAAAAGCTCGCCGTCGACGAATTCCAGTTCATTCAATTCTTTTACGCGCGTATTTCCATCGTGGACTGTAAAGCGGCTCCTTTCATCCAGCGTTGCGGGATCGAGCACCCGGATATCGGGAGTTCCGTCGCTCATAAAGACCTCGCGGCCATCGGTGGCCAGGCCCCAACCTTCGCCCGAATAGGCAAACCGCCGCAGCAAGTGGAAATCCCTCAATCGATAAACGAATCCGGTATGCGATTGCCAGGTCAGTTGTATCACTTGATTTTTCAGCAGGGTGATTCCTTCTCCGAAAAACTCAGGCGGCAAGTCGATGCGTTGAATAATTTCACCGGTTTCCAAGCGCAACTTGCGCAGGGAGGAATGGCCCTTCAGTCCAGTGCTCTCGTATAGAAATCCGTCATGGTAGGCGAGACCTTGGGTAAAAGCATTTGAGTCATGTGGGAAAGTTCGAACGATCTTGAAAGTGTACTCTGGCGGTCTGGAGACATGGCTTGTGCGGCCGGGCTGTCCGAGAAGCAGATGGGCGATTATAGCGATGAAAAAGACTAATCCGAGCCGCCGCGTTATCGTGATAGTCATGATTTGTCTGTGACGCATCCGTGCGGAGGCCGACGGTGTGGATGCAGCTCAATCGCGATTGACGATATCACAAGTCAGCGCGGTTCCGACGATACCTTCGATGCTCGAAAACAAGTCCGTCCCGAGCCGACTCTTATTGACACAGCCGTTCGCGCCGGCTTGAATCGCACTGGACAGCAGCGATTTTGTATCCTGTTGCCTCATGATCAAAATCTTCGCCTCAGCGAGCTCATCGCGAACCGCCCGCCGGACTTCTAAGCCATTCGTTCCTGGCATGCTAATGTCCAAAGAAGAGCCGCGGGTGACCGCGGCTTTTTTGTTTTCCGAACACATTCTCGTGCTCTGCGTTTTGCCACGCCAACTTGTCTATAATGGCGGGGCCATACCCCCATGCTGTTCGTGACGAATTGAAGTCCTGTAGTTTCTCACCGCATGGCCGGAGCTCGAAGTATTACATGATCCTATGAATGTAAAACCTGGATTGGAAGTGGCAAGCCTGACCGACATCGGTTGCCAGCGCGAGAACAATGAGGATTCCTTCCTCTATTGGGAGCCGACAGCGGACGGAGAACTCCAGCGTAAGGGAAGTTTAGCGGTGATTGCCGACGGCATGGGCGGATACGAGGGCGGTCAGGAGGCCAGCCGGCTGGCGGTCGAAACTGTTCGTGAAGTTTATGACAATGTCGTCGGGGACGATCCGCATGTCGCCCTACGGGAAGCATTTGCCAGAGCCCACGAAAGAATCCAAAGCTACGCAGGACAGCATCCCGCGCTTCACGGCATGGGCACTACATGCACGGCGCTCGTGATCCGCGACCGCCAACTTTATTTTGCGCACGTCGGAGATAGCCGCCTTTATCTGGTGCGCGGTGCGAGCATCGCGCGCTTGACTCGTGACCACTCCTATGTCGGCCGACTGGTCGAAACTGGCATTGTCCGCGCCGAAGATGCCGAGAAGCATCCGCAGCGGCACATACTCACAGCCGCATTGGGCGCGGGCATCGAAGTGGCCGTACAAAGTGCCGAACAGGCAATGGCTCTCCAGGACTCCGACTATCTTCTTCTCTGTACGGACGGTTTGTGGGGCGTAGTGAGCGATGAAGAACTGGAGGCGGCCGTGAAGGGCAACAGTCCGGCTGGCTGCTGCGCCGTCCTGGTGAAGCTGGCATTGCAGCGGGGCGGACCGGACAATATCACGGTGCAAGTTTTGCGGGTGTTGCCTGAGTCCGAATCTAAACCGATCGCCGCGAGCTAAGGAATCAACTCTTCTTTCAAACTGCAATCTGCTGCACACCGTATCCTCTATTTTCCCGAAACCCATTCTGCAAGCCATTGAAAACAAGTTGTCAGAATCTTTTATACAGGGGTGAGGAATGGTTAACCGATTGCAAGCATAGCGAGATAAAGTCTATTAACACCATAGACTTTATGGCATAATGGCGCCCCTATGAAAATCTCGCAAAAAGGACTTTATGCTTTGCAGGCGATGATGATGTTGGCCCGCCGCCACCACCAGGGAGCGATCAAGATCCGCGAGATCGCCTACGAGGAGAATCTTCCAGAGAAATTTCTAGAGCTAATCCTCCTTGAACTAAAGAACGCGCGCATGGTCGAGAGCGTACGCGGGGCCAAGGGTGGATATCAGTTGCGGCGTGATCCCTCCGACATCCGGTTGAGCGAGATCATGCGTTTGATCGACGGCCCGCTGGCGCCGTTCGGTGATGCCGAACAGTTGCGTACGCTGATTGACCGCGACCTGCCCCACCGCGCTCTTTACCAGTTGTTCCTCGATGTGCGCGATGCTGCCGCCAATATTCTCGAAAATACGACCCTAGCCGATCTAATCGCCGAACCAGCGCCGCGCTCAACCAGAGCCAAGAGAACGCCGCGGAAGAAAGAAAAGGGAAGCGTCCTGTCTATGGTGGTGGGGGGACAGAAGAGCGAGTAAGTGCAGTTGATAGCCTGAACTAATCCTAACGGTCGCGGAAAATATCTTCGCAATTAATACTGATGTTCACACGAAAGCAATGTACAAATAAACCCTACTAAGTCCATAGTGATAATAAGAGATACTTAGCATGAATCAAAATCGCGACCCGTCGATTTTTCGTAATCGAACGTAGCCCTTGTCGCGGAAAGACAGTAGGCGGTAAACGCCGGCGAATGAATGCAAATTGGAATACCGCCGGCGGTTGCGAAGAAGTTCTGTAAGTCCCTCAGGTAAACGTTATTCGACCCAAACTCAAAAGGAGAGGATTGCGAATTCCATGAAATCAAGCAAGAATTTGATCGTCGCCGCTTTTGCGCTCGCGGCTTTAACCGCGGGCGCGTGGGCAGAGAATCCGCCGTCAGGTGCGCCCGCCGCCAAAGATGGGGCTGCCGCGCCTGCACCTTCCACCGTCACCGCCGCGGATGTCCAAGCCCTGAAAGATGCTCTGGCCGCGCAGCAACTACAGATCGATAGACTCACACAACAACTTCAGAAGCAGCAGGATCAGCAAGCCGCGGCGGAAGCTGCGAGCAAGTCTGAGACGCAACCTGTCCCTCACCAATCGGTAGCGGAAGTGAGCAGTGTCGCGGTTCCGCAAAATGGCGCGGCAAGCTCCGGCCTCAATCTGCAGGACACGCCGCCACAAACCACTCTGAACCCTCTGGAGAGCCCCGTCATCTCCATTCGCTTCAAAGGAATCACAATCACGCCAGGCGGGTTCGCGGAAGCTGCATTCGTCCGGCGGTCGCGTGAACTCGCGGCCGATCTCAGCACTCCCTTCAATTCGCTGACCAATCCTGGTGCCTCCCAGAGCCAGTTGTCAGAGTTCTTCGGCTCCGCTCGCCAGTCTCGGCCTACCGTCTACATCGACGGACGTCTAAAGGACGTTGAGTTCGCCAGCTACATCTCTGGTGATTTTCTCTCCGCAGGCGTCACTTCTACGGCGACCCAGACGAATAGCTACACTTTCAGACTTCGGCAGGCATGGGGCCAGGCGAAGTTTGATAACGGATTGAGTATTCTCGGCGGACAGATGTGGAGCCTGGTGACGGAGAACAAAGCGTCCATAGCCCCCAGCGACGACTTGGGCAAAACCAATGACTCTCGTCCCATGACGATCGACCCTGGGTATAACGTCGGATTCACTTTCGCCCGGCAGTATGCGCTTCGCTTGACCAAAGACTTCGACCATAAGGTTGCGGTCGCGGTCGCCATTGAGAACCCGCAAGGCACGCTTACCACCCACGGAAACGGAGATAACTTCCTGCTGGGAGAGGCAGGCGCGAGCAATACCTACAACACGACTGCCAACTACACGGCCAATCCTGCGCCCGATATCATCGCCAAGGCCGCCTTCGATCCCGGCTTTGGACACTACGAAGTTTTCGGCATTGCAGATCGATTTACGGATCGTATATTTCCCTGCGGTGAGGTTGCCAGTACCACCACTGTTTGCAACGGCGCTGCCGCACCTAACGCTGTTGGAGCCTTCAAC
>DASRWO010000147.1:0-15264 GCA_035654555.1 Candidatus Deferrimicrobiaceae bacterium | reverse complement strand
CCACGCCGCTATATAAGGTGTTCCGCAGAAAAATGTCAGCGTACCCGGCCAGGGATGCCACCCCTTCCTGAATGCGCGCGCCTCCGGAATCGTTCAATCCAATCAGGGGCGCTCCCATCTTCGCAGCGAGATCCATGATCTAGACGATCTTTCCCGCGTTCGTTTCTGAAAGCGATCCGCCAAAGACGGTGAAATCCTGCGCAAATACATAAGCCAGCCGCCCTTCGATACGGCCATACCCGGTGATGAAGCCATCGCCGTAAAACTTCTGCTCCGCCATTCCGAAATCGTTGCAGCGGTGTGTGACCAGCTTGTCAGTCTCCTCGAACGTGCCGTCGTCGAGCAGGAAGTCAATACGCTCCCGCGCCGACATTTTGCCTTCTTTATGTTGCCGCTCGCGCCGTTTCTCGCCTCCGCCTTCTTCGGCCAGACGGTTGCGACGTTTGAGTTCTGCAACTTTTTCTTCGAGATTCATGGCGGAAGGATTATAGCGGGTGGGAGGGACCTGCAAGCTGCCGCCATCGTTGGGTACCCGGACCCGAAAGCTCTGGAAGTAAGAAGTCTCATCTCCGATTCGGCCAAACAGGACCTTTCAGCCATCTTATTTGCTGCAAAAGTGCAACAGTTTGCATTTCACCGGGCGCAGTTTCTGGATAACCCTATTGTTTTTAATATCTTAATGTATGGATGTTCGCTTGCGAGCGTTTATTCCGCTTTAGCGCCTCTTTCCCCCCACAGAGCGCTTGAGAAGTATTCTCGTTAGATTCCCAGGTGAAATTCAAAGGCAGTTCAAATCAGTTCCTCGTTAGGGGAGGATCAAAAATGCGCCGACTTGTCAAAGCCCTGCTTTTGGCGGGAGCAGTTAGCCTGTTTTCCGCCACGGCTTTCGGGACCTCTGTGCCAGTGGGTATTTTTTCTTACGACGTGACCGGGCTGAACACCTTTCAGCTCGATATCACCAATCAAACTGGCCCCAACTCTTCCGCTTTCCCGGACACTACTTTTCCGGTCACGAATACGATTTCTCTTTCGAGCTTGAATTTGACTGTGACCCTTTCGAATGGAACCACGGAAACTTTTGGCTCATCCTATTTCACCCTTAACCCTGACGGCATCTCGTTCAGCGGCAACCCGCTTTCGACTCTGGTACCTGTGACCAGTGCCACGTTGACGGGAAACTTCAGCACCACAACCTTCAACCTAAATAGTGGAACCACGGTGACAGTGGCGCAGGGCTTCAAAGCCACGATCACGGATTCCTCAGGTAGTTTGGCGGATGGAGATTTGGCTATCATCTATGGGACCACGGGCACCACTGCCGCCACACCGGAACCCGAGACTTTAACACTGATGGGGACCGGCCTGGCAGCCTTGATGGGCTTCCGGCGTAAGTATCTGGGAGCGAGCCTGAAAAAATTGCTAAAAAGCAGAGGCGGGGCGACGACCATTGCCCTGTGCCTCTTTTGTTTGATGCTCGTCTTGTCGGCAGCGCCAGCCGCCAGGGCGAGCGTCAAGCTCGACACCTGGACGAATCCGCCATCCGGCGCGGCGGGCTCCAGCAATACTAATATCGTGGGTACGGCCTTCCCGGCCGGGACCATCGCCCCGGCGAGCGTGAAGATTTCGATCGCCACCTCCTGCTCGGCTAGCCTCTCCGGGACTGGTGCTACCAAAACAACGGCCCTCAGAGTAACGAAGGTTCTCGGCACCAGCGAACGGATTGAGTTTTTGATTCCAGCCAGTATCACCAGTACCGGAAATTATTACGTCTCGATCACTGGGGTTACAACCACCGGGACCACCTTCACCAGCAGCCCCTCCTGCTCCGAAGTCACCATTACCGCCACTACCAAGGGGCTCTCGTCCTGTTTGCCATCGAGTTCACTGGGCGTACTTACCGGCACTACCACGGTGCAGGCTTATGTCCCGAATGGCTGTTGGGGTTGTAGCACGACCGGCGTTCAATTCGTGCCCGTCGAGGGTTCGGGTTCCCCAGCCTCCATTGCCACCGCAAATGCCGTAAATGCCTGCTCATCCAATTCAGTAACCGGGCAGACCGTCTGCACGGCCAACAACACAGACGTGTATGTGATGAGTGGTTCGACGCTCACCAAAACGCTGACCAGCGGAACTAACAGCGACGCCAGTTTTTCTGGCGGCTCGTGTGAAAACTGCGGCGTCGCCATCGACCCCCTCACTAACACGGCCTACATTTCGATGGGATACAACGGCGAAGATGCGATTCAACCCCTGAACCTCAACACCAGCGCGTTTTCGACGCCGACGCCGTCTGTAAACGATGTCTCGGAAAACATCTCGGTGGACGCCACGCGAAATCTGGTTCTGTCGCCGGGCGAGGGCGGGGTCTATGATCTCTTCCAAATCGGCGCCACGGGAAGCTTGACGGAATACGGCATGAGAGTCGGAGGCGTTCTGGATTCTGCTGCGGAAGACTGCTCGACGGGAATCGCTTTGGCTTCTGACGAGTTCACCGAGGACGTCTTCATAGCCGATTTAACCCAGGCCAAATTCACCAGCGGTTCGCCGGGTAGCTGGACCGCACCGAATCAGTTCCTCGCCATCCCAGATTTCGAAGGCTTTTCGGCGGGCACCGACGGAATTTCGGTTACACCGGGCAACTCCCATCTGGGAATCGTGACCGGTGAATTCGGCGGCAGTGAGTTCGGCGTGCTCTCCCTTCCTACTGCCTCGGGGAGTGGCACACCGGCACTCGTTGATTGGGCGGGAGCCAAGATACCCGCCACTCCGGATGGAAACTCGTTCGAGGACGGCTTCGATCCTCACACCATTACGGCATACGTCAGCCCAAACACGCAAAAGGCCTATGGCCTGATCGCTGATTGGGCAACCGACATACCGACCTACCTCGCCGTCATCGACCTGCAGGCTTTGCTTGCAGCGCCGCGAATGGCAGGCGTGGATGCGGGAGGAAACTCCTGCTCAACGTGCACGCACTCCGTCAATCCCAGCTACGATCTGGTTGCCCATGGGGTGATTAAATTCGTAGCTACCAAGTAAAGGCGGCAATCCGGGGATGGGATATTCTCTCCCATCCCCCGGACCAGTTTGAATGAGGCGCGCGCAGTTGAAATGGTGTTTCCCCTCAATCCTCCAGCCGTGCTGACCGCCGGGCCGGCGAACGAAGACTGAGGAAGGAAGAGCTTGCGGATATCGAATCAGCTTCGTGTGTCGCGTGCAGTAGCATTCTTCATTTGCCTTTACGTCGCCCACGGATTTGCCGTGGGACAAAGCCAACCCTATCTGGTTGCAAATGAAGATGCTCCATTCTCCAACGGTCTCAGCTTCTACACCATCGGAGCGACCGGTCTCCTCACCCTCAAGCAACAAGTTTTGACCGAGGGCGCGGGCATCGGAGGCGGCTATTTCGCGACGAACCGGGTGAGCATGGTCAACGGCGGTAGCAACCAGTGCGTCTACGGCTCCAACGCTGCATCTGGCGAAATCTCTGGAATCAATGTCAATACCATGGAGTTCGACTCCAGCGCTTCTGGCTCGAGCACCGACGGGGGAACGTCAAATGGCATCGGTTTGGCCATGAATGCTCAGTACCTCTATGCCAGCTTCACCGATTCAAACACGATTGGAACTTTTCACGTAGAGACCGGCTGCGGACTTATGTTTGTGAATGATGTCTCCGTTGCCGGACTGCAAGGTGGCATCATCGATGGCATGGCGATAAGTGGGAACGTACTGGTTGTCACTTATGGCGATGGATCAATCGAATCGTTCAATATCTCCTCTGGACCCCCGGTGCCGAATGGTGACGAGCAGAACTCTACCGCTTATGTCGGCTCCACGGGGGCAACCTATCCCAGTGCCGTGGAAATCACAAAGGACGGGCATTACGCCTTATTCGGCGATACCTCGACATCCGCCGTCGTCGAAGTCTCTGACATTTCCTCCGGCCAGTTGGCGAAGACGGTTGCCTACACTCTGGGAAGTTCGATCGGCTCCAGCAATATTTTGCTGAGCCCTGACGAGACACTACTGTACATCAGCAACAATCAGGGCGATCAGATCACTGCTGCCTGGTTTAACGCGAGTACCGGTGCGCTCACCGCGGGCTGTACATCGGGAAAACTCAGAGACTATGGCGCAGAGTGGTCTTACCTGGCAGGGTTGGCGCTGGAAACAAGCACCGCGACGGGGGGAGTGGTTTACGTTGCCGAGTTTGGCAATCCGGATTCCGCGTCTCACATCGGCATGGTTCAGGTAAGTTCAGTTGGCGGAAAGTGTACGCTGCAGGAATTATCTGTCTCGCCAGCGCTTGAATTTAGTTTGGGCGGGTTATTGTCGATCGGAACCTTTCCGCCCCGATCTTTCTAGCGCGCTGGCAAGAGAAACCATCACGGACAGATTGGGAGACCAAGAAATGCGCAGCGTTTCTAGATGTTGGCTGGTAATCATGTTTTGCGCATGCTGCTGGGCGGCAGCGGCGGCGCAGTGTCCCGCACGCCCGGCTTCCGGCACCGTGGTTCAGGATGCCCTAAGCCTGTATTCGACAGGCGGAGTTCTTAACGCCGGCTTGACGATGGGATACTCAGTCGATGCCTCCGGATATTCGCACTATTGCTACAAATACCAAAGCACCGCGGGCACTATCGAAGCTCCCACGTTCAGGGTTAATCCCGGCGACCAGCTTGTACTCAATGTCGTGGATGGAATCGCGGGCGACGCTGTAAGCTCGAAGAGCACCATGCATCAAATGTCAATGACGGCCGCCGCAACCACTTGCGGCGATGGTGGCAACGCCATGTTGCAGTCGACCAACGTTCACTTCCACGGTTTGAATGTTCCGCCTATCTGCCACCAGGATGACGTCATCGACACCCTGATTCAACCAGGTACAGCGGGTTTTGGGTACAGCATTCAGATTCCAGCCACCGAGCCGCCAGGCTTGTATTGGTACCATCCCCACGTGCATGGTTTCACCGAATTTCAGGTGAATGGCGGTGCGGCTGGCGCGATCGTTGTCGAAGGCATGGAAAAGGTACGCCCCGAGGTGACCGGACTTACAGAGCGCGTATTCGTTATTCGTCAGCAGTACCTGGTTCCGTGGGTGCCAGGGCCTTACCAACTCAGCCTGAACTATCAGGTCGCCGCTTCCCCTTCCGGTCCGTCTCCCATCATCCAAATGACGTCGGGAGAACCGCAATTTTGGCGGGTGGCGAATGCCAGTCTCCAGGAATTTATGCCGCTCGAGGTGTGGCTTAACGGCACGCCTCAGCCTCTGGAGCTGATTGCCCTCGATGGCTATCCTCTGGCCGCGACTCGCACGGTAACCTCAATCCTGGTGCCTCCCGCAGGACGCGCAGAATTTATCGTGCAGCCGCCTCCGGCTGGAGCGACTGAGCTTTTCATGACTTTGCCTTACTCCACCGGGCCAACTGGCAACCCGGACGCGCAGCAGGTTCTCGCGAACATTGTCCTTTCCAGCACCAGCGTTAAGAAACAAGTGGCGCCAGCCAAAACGTCTGCCGCTCCGATCGCAAGAAGTAGCTTAAAATTCGCGGGCTTAAGCAATGCCACTCCCACTGCGACGCGTACGCTCTATTTTTCCGAAGAGTTCGCTGGAACCAACGGGCCAATTCAGTTCTATCTCACCGTCGCTGGACAAAAGCAACAGGTCTTCCAGCCCAACGAGAAGCCTGTGATCACCACCAAGGTGGGCGCCATCGAAGACTGGACCATTCAGAACCGGACCCTTGAAACGCACGCATTTCACATCCACCAGGTCCACTTCATGCTATTGGATGTGGACGGCCAGCCAGTCACCAATCAAGACCTGCGCGACACTATCGAAATTCCCTATTGGTCAGGGAAAGGCGCCTACCCGAGTGTGACCGTGCGCATGGATTTCACCGACCCCACCATCGCGGGAACTTTCCCCTTTCACTGCCACATCCTGCTGCACGAGGATCTCGGCATGATGCACACGATTCTGGTCCAGCCATAGCTGCACTTCTGTCGAAAAGAGATAAAGAAAGGTTCGAACCAATGCGAAACAGGATCCTCGTTGTCGTGGGCGGTGCCTTTTTGGGAATAGCTGGCTACTTATGTGGAAGCCGGAACGCGACGATTGCCTGCGCCGGAGCCCCAACTCAGGGCGCCGTCCCGAAAATGTATGGGCGCCTGGTAGCCGCGATCCCCGACCAGATCGGCACCGGGATCATCTTCGAGGACCTCGATGGCGTGATTCGCTTCGTCAGCATGACTGGCATGAAAGAAGGAGAACTCGCGCGCTATGACCAAACTCCGACTCATGGCGGCATTCCCAAGTCCTACGGTCATCTGATAACGGCAGTTGTGAACTCCGAGGGCACGGGTCTGGTTTTTGAGGACAGCGCTGGCGTGATTCGCTTCGTGACTATCGCAGGCAAGGTGGAGGGCGAGCTTTCCCGCAATTAATCAAATTGCAATTTCAGGCTAATCCGACCTGTGTTCCGAAGCTAGAGCGCTGGTCTAATCGAAGGTCGCTCCAATTTGCTGGTAGCGATATTTTTTTCCGTCCCAGAAGAGAACGGAGGACGTACTCTCTCCTTCGCCTCTTTCTTCCATGTAGATTCCGAGCACAGTCCTTTTTTTCAGCGCCAATCTTTTTACTGCCAGAGTTTTGAACGGCAGGTTGATAAGCAAAAATTTGGGCTTCGGCTTATCAGAACGCCATGCCTCCGGACCGACGCCGTGGACAATCAGCAGACAGACTCCCTTTCGTTCCGGCTCGTCGGAGGCGAAGGTCGATGTGACTTTAACGTCGCCGAAGCCCAGAAAACTATCGTAGGGGTCGGTTACGCGAAATCCGTATTCGGCTTGGTCAGCTATGGGATTCGTGCAGCGGGCCGCGACCACAAGGTCATCCACGCCATCCCCGTCAAGATCGCCAACAAACTGCGGAGGACCACCCAGCAGCGAACAGTCGTCGCCGAACTCTTTGCGGATGTATTCGTCAGTCGCCGCGGGCACCGGAGACTTGGCGTGTTCGGGCGGGGGAGGTGGCTGTTTCTTTTCCGCGGAGAGCGTTGCAGACGCGGCAACGATCGCCAGCAATACAAGTACGGTGCGAAGAGGGACAGTTTGGGAGTACGACATATCCATACTCTAGTACCGTTTTGCCGCGGCAGGGTATAGACACTGGTGATGCGAGGTAACCAAAGTACTCATTTCCGGAAGTGTTCCCACCCCTGTGGCTTCAGCTCAGACCTGAAGCCGCCCCGTTTCATGAGGAAGATATTCCGCCCGCGAGTGATTTGTCCAATCTGCGTAATCGGAACTCCGGCAATCGAGGGCGGGATGCGCTTGCTGCGGGGAGCGGTGAACAGCAGTTCGTAGTCTTCCCCGCCGTGCAGCGTAAGTTCGAGATCAACCTCCTTCAACGGCCTGCCCACGCGCGCTCTGGGAATAAGCTCTCCTTGTATCTCCGCCCCCACGCCGCTCTCCTCGCAGATGTGAGCCAGGTCGGTGGAAAGGCCGTCGCTGGTATCAATCATGGCGGAAGCCAGGCCTTTCGCGCGTAGTATGCGCCCGAGCTCAATTCGAGGTTCTGGGGAAAAATGCCGGGGAAACTCGCGCGAATTCAATTTCTGCCTGCGCTTCTTGTCCTTCCGCATCTTCCAGACGGCAGCCGCCGAACCGCCCAATTCCCCGCTCACATAGATCCGATCACCCGGCCGCGCTCCCGACCGCAAAACGGCTTTCCCTTTGGGCACGGTTCCCAGCACCACGATGTCGGCAAGAATTCCGTTGAGCGACTCCGCAGTATCGCCGCCGGCAAGCGTCACGCCGTATTTCTCCGCCAGACTCATCAGACCCTCAGTAAAACGGTCAACCCAACGCGGTGAAACATTCCGCGGCAGAGCCAGCGAAAGAAATGCCGCGACCGGTTCGCCGCCCATGGCTGCAATGTCGCTCAATCCACGCGCCAGGCAGCGGTGGCCGATCGACTCCGCCGAATGCCAATCCTGCCGGAAGTGGACGCCCTCCAGGGAAAAGTCCGTCGTGACCAGCGTGTCTACCGGTTTCCCTGAGTGCCGGGGCAGCCGAAGCACAGCGCAGTCATCGCCGATTCCGGTCAGAACTGCCGCATCGCGGCCAGCCTTGTCGCGTCGACGAATCCGTGCAATCAGTGCCTTCTCGGCGATCATCCCGCTGACAAATATATAGGACACCAGCCGCGCATTGGGTCGTTGTCCGCTCGATGGGCCGTACGGTCAGTAATTGTTCTGACCCTCAGTCGCCCCTGTAATCTGTCCCGAAACAATCTACGATTACCCGCCTTAAGTAACGTTTAATACAGTGCCTTCCCGTTGACAGGGGGAACCCGGTTTGTTACCTTCTAGCAGACATTCATACGATCTCTGGCCGAGCTAAGTTCTGCATTCTTTACGAATTGCAGAGACAGACGTTTTAAGGCTTTGGCTGTGCGTTCCGGTGGCAGGACGGGCACGTTAGAAGTCTCCATTCCCAAGATGGGACCGCGTGGCCCGGAAAAATCAGGTTGTCCGAACAGGCTTTCTGCAACCTCAGAACTTTGCCTGGAGTTCCGGCCCTGATCATTAAAAAGGAAGAAGGAAGGCATTTGCAGAAACGCTTTTACATACTTTTCGTGGCCCGCGGAGATGACGGCCAGCTGCGCAAGATCTCTATTCCAGTTCATTATTTATACGTCTTCGTAGTCGGCGCGGCTATTGGTTTCCTCAGCCTTACAGGCATCGCCAGTTCCTACACCCGCATGCTGCTGAAAGTTTCCAGCTATAACCAGCTGCGCACCGAGAGAGAGCAGTTGAGGGATCGTTATTCCAAGCTAGAAGAGGTGGCGAAAGAACGCGACGTTCAGGTAGCTTCTTTGGGTTCAATTGCCAGCGAAGTATCCGCGCTCTATGGCCTGAAGTCGCAGCCAACGCTGGTTACCGCCAGCCAACAGGAAATTCGTGATGCCGAGGTCACTTCGTCCCTCGACCAACTGGGCGCCCTGCGCACTTCCGCCCTCACAGGCGATGCCAGCGTGGGCATCAGCCTGGGAATGACGCGCAACGCCACCACCGCCGACTGGTATCGTGCCAATTCGCTTCCCAATCTCTGGCCTATTGATGGTCCGGTGACCGCCAGCTTCGGCGAACGCATCGATCCCTTCAATGGCGAAGGCGCATTCCACAGCGGCGTAGATATTGGCAGTAACTACGGTCATCCCATCATCGCACCTGCGGATGGCGTAATTACTTTTGCGGATTTCATGGGCGGATACGGAAAGCTCATCATGATGGATCACGGCCACGGCATCACCACGCGTTATGGACATCTGTCCGGCTTCGCAGTTACGCCCGGGCAGCACGTCCATCGGGGCGACACCATCGGCTATGTTGGCCTCAGTGGGCGCTCCACCGGGCCCCACCTTCACTACGAAGTTCGCATCAACGACACTCCTGTCAATCCTTATAAATACCTTCGCATCAGCATCGCTCACACCGGCGGCTTTCAGACCGGCAGTTAGGAATTCAGCTTTCAACGCTCAACTTCATGCCCTTGCGCTCTTCCCCTCGCTAAGCTACGTTCGTGAGGAAGAAGAAACGCTCTCAAACCTAAGTCCTCACAAGACCGCTCGGCGCCAGCTTCACGCGCGGTTCCTGAGAACTGAAAATCGAGAACTGGGAACTGCGTCATGATCGGTTTCTTCCACTCCGTGCGTGAGGATATTGCGGCCGTCTTTGAGTCGGACCCCGCCGCGCGCTCCTACCTCGAAGTTCTTAGCTGCTATCCCGGTCTACATGCCGTGTGGGCTCATCATGTAAGCCACTGGCTTTGGCGAAACGGAATGCGCTTGCCAGCCAGACTTGTCTCGCAGTTCGCGCGCCTGTTCACTGGAGTTGAAATTCATCCCGGCGCGGAGATTGGCCGCCGCCTTTTTATCGACCATGGGATGGGCACGGTCATTGGCGAGACCGCCATTGTTGGCGACGACGTTACGCTGTATCAGGGAGTCACGCTAGGTGGAACGGGCAAAGAAAAAGGCAAGCGCCATCCTACCCTTGGCAATAACATCTCCATCGGCTCCGGGGCCAAGCTGCTGGGCAACATTACCATCGGAGACAACTGCCGCGTGGGCGCGAATTCAGTCGTACTAAGAACCGTGCCGGCCAATTCCACCATAGTCGGCGTACCCGGGCACATCGTTCTGCGCGATGGCAAACGCGTTATCATCACCGACCCCAAAGACATCCGCGATCCGCTCTCCGACGTAATCATCAAGTTGGCTACGGAACTCCAGGAATTGCGTCAACGCTTTCAGCAACACCTTCGCGAAGTGCACGGCGAAGAATCCAAAATCAACGAAGGAGCTTCGGCAGAAAACATCTCGCCACAAGAGCTATTTCAAGACGATTACCAGGACTATCAGATCTGAGTCCCGAGCGAAGCGTGGGGCCCCTGTCTTTTTCGGCATGCAGCCAAGTCCTATTGCCTCAACCCCATCCAACTCTCCGACACCACCAGCGAGTTTCCCGGATTATGCGGGTCGTACTTCACTGACGTCGGCAAACCGAGCCGGCAGGAATGCAAATTGATCCACTGGCGTAGATAAGTCACGTCCTGCGAGCACTCGTACGAGACGCCAGCAACTTCATATTTGTAGACCAGCATCACTGCGGGGTAATGGCCGTTATTGGTCGGCAATTCGTGGACGTCGATAACCGTGCCATCGGTGATGCGTCCGATGGTGTCGATGAGGGTACGGCGTTCGCGTTCCAGATCTGCCGGACCCTTTGACTTCCGGCGCAATAGCGCAAGTGCGCCCAACGCCACCACTCCTCCGGCAGTCACGAGCGAATAGATACGAAGCGAATCCATAAACTGAAGGGAGAAACTGGCGGCCGTGCGTGCAGCCGAAGTTTCAATTATCAGAATATGATGGAAGGGCTTGCGGTTGGAAGTGGTTGTGCAGTTACCGAGGTGCCAGCCTGTGGAAATCGGCACATTCCGGCTTATCAATTCTCGTTTACTTCTGTTTACAAACGAACTCCCGAGCCATGCCCCCGAAGTCGCCCTCGGTCGCTCGCCCGAATTGATCATCTCGGCGCATCTTTTTGCTGACGATACGTTTTCCGCTGCGGTCGATCGAGTAAAACCATTCGGAGTTCGGCATGGCGCTGCCGTCGACACAGTTGAAACGAACCCGGGCCCTCAATTCCACGAACGGACCACCTTGCGGCAGTTTAGTAGGTTCTTTGAAGTCCACGCGGATCCAGGCGGTGCGTAGGCCATTTTTCTGAGGACTGATGGAACTGACCATCACCTCATCACCGTTAGCGGTGGCGCCAATCGTTCGCCAGTCCGCGGCAGCGAACGCCGCAACGCCCACTAACAGCACCGGAGCCAGCACCACGGCCACAGCCACCAGCAGACCTTTCTTCATGGGGGACAAGGATAACGCCATAAGCACGCCGCACACACTGTGGGCGAAAAGCCGCTTTCTGTCAACTGCGGGGCGGCTGTGTTGGCAGGGCCGCTGGATAAAAGTTAGGATTCAACCGGCTGATGTCTGCTATGTTGTCTGCAGCGGGAGGCTCAGTTCCTCATGGAAGCACTTCACTGTACAACCCTGGACTCCGCCGTTGGACCATTATTTATGGCTGCCTCGGATAAAGGATTGGTGGCCCTGGAATTCGACGCTCGGTCGCTAGGACAACAATCGATTCGCCCCAGCCCGCGCCATCTTCGGAAAGAAAACAATGGATTCGCCTTTGAGCCTTCCCAGCTCGCGATGAATGATTATATTCGCGAGCTTGAAGAATACTTTGCCAGCAAGCGGCGCGAATTCACATTCCCGCTCGACCTTCGTGGCACGGATTTCCAACTCGCATGCTGGCGCGCTCTGCTGGCGATTCCTTACGGTGAGACGCGCACCTATGCGGGCATTGCCCGCGCAGTAGGCAAAGCGAATGCCTTCCGCGCCGTGGGCTTGGCGAACAACCGCAACCCGATCGCGATCGTTGTCCCCTGCCATCGCGTAATCGCATCCGACGGCACCTTATGCGGCTACGGCGGTGGTCTCGACGTGAAGAGAAGACTACTGGAGCTCGAGGGCGCTCTCACCGGAGTGCTGGCGGCGTAGGAATTGTTGAGTTTTGATCGTTGATTGAAAGCCTGTCGAGTCGATATTTTCAATCAGCATCCAAAAATCAACAATCAACCATTCTTGACCACTCAATCCAAATCCTCCACGCTCCAAAAGGCCGGCCTCTTCTATCTCGTCTTCGTGATGTTCTCCTATACCACCGGCGGCCCCTTCGGCCTCGAAGACATGGTCACCACGTCGGGCCCGGGGCTCACGCTCATCTACCTGCTGGTGCTGCCGTTTTTCTGGTGCATTCCCGTCTCGCTGGTGTCAGCGGAACTCACCACCGTCATGCCCGTCGAAGGTGGCTTCTACCGCTGGACGCGTGCCGCATTCGGGGACTTCTGGGGATTTCTCGCCGGCTGGTGGAACTGGTCCGCGTCGTTCCTGCTCGGCGGCGCTTATGCCGTTCTCTTCACGGATTACTTACTTCCCGCAGCCACGGGATGGAAGCACTACCTCGTCTCTGTGGCGCTGATTGCGGTGATTACGTGGATCAACGTTCGTGGTATTGAGATGGTAGGAAAAGTCGCAACTGCGCTCGAGATTTTCATCTTCGTGCCGGTCATGACCATGATTGTGATGGGGCTCTTGAAGTGGCATCACAATCCGTTTGTGCCATTCGTCCCGCCGCACCAACCTAGGTTCAAGATCTTCGGCGTCGGATTGGCGCTGGGCTTGTGGCTGTATTCCGGATACGAACAACTCTCCACCGTTGCCGAGGAGGTCGAGAATCCGCAACGGGCCTATCCGCGGGCATTGGCGCTGGTGGTGCCGCTATCGATGGCAGCCTACTTTCTGCCGACACTGGCGGGGCTGGCCTCGGCGGGAGAATGGCAAAACTGGCACACCGGTTTCTTCTCTGACGCGGCAAAGATCATCGGAGGGTCATTATTCGGACGCCCGTTGTTGGGGACATGGATGACGCTGGCCGCGATGGTCGGCAACGTTGCCCTGCTCAATAGCACGGTGCTCACCACCACTCGCATGCCGTTCGCCATGGCCGAAGACGGATATCTTCCGGCAGCGCTCACTCGCAAGCATCCGCGGTATGGCACGCCATGGCTGGCAATTGTGATATCGGCAATCATCTATGCTCTGCTGGCATGGCAGAGTCTCGCGCAGCTCATCTCCGTCTACATCTGGTTGCGCTCGGCGACCACAGTGCTCACGGTTCTTTCCGCCTGGAAGCTTCGCCGCACCCGGCCTGAAATGCCCCGAGCGTTTTTGATCCCGGGCGGGCGAATCGGATTGCTCTACGTGGTGGCAGCACCCGTCGTAATGGCTATCCTAGCGCTGCTCGGAAGCGACCGCTTTGCTTTGATCGGAGGCGCAATCGCGATGGTGTTGGGACCACTGGTCTACGGACTGATTGCATTGAAACGTCGCTAGATATACAATCTACCATGTATATCCAAGGGGCCTCCGATGCAGGTTTCAAAGTGGGGAAACAGCCTGGCCATACGCTTGCCCGCCGCAGTGGTTGAGGCGCTTAAACTGAAAGAAGGGGACAGGATCGAGATTCGGGTCGCTGGTACCCGCACGTTCGACGTTAGCCGCGATCAAAGTCGGCAGCGTGCCCTTGACCGCCTGCGCAAGCTGCGGCGTCCCTTCCCGCCCGGATTTGTCTTTGACCGTGTAGAAGCGAATGCCCGATAAAGTATTCTTCGACACGAATGTATTGATCTACGCCATCGCCCAAAACGATCGCCGAAGTGTCGTTGCCGAGGAGTTACTAGCTGAGGGCGGCATTATCAGCGTGCAAGTCTTGAACGAGTTCGTATCCGTCACGCGCCGGAAGATTCAAATGCCATGGGCGGATGTGACCGAAGCCTTGGATTCGATTCGAATCCTGTGCCCGTCGCCCATCTCAATCACGATAAAGACGCACGACTCGGCGCTGGGGATCGCGCAACAGTACGGCTATAGCATCTATGATGCGCTGATCGCCGCCTCTGCGCTCGAAGCCAACTGTTCCGCTCTTTATTCGGAAGATTTGCAGGATGGCCAAATCATCGGTAAGAAATTGACCATCCAAAACCCGTTTCGGTGATTCCGCTTACCCATCAGGAGGCCCACTTGCAGTTACTCAGCGGGCTTCCGAAACAGGTAGTTGTTGCGGGTATCCGGATCGCTATGCTGCCAGTATCGAACCAACTCAAGCCCTGCTTCTTGCGTCATGCCGATAAACTCAGGTGCCGTGGCAAAGAAAGAAATCGCCGTGCCCGGACGGAGCACGGCCGGCTGTCCGCGCAGCGCCCACCCCACCATTCTCCGCAGCATTCCGAACCAAGTTCTCAGGCCGTGTTCACGGTACAAGTAGGCGAGCGTCTCCCTCCGAGTGTTGAAATACGGTGTTGGATCCGGCGGCTGCAGAAATGGGATTTCCCCCAGATAGATCCGCGCACCCGGCTTCGCAATGCGATGAATCTCCTCCAAACTCGCAGGAATTTTCTCTCTGGGAACCACCAGCAACACGTTATTGCAAACGATCACCGAGGCGCATTGATCCGGAAGCGGGAGTTTGTCGCTGAGCGCTTGCCTCGCCTCAAGGCCAAACCGCCGCAGCACCGCAACCTCTTCGTCGGTGGCTAATAGACCCACTGCACTCCTGGCGCCGACACGCTCCGCGATTCGAAGCAAAGTGCCGGCGCCACAGCCAATGTCCACCAGGTCGTCTCCAGAGTGCATTTCAACTGCTTCAGCAATGCGCTCGTGGATGAGCCGGGTAATTTCCTTTTTATCCCTGCCCCGAAGCGCCAAATCGTGCGCATCGCTGGCATGCTTCGCCGTTTCGCGGCAGTATTCCACGTAATCGTCGGAGCGGGAGATCATCGATGTGAGAATTCCGGGAGGTGAAATTTCTAGCTCACCCAATCTAGAAACTTGTACCACACTCCCGCGAATGGCAGGAACCAAGGCTTGCCGTTGTACAAGCCCAAAGGTGCGCTGGGAAAGGGAATACCGACGAAAGGATTATCCGGTCTATCACCCGCGATCAGCTCCGCCATTTTCTGCCCTTGGTATGTGGCCATGGCAACTCCGTGGCCGGCATAGCCGACCGCGTAATACATGCCATCGATCTGACCAGCGTGCGGCATGATGTCAAAAGTGAA
>DASRWO010000146.1:0-11005 GCA_035654555.1 Candidatus Deferrimicrobiaceae bacterium | reverse complement strand
CGACTGCGTGTTACCCCCGGCTGGCTATCATCCTGTTCCGGCCATATCCCTTTCCGTGGAGCCCGCGAACATCACCGCAATCGCCAACGACGTGGGAACGGAAGTAATCTTTCTGCGCCAACTCATCGCGCAAGCCCGTCCGGAAGATATAGCCGTGGGAATCTCCACGAGCGGCGGTTCCCGCAATATCGTCATGGCCCTAGAAGAAGCTCGCAAGCGAAAATTGCTGACGGTCGCGCTTCTCGGTTACGACGGTGGCGAGATTCGACGAAGACAATTGGCCGACTTTCCCCTGGTTGTTCAATGCGACTACATTCCGCGGATTCAAGAAGTGCAAGCCTCGATCTACCACATCATCCGCGAGACCCTGGAGGGGTTGACTCGTGGCCAAGCTTGAACTCTTCGGCACAGCGCGCTGTCCGCACACTCAGGAAATGCGCGAGTGGCTGGAATGGAAGCGCAGTGATTTCGTAGAGTACGATGTCGAGGCCGACGCCGCAGCCCTTCAGCGCATGCGCGAACTCGCAACCGGGCAGCGCGCCGTGCCCGTTCTTGTCGAAGATGGCAAGGTAATCCAAATCGGCTGGCAGGGCCACAGTTGCTTTGTGGATGTGGAATAAGAATGCCCAGCGCTTGCTCCATTCGAGTTCGCGGTGTGGTGCAAGGCGTTGGCTTTCGTCCATTCGTATATCGCTTGGCTCGCGCCAACACGCTCGCCGGATGGGTTTTGAATGGCGAGCAAGGAGTTGAGATTTTTCTCGAAGGCGCAGAAAAGAGTCTGCTCGCATTTGTACAAAATTTAAAATCGGAACCTCCTCCCGCCTCGAGTATCACGGAAATTGAAATCTATCGTGCGGACCCGGTTGGCCTGATGGGTTTCACTATTCGCGAGAGTCAGCGCGGCGATCGTCTTACAGTCCGGATTACTCCGGACCTTCCAGTTTGCGACGCGTGCCTGAAGGAACTGTTCGATCCCGCCGACCCGCGCTACCGGTATCCCTACATCAACTGCACAAACTGTGGTCCTCGCTACACGGTAGTTCTGCGCCTTCCTTACGACCGCATCAACACGACGATGCGAGATTGGCCGCTCGACGATTTCTGCGCTGCACAATTCCACGACCCTGAGAACCGCCGTTTCGACGCTCAGCCGGTCGCTTGTTCCGCCTGCGGACCAAGTTACTACTTGCATCAAGGCGAGAAGGATGTGCGCGGAAGCGACGACAGCATCCATCTTGCTGCGCAGCTTCTCGGCGGTGGTGGCACCCTCGCCATTAAGGGGCTGGGCGGCTACCATCTGGTGTGTGACGCCTCGAATGCCGCAGCTGTCACAGCTTTGCGCGAGCGCAAGTTCCGCAAAGAAAAACCTTTTGCCATTATGGCAAGCAACATAAACGTTGCGCGCCGTTTGGTGAAACTCTCAGCCGAAGCTGAAAATCTCCTTACTTCCACCGCGCGGCCCATAGTGCTCGCGCCCTCGAAAACGGAGCTCAACCGCGTCGCGCCAGGAGTCGCTTCAGAAAATACTGAACTCGGCGTGATGCTGCCCTACACGCCTCTGCATCACCTGCTCTTCGCGGCCGACGCGCCGGAGGTGTTGGTGATGACCAGCGCAAATCGTTCGAGTGAACCGATTGCCTACGAAGACCAAGAGGCACTGGATCGACTCTCCGGAATTGCCGACGCATTCTTGATCGGAGAGCGTCCGATTGCGCGACGAGTCGACGACTCGGTTGCGCGCGATGGAGTATTTGGCCCCGTTATCATTCGCCGTGCCCGAGGCTATGCTCCGGGCGCCGTTGCTTCTTTGCCCACGATACGTCCAATTTTGGCTGTGGGCGGCGACTTGAAAAATTCAATCACACTGGTTGTCGATGGACAAGCTTTCATGAGCCAGCACATTGGGGACCTGGCGCAGTATGAGTCGCTGCACGCCTTTCAAGAAACCATCCAGGATTTGATCTCAATGTACGAGGTCCGGCCAGAGGAATTGCTGGTAGTGCATGATTCGCATCCGCAATACTCCTCCACGTCTCATGCCTTAACGCTCGACGTAACCCGGAGACTCGCGGTCCAGCACCACCGTGCCCACATTGCTTCAGTGCTGGCAGAGCGTGGCGAATGGGAGACACGCGTAGCAGGTGTCAGTTTCGACGGCACCGGATACGGCGATGACGGCGGCATTTGGGGCGGCGAGATCTTCGTCGGAAGCATTAAAGACGGCTTTGAGCGTATCGCTCACTTGCGTACGGCCGCGCTTCCGGGTGGTGACGCAGCAGCGGAATATCCCGTGCAGGCTGCAGCAGGTTTTCTGGCGCAACTTGAGGACCTGCCCAACCTGACTGCACCGCCTTTCAATTTTCCTCAGCGATATTTACAAGCGGTCGATTTAGTCCAAAAGCGTATCCGGACATTTCCCACCACCTCTATCGGGCGACTCTTCGATGCAGCGGCTGCGCTGTTAGGCTTTACCCGCGAAGTCACGTTTGAAGGCCAAGCCGCGATGTGGCTGGAGCAACTTGCCTGCTCCGCCGCAGTGACAAAGCCCTATCCATTTCCATATCTTGAGAACGAGCTGGATTTTCGGCCGTTGCTGCGATCTATAATTCGCGACAGAATTCGCGGCCGGTCCCGGGCGGAGATTGCCCGCGCCTTTCAACTCGGCTTAGCCCGCGGCATTCGTGATGCAGTTGTCAGCGTTTGCAAAAGCTACGATCTGAATCACATAGCTCTGTCTGGGGGTGTTTTCCAGAATGAGTTACTCTTAAAGGATGTGAAGTCGCTGTTGGAGGACGAGCGTCTCGAGATTTGGACGAACCACGCGGTCCCGCCTAACGACGGCGGCATCAGCCTGGGGCAGGCGGCCCTGGCGGCGTTCGCAAACTTGAATTGAAATCAGTAATCGCGGTAATTTCACGGAAAAGGAATTATGCACGAACTTTCCATCGCGATGAGCATCCTCGAACTGGCGCAAGAAGAATCGGAGCGTCGTGGCGTTCAGATAAGTGCTGTGCATCTAAAGCTTGGGGCGCTCTCTGGCGTGGTCAAAGAGGCTTTGCTGGGTTCTTTCGAAATGGCCTGCGAAGACACTCCATTGAGAGGAGCCCGGCTAGTGATCGAAGAGTTGCCCATTTTGATAGATTGCAAGACTTGCCACGCACAGCGCCCCATCAGCTCTGTCCAATTATTCTGTTGTGCAGAATGTGGCACTCCGTCGGGCGAGGTGGTGCAGGGCAAAGAACTCGAAGTGGTCGCACTGGAGATTGAAGAATGGGATCACAGCCCCGTTTAATCGAAGTCCGAAAAAACGTTCTAAAGCAGAACGACGTGGTCGCTCGCTCGCTGCGCGAGCAATTCCACGCCGCCGGTGTATTTGTCGTGAGCCTTGTATCCAGCCCGGGCTCGGGCAAGACCATGTTTTTGGAAAAAACACTTACGCTGCTTCGTCAGGATTATCGTGTGGCCGCGCTCGTTGGAGATCTTGCCACGGAGAATGATGCCATTCGCCTGGCGCGCAGCCACGCTCCCGTGAAACAAATCACCACCGGTACGCTCTGCCATCTGGAGGCTGCGATGGTCCAAAACGCGCTCCAGGAGTGGGATCTCGATGAACTCGATTTCCTGTTCGTCGAAAACGTGGGAAACCTCGTATGCCCTTCGTCATACGATCTTGGCGAGAATCTTCGCCTGGTTCTCATCTCAGTGACGGAAGGCGAGGATAAGCCGCTCAAGTATCCGACAATTTTTAACAGCGCCGACGTTGGCGTGGTCACCAAGATGGACCTGGCGCCGGCAGTCGAATTCGATTGGCAAACTGCCTACGGTAATATCCAGGCCGTGCGGCCGGGAATGCTTGTCTTTAAACTTTCCGCGAAGACCGGTGAAGGAATGGATGAGTATCTTGATTTCCTCAAGAAGCGTTTGAACGAATCCCGCATGGCCGAAGTAATCTAGTGGGAAGAAACCGGAGTCAATGGTCAGTTTTCTCTCCATAATCGCGGTGGGATTCTTTCTCGGAATGCGCCATGCCACCGATCCCGATCACGTGATTGCCGTGACCACCATCGTTAGCCGGCAGCGCAATCTGCTGAGAGCCGCGCTCACCGGGATCTTTTGGGGCATTGGCCATACTTTGACCATCTTCGTTGTAGGTAGCGCCATCATTCTTTTTGATGTGGTCATACCCGCGCGCATCGGCCTTTCCATGGAGCTCTCCGTCGGACTCATGCTGATCATATTGGGAGGCATGAATATTGCGAGCTTCATGCGCACGACGCGTGCCTTCGCTCCCCCTGTCGAAGAATCCGACGTGGTTCATTCCCATCCCCATATTCACGGCGATTACGTCCACAACCATGCTCATGGGCACGGGCCGCAAGCACATTCCCACAGCCATCAGACTCCGCTGTCTTGGCTGGACCGGATATTTGGCCGAATCGGACTCTATCAACAGCTGCGTCCATTGGTTGTTGGAATCGTTCACGGACTCGCGGGTTCTGCCGCAGTCGCGCTCCTCATTCTCACAACAATTCGCAACCCGCACTGGGCGATGGTTTACCTGCTGGTCTTCGGCGCCGGCACAGTTGGTGGGATGATGCTGATTACGATGAGCATCGCTTCCGCATTCAATTTTTTTGGGAAAAAGCATGCAAGCTTTTCCCATTGGCTGGGATTCGCTTCCGGTCTATTGAGCCTCGCTTTTGGCCTCTTCCTCGCCTATCAAATCGGCTTCGCGAATGGACTTTTTTCCGGCCACCCGCAATGGACGCCGCGATAGAGATCCAGCGTTCCCGGCTTCATTTCGACCGCTCACCCTCCTCACAACGATGGTTGGCCGGAATCTCCCTCCTGCTGTTTCTGCTTCTCACGCCGCACACCCTGCATGCGCTGGAGATTGTCTTAAGCGGCCGCGCCATCGATCCGCAAGGAAAACCCCTACCCGGCGTTTCAATTCAAATCGTCAGTCAGGATCAAATAGTTGCTCGCGTAATCTCCGGCGCGGACGGACAGTTCGCTGCCAAGCTCAAATCGCCCGGACAGCTCATCCTCAAAGCCGAGGCTCCAGGGTTTCGTCCGGTCGTCCAGGCAATTACGCTTCGGGCAAGTGGCAACTCCGCGATCGAGATTCGGATGGGTCGGCTTTCCTCTCGAATTGAAAATGTCACCGTGACCGCCGACGTGAACGAGACCGATGTGCTCTCTCCCGATCCGGGAGAGAAGGTGTTTGTTCGTCAGGAACTCCTTGACGCCAATCCCGGACGCCCCGGTGCTCCTGTCTCCATTCCCGGGTACCCGATCGAAACCGCTTCCAGCGGCATCAAGGCTCCACAATATTTTGCTCCGGGCGTCGCTGGAGATCATGGCGAGCCCATTGCCCAGTACATTGCGGTCGGCACCTACCTCTTGCCCAATAATCTCTCGGCCAATGCGCACGGCAATGGATATTCCGACCCGAATATACTTATTCCAGAGGTTCTGGAAAGTGTTCAGGTCGATGGCGGAGCCTTCAACGTTCGCGAAGGAAATCATTCCGTCAATCTCGCCGCCACTTACGGATTCCGCTCCCGTCTCAATCCCTTCGTCACGCTCACGGGCGACTATCGGGATATTGATCTAGTCACGGGCTTGAACCCTTCACCCGATTCCTGGATGGCGTTCGAAGGCTCCTATGGAAACGGATTCCTCGATCGGCTGGAACATCGCCAGCAATACAAATTTAATGGCGAACGATTATTTCGCGCCGGCGAGCACAGGCTCACGCTTTTTGGCATTGGATATTACGGATTCTCTTACGTTCCTGGACTTGTGCCGATTTTCCCGGAAAATCAATACGACAACAATTTCCCGAACTTCGGCGACACCATCGATCCTCGGCAGAAGGACCAGACCCACACCGCGGTCGTCGCTGTGAATGATGTATGGCGACTCAACTCGAGCCAGCAACTTCAGCTCTCCGGGTTTTTTCGCACTTACAATCTTTCTTTGTTTTCTGATTTCGGCCAGGGCCTCATTCGCCAAAGCGAGTTCCGCACCGTTGCCGGCGGCAGCGCGAACTATGTGAACAGGTTGGCCGAATACTTATCGCTATTGGCAGGCTTTGAATATAACCGCGAAGCTCCACGGCGCGACGACCTCGATCACTACGGATTCTTCAACCCCAGCGCCCCCAACTATTACGGTCCCTTCATGCCCGTCGACGGAAACAACATCACCATTGGATCGCTCACACCTTACATTGCCGCCGAGGGCGCTCTGGCACGCTATTTCCGCTACTATCTCGGCTGGCGCCGCGATGAAATTGATGTCGACAATGACGATCTTCTGCACGCGCAGAATTCCTTTCAAAAATGGGCAGGCGTGAACTCGCCCAAGGCTACCGTTTCTTTTCTGCCGAAGGATTCGTGGTACGTGCCGCTGATCTCTCTCAGCTTTGGTCAAGCATTCTTTACGGAAGATCCCCGCATCGGAACGGGAACGGCAGCAGGAAGTCCCGTTGCGACGACTCACTCTTATCAGATGGTCGCCAGCAAGACCGTCTCCCAGACGGATGTGCGACTCACCCTGGGCCACGTCACCAGCAGCGCCGAGCTGGCAAAGCTTGATCCCGACACAGGGTTGCAGTTCAACGAAGGCCCGAGCCGACTTCGATTCATCACGATTGCCGTGCGACGAAACTTCAGCCAGGGCTCGCTGCTGGCAACTTTTTCTAAAGCAGACGCTCGCGATCTTGACACGGGACTACCCACGCCCGAAGCGCCGCGAACAATTTTCGATTTATTGGGAACAATCCGGAAACTTCCGTTTCGTCTGCAGGCGCGAGGAGAATTCGAATACGTCGGAACCAAGCCCTTGGGCACAGGATGCAACCCCGCGAACTTGAATGCTGAATGCACCGGAACTCCAGTAAAAGAGTTCCGAGGCGCAATCATCCGGCCATTCATGAACGGGGGCTTGACCGCCGGCGTAAATTTTCTCGTCGCCGCAGGATATACCGGACAGACAACAGAAAACTTTTATCCTTCCGAGCTTCAGGAAGTTGTCGGAGTTCGCATACCTTCCTACGCGAGCGTCTCCTTCACCTACCGATTTGCTCGCGCCGCTCCTTAATTGTGCACGGTTTGCATTCCAAAGATAAACCTTGGGCAAGAACTGAAACTAAGATGATTTCTTCCGTCGGGAGGCCCCAGGAAGGGGTACGAAACGGGATTTCAAGGATTCCCCAGCCAACCGTATGTGCTCTTGAAGAGCGCCGCGCAGTTCTTTTAGCACACGCTCAACGTCCTCATTTGTCTTCGCGGCAATAGCTTCACCGCAAAGCTGCCTGATTCGCTCTTCGGTGAAGCGCGGCACGCCCTAAATTCTATCGAACGAGGTGTAAGAGTTTTATAAAGACTTGTGATATTTTTCGCCGTCGAGCGGAGAGAACTCGCGCCAACCCGCACAGAGAGGAACTGGAGAAGGAAACTGGTGCGCCCGGAGAGATTCGAACTCCCGACCTATTGCTCCGGAGGCAATCGCTCTATCCATCTGAGCTACGGGCGCACACCAATAGCTTCAGTTTACATGCAGGGTTGAGAAGCATCAACGCGACGCATCGACAAACTGGACCTTAATAGCGACCCCGTCCTCCGCCACCACCGCCGCGTCCTCCACGGTCGCCACCGCGATCTCCGCCGCGGCCACCGCGGTCGCGTCCACCACCTCCGGCATGCTCGGTTTTTGGACGTGCCTCGTTTACGTTGAGAGTGCGCCCGCCCACCTGCGATCCGTTCAATGCAGTAATGGCTTTTTCTCCGTCTTCGTTGCTGGCCATTTCCACAAAACCGAAGCCGCGCGAGCGTCCAGTATCGCGGTCCGTCATAATGCTGACCCTGTCCACTTGTCCGAACGGTTCAAACATCTGCCGCAGTTCGTCTTCCGATGTGTTGAAGCTCAAATTTCCTACAAAGATATTCTTCAAGCGTCTTCCTCTGCACTGAGCTGTCGAAGTGCGAGCTCGAAGGGCGGACTGGCAGGTTGGGGACACCTTCCTGAAAATCGAGACCGGAGCTGGCGAACAGTCGAATGCGGCGAGAAGTATAGCAGGTTTGTCAAGCCGGGCATGTTAAATAGCGGGAAATAGGCGCTGCCAGCGCTCCGGCCAAAAGCACAATAAAGAAGGCCTGCAGTGGACTTTGCGCGCCTGCAGAGACTTCACGCTTCTTCCAACGCCTCTTTGGCCCGCTTCTTGCGACTGTTCGATTGCAGAAACTTTTTCCGAAGTCGCAGCGACTTCGGCGTGATTTCCACGAATTCGTCATCCGCGATGAATTCGATCGCTTGCTCCAGATTCAACTGCCGGAAGGGAACCAGACGGATAGCCTCGTCTGCGGTTGAAGCGCGCATGTTGGTGAGCTTCTTCTCCCGCACAGCATTAACGTCCAAGTCGTCATCCTTCGCGTTTTCGCCGATGATCATTCCTTCATAAAGTTCGACGCCCGGCCCAACGAAAAGTTCACCGCGCTCCTGCAATCCCCACAGCGCGTAAGCCGTCGATAGCCCGGCGCGGTCAGCGATCAAGGCGCCCGTCAGCCGATGTGGAATTTCGCCCTGCCATTCGGTGTAGCCGTCAAAAAGAGAATTCATCACAATGGTGCCGCGCGTATCGGTGAGCAATTGGCTGCGCAAACCAATCAACCCGCGACTGGGGACGCGGAACTCAATGCGCACTCGTCCGTAGCCGTGGTTGTGCATATTGGTGACCTCGCCCTTGCGCGATCCCAACTGTTCCATCACCACGCCCACAAATCCTTCCGGCACGTCCACCGTAAGGTGCTCCACCGGTTCCATCAGCTTACCGTCGATGCGCTTGGTGACAATTTCCGGTTTGCCCACCATGAGTTCATAACCTTCGCGCCGCATCATCTCGATGGTGATCGAAAGCTGTAGTTCACCGCGGCCCAGGACTTTGAATGAATCGGTGGTTCCCATTTCTTCTACGCGCAAAGAGACATTGGTGAGTAGCTCTTTGGCCAGGCGCTCGCGCAAATTGCGCGATGTAACGTAAGTTCCTTCACGTCCAGCGAACGGGGAAGTGTTCACCGTAAAAGTCATTGCGATGGTCGGCTCGTCGATCACGATCGGCGGCAGCGGCGCAGGATTTATCGGGTCGGTAATCGTCTCGCCGATCGTGATTCCTTCCACGCCCGCGACTGCGATGATGTCGCCTAACGCGGTCTCCGTAATGTCGGTCCGCTTTAATCCAGAAAACGAAAACAGCTTCGTGATCTTGGTTTTGTGCATCGTCCCATCGCGTTTGGCAATCACCACGTCCTCGCCGGTGTACATCGTTCCATTGAACACGCGAGCGATCGCGAGACGTCCCAGAAAATCGCTGTAATCAAGGTTCGCGACCAGAATCTGCAGCGGTCCAGCCGGATCACCCTGCGGAAGCGGAGTTGTCTTCAGTATCGCGTCGAACAAAGGCCGCAGATCTTCGCCCCCACCCTTGATGTCAGTCGACGCCGTTCCCTCCTTCGCATTCGTATACAGGACCGGAAAGTCGAGTTGATCTTCCTTCGCGTCAAGATCGATAAACAAATCGTAGATTTCGTTGAGCACTTCCTGCGGACGCGCATCCGGCCTGTCAATCTTATTGATCACCACGATTGGCGGCAGCTTCGCTTCCAGAGCTTTGCTCAGCACGTAGCGCGTCTGCGGCAGGGGGCCTTCGCTGGCGTCTACCAGAAGCATCACACCATCCACCATCTTGAGCGCACGCTCTACCTCGCCGCCAAAATCGCTGTGACCGGGCGTGTCCACAATGTTGATCTTCACGTCGTGATAGAAAATTGCAGTGTTCTTGGCAAGAATTGTGATGCCGCGCTCGCGCTCCAGTTCGTTCGAATCCATCACACGCTCGACATGATGCTCGTTGGAACGAAAAGTGCCGCTTTGTTGCAGCATGGCATCGACCAATGTGGTCTTGCCGTGGTCAACGTGCGCGATGATGGCGATATTACGAATACTCAAACTCAAAGTAGGTTTTTTCCTTCTATTGGACGGATTGGATCGATGGGCCGCAGCTTTCGTCGAACATGCCCTGTCTATAACTTTACTATGGGTTGAAGGTTCTCAGGAGATTACATCGCACTTACGCAATTTCAGGTTAGCCAAGTTCAGGTTAACAAGGGTCAAGAGCCCGGAATCCAAACGCCTAGCATCAACCAGCCACTGCTTCCCGCCTGGGAGCGGGCCTGCCTGACAGCCGCGCTTCCACTTCTTTCACAGCGCGCTGCGCGGCCAGAATTCCTCCGTTGGTGGTGGATTCCGGGCCCTCAGAATCCGTGTTCGCAAAGAACACACGATCCATGGAGTGCCGAGCCAGCGGCTGAATCTGCGTGTACAGCGCCGGCGTGGACATATATAAAGGATGCCCGCGCCGGTAAATGTGCACTTCGACCGGATCAACATTCAAGCCCGGCATCAGCTTCTGAAAGTCGCTCAGCACTTTAGCCGCGATCGCCCGTGCTCCCGTCTCGCTCAACAGCTGACTACGCTCCTCCTCCTTCATTGGCGTATAGCAGCTGAGAATGTTGAACTTCTGCTGGTAGCCCGGATCCTTTTGGATGACCCAATCAGCCACCACGAAATCCGTGAATCTGTTACCCGGGCACCACGTGTCATAGCCATGATTGAAAACCGGTTTGTCGAAAATCAGATTCACCACGGGATAAGGGATGTAGCGAATCTGCTGCATGGCGTCGCTTTGTTTGCCCGGCAACCCATCGACGATCCGCCGCGTGATGAACTTGGGTGTCGCCATAACCACGGCCTTTGCGGCAACCGTCTTCAATTCGCCGCCCAGCATATAAGTCACCTGCACTTCTTGTTTTTCTGGCACTACGGCCACGATAGTTGCACCCGTCTGAATCCGGTCCGGATACTTCGTCTGTAGAATCCCGGCGAGCTTCTTCGCGATCGCGCCCAGACCGCCAGGCCAGGTATAGCGATCATCCACGCGGCT
>DASRWO010000145.1:0-2211 GCA_035654555.1 Candidatus Deferrimicrobiaceae bacterium | reverse complement strand
CGCATCGTCGATGACATTTACCTGGCAGGTATAGAAGCCGGGTTTGAGTGACGTCAGCGGCACATCTAACTGGAACACAGCGGCTTTACGCTCGCGCGCATTCAGTTCGGTCGCTTCCACCAGCGAACTTTCGTAGGTTTTTGCTTTCCCCTGAAAGAATGCGACGTTGGTCAAGAGCCGAATACCCGGCTTGGCCGCTCCGGCTCTGGCGGGGTCTGTGACGGCGGGCCGAGCGGGATCGTAAACCTCATAATAAAGAAGCAGGTGTTGCTTGGCGGAGAAAACGTGCGTGATGTTCGGAACAATCTCCGAACCGTCGCGAATTAGGGGATTCAGATTCGCCCCCTTCTTGGCGATTTGAGTTTGGCTGGCCAGTACGACCGAACTCATCTTAAGCGGCTGTGATTTCAAGTCAGGCACGTCGATATCGGCTTCGAACGATCCCATGCGGCCGGTTTGATTTTCGCGCACTACAAACTTCAGGTGATATTTGCCGGTTAGCAGGCTCATCCCAGTGTCATACTGCACATTCTTTTTTTGCACTTCGGAGGTCGTGTTTACAGCGAGTTTTATAGTGTCGCGAATTCGGTTAAGCGGATGATGTTCGCTATCGAGGACCATTCCAATGACGTCCAGCGTTGCTTTGTCGCGATCGCTGCTACGGACAAATGGGATCTGCGAACCTGGCACCACCAACGAGATCGGAACGAAAAATTTATTGTTCTCCAGGCGGAAATAGGCGACGCCGAGATACAGCGGTAGATCTGTGGCGGGGAGCTCGGAAGCCAGTTCTTCTTCAAGTTGCCGCTCCTTGTCATCCTTCGTGGAATGCTGATAATCCGCGGGGGCATAATAGCCGCGGCGGTAGTCGATTTTCACTCCGGGGACATTCATCTTTACGACGATGCGACGGTAATGGCCGTTGCGCGCCGGATTGGTGCTGTGATAGCCGAGCAGATAGTAGGTGGATGTGTCTTGCTGGACGCCTCTGAAAATCTTGGTGAAGTCGTTAGAGTCGAGAAAGGCGCGGCCGCCGGTATCACTGGCCAGCGTGACTAGCGTTTCCTGTGTGGTGAAATTGGAGTTCAACGCATTCAGCGTCGCCTGCCCGGAATACGGCGAAACGCCGCGCAGGCTGGCGTTCTGCGCTTCGCCGCCCGCCACCAGCGCCTGCAGGCCGCGCATGTCCATGGTGTAGATGGCCAGGTTGGAACGCACTGCGGCGTTCACGGCGGCACGTAATTCCGATTCATTCTCAATGCCGGTGCGGTCCATTCCGCTGGAAAAATAAATCAGTGACTTCTTTTGTTGAACGTAGGAGAGCTTCTCCGCCACCGATCGCAAAGCTTCCAGCCGCCGATCGGTATTGAAAATGTTGTATTCGGTATCGTCAGCTGTGAATGGCTGACCTGTGTCGGGAGTTCCCTCCGTTGTTCCTGTGGTGCCTTCCTCAAAACCCAGGCCGCTGCCGGAACTGAACTGGTCTAACTGTTTTTTCAGCAGGGCGTGATCTGTGGTGAAATCCTGATTCACCAGCAACGAACTTCCGAGCGAAACAATCGAGACCAGATCGGCGGGCGCCATTTGAGTATCGACATAGTGTTCGGCCGACGTTACGGCGTGATCGATTTCGTCGGGCTCCATGGCGGAGAGATCGAAGAACAGGACAATCAGACGGCGATCTTTGAACTGTGCAGCGAGCTGAGAGGCCACGTTTGCCGCGGATGTAGCCGGATTCGTCTTCCCTGAACTTGGCGCTGGGAGCGGCTTTGCCTGAGTTACATCCAGCGGCGCTACGGCATCGACGTTTTCCACGTCAAAGGAAACGACCTTCTGCGGTTTGTTGTCTTCGAGGATGGTGAAATTTTCCGGTTTTAATCCCTGAACGAATTTGCCGCTCTTGTCCCTTACCGTGACATTCACCAGCACGAGATCCGACTGCACGTGAATCAGGTAGTCCGATTGCTCTTGTGAAGGCAGAGTCGGACAAAGGAGCACGAGCGCGAGCAGCAGCGCGAGCGCTCTATCGGCCAACCGGACCGGCTTGGAAGGCATAGCGAACCTCTTTAAGAATCTTCCTCTCAGATAATCTTCCTGCCAGACAATCTTGCTGTCAGCATCTCATTAGAAACGAAATCGTCCTGTAATGGTGAATGCTCGCATAGCCCCGACGCCGGTGACGCGGCCAAAAGTCGGCGAAGTCACGCTGGT
>DASRWO010000144.1:0-4504 GCA_035654555.1 Candidatus Deferrimicrobiaceae bacterium | reverse complement strand
CCGCAGATCGAAGTCAGGTTCGCCACTTGGCCGGCGTTTGAGCTATTTTCCACGGCAGACTTATTTTTGTTCACCACCCCCAGGCTCAGGTCCACGTCGGGAATCTGAACGTCAACCGGTCCGTAGAAGATTCCGTACCCTCCGCGCACCACTGTCTTGTGATCCTTGAAAGGATCCCAGGCAAAGGAAACGCGGGGCGCAAAATCTTTATCATAGGTAGTTAACGGCGCAAATTGCGAGTCCAGTTCGTAGCGCAGACCATAGTTGAGGGTGAAACTCGGCGTTATGGTCCACGAGTCTTGTGCGTACAACGAAGTCAGCGGACGGGTGTAATAAGGATAAGTCGGATTGCCATAACCTTGTTGGAAAACCTGCGGAAGTCCGAACGATGCGGATTGCAACGAGCTGATGGAGGCGCCTGTCGGTATAGTTCCTCCCGCGCAAGGATTCGTAGCTGAGGTGGGAGCTAAACACGGGCTGATCAAACCTCCAGGGAGCGATCCGAACACAAAGCGGCCAGGGAAAAATGTATGTGATTCGGTGTGATTGCCGCGGAGCAGTTCCGCACCACCGAATTTCAATGTGTGATGGCCACGGATAATGGTGAGATTGTCCGCGAACTCGTAGCGGCGCAGGATCGTAGTGTTGGGAAGGAAAATGTTGGTTCCCAGATTATTAATGAACCCGGGGATCTGCAATCCCACCTCGCCCGGCTCGTTGGGTACTACTCGAAAGCTCTCGAAATTCCACTGCACGCGGGCCTCATTCGTTATGGCCGGAGTGAACTGGTGGTACCAGGCCCCCTGGAGATTGTTGTCATAAGTGCGGGTCAAACTGCCCGCAGAAAAAGCAGTCAGAGATTGCACATCGGGTGATTCCTCCAGGTCGTGTCCATACCTGTAGGTGACAGAGAGCTGATTGGTGTTGTTGAAGTGGTGGTCGAGGCGTACGGACGCCAGATATGAGTGCGAGTCATACGGGAATACTCCACCCTGGGTCTCGAACTGGTTTACCAGGAAGCCATTGATCGCGGCTTGGCCCGGGGTTACAAACGGGTTCGTCCCAGGGGTCGGGTTCACCGCCAGAATGCTCTGGAGGGCAAAGGCGCAAACAGCCGGCGGCAAAACGACTGGCGGGGCTCCCGGCGGCGTCAGGCAGGTCACGGCCGGCGCCGTAGAAGTCGCCAATGTATTGATCACGGCCTGTTGCGCAAACCTTGGATCGCTTTGCGAAAACGCGTTAGTCGCGGTCAACGAGGGCCCCGCGAAGATCGAACTGTTGGTCAGCAATGGAACTGAATTCTGAGAATTCTGTCGCAGACCTTCAAACGCGGCAAACAGGAAAGTTTTGTCTTTCTTGATGGGGAACCCGACGGCGCCGCCGAACTGCTGGCGGCTGAGCGAATTCTTGATCGGGCTTCCAGTAGAAGTAGTGTCGAAATTGGAGAAGGTTGGGTTCGGCGCGAGGGCCGAGCTGAAGGCGAATGGGTCGCGGGCGTCCATGGCATCATTGCGGAAAAAGCCGAAGATAGTGCCATGCAGGTTGTTGCTGCCGGACTTGGTGACGATGTTGATGGAGGCGCCTGTAGCTGATCCCAAATCCGCCGCATAGTTGCTGCGGTTGATTTGGAATTCCTGCACCGCGTCCTGGCTCACCGTCAGCCGCACGCCACCGGTGTCATCTCCGGTTTCACCACCGTCCACGGTAATGCTGTTTCCCCGGCCATTGCTTCCGTAGAAGGAAAGGCCGCTCTGCGGCGTTTGTTTGACTCGAAAATCCTGGTCACCCGCCAGCCTGGTGGAATCGGAAACACCGGGCGCAAGTAATGTAAAGGTCAAGTAATCGCGACGGTCAATCGGCAGGTCGGCGATGTAATTCTGGGTTATTCTATCCGCTTGACTTCCCCTTTCGGTTTCCACCACAGGCGGTTCGCTCGTCACTTCGAGCACCGTCGCCACCTGCGCGGGTTTCATGCGAAAGTCTGAAATGACAGTCTGCCCGATTGCGACCGGGACACTTTTGCGAAGATCGGTGGCAAACCCCTTCAGCGCAGCGCTCACTTCATAGGTGGACGGGGAGAGTCCGTTGACCCGGTACTGACCTGCGCCGTCGGTCACGACCGTGCGCGTCAGACCGGTCTGCGTGTCGGCCACAGTTATGGTCACTCCAGGCACGACCGCACCAACGGAGTCGACTACGGTTCCAGTGATGTCTCCCGAGGTGCCGACGCCCTGCGCCTGGGCCACACTTGCTGCCAACAGCAAGCACACAAACGTACATGCGAGTGACTTCATCGGATTCTCCTTACGATGGTGTGGGGACTTCGCCAAATTGGTTCTAAGCATTCCCAACCGCCAACCCCGAAGCGCGCCAACCCAAAAAGCCGTCAATGCTGATCCCGCTGCCTGTTTTGTTCTCGATCAAAAATTCAAATGGTGTCCAATAAAACCGCAGATTGTGAGAGTTAGTATCACATAAGAGTCACTAACGTCAAGAAGTGAAACATCAATATTCTCGGGATGCAGATCACCCTTGCCGGGCTGACGATCAATAGAGAGAAATACGCGTCGAGAACGTTGTGACTGACGAGGCGGAGAAACGCTCATTCCGGAGGGTCTGAGAGTTGAACCATTAGTTTGCCATGGTTGGAACCCTCGAATAATTTGTTGATCGCCGCTGGTGCAGACTCGAGACCGCGGACGATATCCACCCGATACTTCAGCTGACCTGAGCTGTGCCACTGCGTAAAGGTACTCACCATCTCCTTTACTTTTGAAGAGTAATCAATTGCGAGGAAACCCTGGATCTTGAGCCGCTTGCTGATCACCGCCGCAAAGTTGGATGGGCCCGGAACCGGCGCGGTGGCATTGTACTGCGAGATCAGGCCGCAAATCACCATGCGGCCAAAGGTGTTTATAAGGGAGAGCGCGGTCTCCAGGATTTCTCCACCGACGTTCTCGAAATAAATATCCACGCCCTTCGGACACGCAGCCTTCAGCTGTTTCCTGCAGTCGGCGTCTTTATAGTTCACGGCGCCATCGAAAGCGAGTTCCTCCAACAGCCACTTGCATTTCTCGTCCGTTCCGGCGATGCCGACTACGCGAAGTCCCTTAACCTTGCCGATTTGGCCGACGAGTGATCCGACCGAACCTGCGGCACCCGAGACAAGGAGCGTTTCGCCGCTCTTGGGCTGTCCCACTTCCAAGAGTCCTGCGTAGGCGGTTAACCCAGCTAGTCCAAACAGTCCAAGGTAAGCCGAAAATGGAAGTCCGGTTTCCGGCAACTTCGTCAGAGCTTCACCGCTCGAGAGCAGATACTCCTGCCAGCCGAACATCCCTTGGACTCGGTCACCGGTGGCAAATTTTGGATGGTTTGATTTCTCCACGATTCCGACGGCCAATCCGCGCATGATTTCGCCAATCTGCACGGGCGGAACGTAAGAAGGGCGGTCAATCAGCCAGCCGCGCATCGCTGGATCGAGCGAGAGATATACGCTGCGAATCAGGAGTTGGCCCTCCCCCGGCTCCGACATGGGTTCGGACACAAGCTCGAAGTTGTCAGCTTTGATCAGGCCCGTGGGGCGCGATTTGAGCCGCCATTGGCGGTTTACTCGGTTAGCAGCAGCCATAGGGAGGGCGCCTCATCCTCACTCTCAGATCTGACCGTCAAACCTTACCGTCAGACAGTGTAGCGCCCAGCAGCCAGAAGGCGGCCTGCGATTTTCCGCCGGAGCGCGATCGCATCGAGTGGATCGTAGTTGGCAAAGCCGCGCAGAGTTGCCATATTCTCCCGCAGGGCGTTGCCAGCCGAGCAGGCGCCGATGACATTTCGCGCCGAGACTTCCACTCGATCCGTGGCATCGCGCAGAAACACCGCGCACATTTCGGCGGCATTCGTTCCTGTGCCTGAGGCTGAAAGCTTGCGGCTTCGAAGCAGGCTCGACTCCATGGCGAAAACCTCCATGATGATGTCGGAAATGTTCATCACGACCTCTTGCTGTTTTTCCAGCTCCGCCTGGTATTTTTGGTAGGCAATCCCGATCGCTAACAGCGCAATCTTCTTCGCGCTTCGCACCAGCCGCGCTTCTTCGTCTTGGTCTTTGTCTTTGTCGGTGCTTGCAGAGGTAGTTGCCGCTTTACCAGGCCCGTTGAATACCGCCTGAACGGCAGGGATAAGCGCCAATTGCCCACGAGCGGCACGTTTCAGCAGCATTCCGGTTATGAGGAGCCGGTTGATTTCGTTGGTACCCTCGAAGATCCGATTGACTCGCGAATCCCGGTAAGCCCGTTCCACCGCATAATCCTGATGGAAGCCATAGCCGCCGTGGATCTGCACGCCTTCATCGACAACATAGTCCAGCATCTCGGAGGCATATACCTTAATCATCGAGCACTCCGCGGCGTACTCTTCAACGGCTTTGAGTTCGGTCGTTGAATCCGCGCGTGTGTCGCGAGCGGGCTGCGCCAATTGGCTCTCGATCAGCCCTACCACCCGCCACACCATG
>DASRWO010000143.1:0-9431 GCA_035654555.1 Candidatus Deferrimicrobiaceae bacterium | reverse complement strand
CGGATCGCTTCGCGGCTCAGTTCGGCTCCTGTGGCCTCTGCCGAATAACCTGCGTTGAAGACCAGGTAGACAACCTGAAGTACGGCTCCCAGCCTTGCGGATAATTCCTGCGACCCGGGCACCTGGTATGGAATTGCCTTATCGCGGATGACGGCTTTCGCGCGAACAATGCGTTGCGCAAGCGTGGCCGGCGTAACCAGAAATGCCCGAGCGATCTCTTCTGTTGTCAGTCCGCAGACTTCACGCAGTGTGAGCGCAACCTGTCCCTCCGGAGGCAGAGAGGGATGGCAGCAGGTGAAGATGAGACGAAGGCGATCGTCTTCAAGGAGATCGTCCTCGATCTCCTCTTCTTCTTGCTGAGGCGATTCGTTGATCTGCGCTTCAATGTGCAGCACAAGATCTTTCTGCGCTCCGTCAAAGCGCGCACGCCGGCGCATCCCGTCGATGGCCTTGAAGCGTGCGGTTGAAATCAGCCAGGGGCGCGGATTGTCCGGTATGCCGGCCTGAGGCCATTTGTCCAAAGCGGCGGCAAAGGCCTCGTGCATCGCCTCTTCGGCGAGATCAAGGTCGCCGAGCAGGCGCACCAGCGTAGCCAGAATCCTGCCCGATTCGGACCGGTATAGAGTTTCTATTGCCCGGCACAGATCGGTCCTGCTGAAGTCTTCGGGCGCATTCGGTGACATGCATGTCAAACTAACAAACAGAGTGGCTCTACACAACTGGCTCGCCTAGGTTCGATTTGGCCACTCGTCCATACTGATATACCGACTTTCCGTGAATTGATTCTTATCACTCGGTTATGCTCTGCAAACGTTCAGGCGCTTCAAGAGGTCGCTGTGTCGCCCCTTCCACAGAAAGAGGAAGCCTCATCGCGGAGATAACTCGGAGGGCGTGCAATGATCGAGAGATACTACGCGTCGCTCATCGAAGACTTCGCTCGACGGCGTTGCCATCAACGTCATGCGACCAAAGAAGAAAAGAAAGTCAAACGAGAGTAGCTTAACGGATGTGAAATGAAGAACGCGTGTTCCAGCTCACCAGGAAACAAACGTGTCTTCCGGGCAATCCTGCCCTATGATAGAAAGGCAGTCAGACAGTGGCGCGCGGGCGTGGCGGAATGGCATACGCAGCGGACTTAAGGAAAACTTGAGTGCACGCCGGGAAACCGGCGATGCAGAACTGCTCAAATTCGGGGAAACCTTAAAGGGCAATCCCGAGCCAAGCCCGGAGAGAAACTAGCCGGGAAGGTGTAGAGACTAGACGGGCAGCACCTAAGCTCCGATCCTTCGGAGGAGGGTGAAGGGATAGTCCAGACCGCAAACCTGGCGTGAGCTCCTCCAAGGGCACAACGCTCGGGCGGCGAAAGCCGTAGACGGTATGAAAATCCGCAGGGCTTAAACGGCCCATGAGGGTTCAAGTCCCTCCGCCCGCACCAGCTTTTGTCGGGCAGTATCTGCCCGGCACTCACATAACGACTCTTGCCGGAGAAGCCTGAGGATCGGTGCCCGCGGTAGATGTCCAGACAAAGCAGTCGTCCAGGCGATGGGCTTTCGGGGCGAATGGCGATATCTTTTTCGGCATCAATTGCCGTGTCCGTCGTTTTCATGTCGCCACTAAATTCGGGTTACTCCGAAAGAGTTCCGGTTTAAATTGTCGCGTCTCGATCTTGGTTTAGTTAGTTTGCGGCAGGCCAACTTTGGCCAAGAACTGCTGGAAAGCCCGGACGGAATGTAGATTATTCAAGGCGCCATCGACCGGTACGTTGATGGTTTCATCCGAGTGCCGGTCATAGCACGCCTCAAGATACTTGAGCGCTTCCTCCGTATTTCCCATCTGCGAATAGGTTTCAGCTAAAAAGAAGGGTGAAAGTTTCCCCGCGCTGTAGGCTTTTTTCTGTTGATCGAGCTGGCCCTCGAACATTCCTTTCGCACCATGGACGGCGAACCCTTTTTCCGCGGCGTCCTCGATCGCCAAAAGTGAGGCGTTGTGGAGCAGCAGGCCTTCCTTTTTCATTTCCGCCAGGTAGCCGGGGTACTCGCCCATTTCGAGGTAGGCAAAATTCAAGTAGCGGTGCGGAGAAACAAAATCCGGATCGGCTTGTTCGAGTTGTCGCAGAAGCCGTAACGCCTGCTCACGTCTTCCGGCACGCCAAAGAAGGATGCCTTTATCCGCCAGAATGGAAGAAGAATTCGGATCGAGCGCCTGTGCGCGGCCAATTTCTTCCAGTGATTCGTCGAAACGGCGGACCGATTGCAAATAGGTCGCATACCAGTGATGCGCCTTGGCGTTGTTGGGGTCCAGATCGATGGCGCGGCGAAATTCTTCATCGGCAGTTCCCGTGTCCCACATTCCAAAAAATGAGACGAAGGCCAGCGAGGCGTGGGCTTCCGAGGAGTTGGCGTCGAGTTCCACCGCTTTGTTCGCCGCAGCGAGAGCGCGTGGATAGGCTTCGCTGGCTGGCATTACGGTGTATTCCCGCAGCAGGTTGTAGCAGTCGGCCAGTCCGACATACGCGTCCGAGTATTCAGGATCGTGAACGATCGCCTGGGTGAAGGAATCTAGGGCAAGGTTCAGACTTTCGGGTGTGCGCTTGTTCCAGTAGAAGCGGCCTTTGAAGTAGTAATCTTCAGCTTCGCGATTGGCGGCATGGTGAGGGGTTCTTGATAGAGGTGGCGCAGTAGGTTTTGCGCCAGCCTTGGCGTCTCGATAGCCGGGACGGAAGATCCAGACTGCAAATAACAGGGTCAGGAGGGGAAGAACAAAAACCAGATTCCGCCACGAAGAAGATTTTGGCGGCAGTGGCGCTGCAACCGGATATTTTTCCTCTTTGGCGGCTTCCTCTTTTTCTGTGTCCCTTCTGGAGTCAGGTTCAGGAAGATGCGTGGGTGCAATCCAGCGATACCCCCGGCGCCCGACAGTCTCGACGAACGCCGGTTCGTCGGCGGAATCCCCGAGCGCCTCGCGCAGCCGCCGAATCGCGCTGTTGATGCCTTGGTCAAACTCCACGAAAACGTTTTCTGGCCAGAGTGCCCGCCGTAGCTCATCACGGCTGACGACCTCCCCGGGACAGCTTAACAAAACAGAAAGCGCGCGAAAGGGTAGCTCTTGAATCCGGACCTTGACGCCTTTCCTGCGAAGTTCGCCATTGCGAAGATCGGCCTCGAACACGCCGAAACGAACAGACTGAGCCGATGGCTGGGGAGAACTCATAATAATGGACTGAATCGGGGGGGACGGATAGTCTACCACCCTATTGCGTGCCATGACCCGAGAGTTCTCCGACGGCGCGAAGTTCATCGTCCCCGGATACTAAGTCCACACATGTCGTCAAAAAAAATGACGATACCTCGTGATCCACGCGTCAGCAACACGTAATCTCCGCGCTATTGACCGAAAAGGCCGGTTCAAGCGACAGTCGGCGTGTATTCGCGGTCGTTCTGTTACCGATGAAGAGTGGCTCCACGAACCTCCACGCATTTACCAACAACCCCCGAGGAACTAAACCGCAGTCATACTCCCAAGGAGACCTCTATGAATTCGTCGCAGCGCAAAACCAAAATTCAGTCCAGCGCGGCCGCGTTTACACGCACCGTGCTTGCCGGGTTCATCTTGATCGCTGGCTCGGCACTTCCGAGTCAGGCCCAGATTCCCGCGCCAAGCCTTCTTTACACATTTCAGGGGGGCACGACCGACATCTACAACCCTTGGGGTCCCATCGCTCAAGGCCGGGACGGCAACCTCTACGGAACCGGCCAAGCTCGCGGTAGCGCCGCCAATACTGGCGGCGTATTCAAGATCACTCCTAAGGGCGTCGAGACTTTGCTGGTGGCCTTCCCCAGCACTTGGATCAATTGCGGGTATGGGCTCACCCTGGCTACAGACGGGAACTTTTATGGTACCTGCGTTCTGAGCGGAGCCCACAACGTTGGTTTCATCTTCCGCGTAACCCCGGCTGGAGTTCTGACCGACATATACGACTTCCTCAACAACACTACAGATGCCTGTTGTCCTTTGGGCGGACTGGTTCTGGGCGCGAATGGTGATCTTTATGGGACGACAGGGGACTATGGCTCTGCCAGCAGCCCCCAAGTTGCGTTTAGTGTCTCTACCGCAGGCGTTTACAAGACCCTCTACACCTTTAGCGACGGAAACTCCATTCCGTCGGTTCTGTCAGCAGGCAGCGACGGGACCTTCTACGGCACGGAAGCCAACGCCGATGGGTTCGGCAACGTGGGCGGAGTCTTCCGCGTCGCCGCGGGCGGAACCTTCAAACTGCTCTATGGCTTTGTAAGCTCAACAGATGTGTATTACCCGAGCACAGGCGTGATCCGGGCGACGAATGGAAAACTCTACGGAACGACGGCCTTCCCGTCCGGTACCGACGGAAGCGGAACGCTTTATGACGTGACCACGGGCGGAGTCGCCACGGACATATACAACTTTCCCTCCTCCCTCAACTTCGATGAGGCAGCCAACAACATGATGCAGGCCAGCAATGGGAGCATCTATGGCGCGAGCTATAACGGAGGAACTGGCGCCTCGGGGGGCTTGTATAAACTTACCTCTGCCAATGTCTTTTCCTCGTACTCTTTCGCCTCCGACAGCAAAATGGGAGGCAGCCCTGGTGGCCCGCTGATGCAGAACACCAACGGCATCATTTATGGAAGCAACAGCTCGGGCAACGTTACGACCGGGGGCACCTTGTTCCAACTGAACATCGGCGCGAAGCCGTTCATCTCACTGGTCACACCGGTTTACTCGGGCGAGGAAGCCACGAAGGTCGGCATTCTGGGCCAGGGTTTCACATCGAAGTCCGTGGTCGAGTTCGGAAGCACAAAAGCCACCACCACAGCCCTCACCGGCACCGCCTTCATTCTGGCCACGGTTCCTACCGGCGCCCTGACCGGCGACATCACCGTAACGACCGGTTCGACCATCCTATCGACACTCGCGAGCTACAAGATCACACCGACCTATAAGGGCTTCACGCCGTCCAGCGGCCCAGTCGGAACGGTAGTGACATTCAGCGGCACCGGCTTGGCGCAAACCACAAAGGTGACGCTCGACAATGTGTCGGCATCGTTCACCGTGGTTTCGGATTCGGAAATCAAGGCGACGGTTCCCGCGGGAGCCGCTACCGGTAAGATTACGGTGATCACGAAAGGCGGGAGCGTCACCACCTCTGCCATCTTCACCGTCAACTAAGGCACACAAAGCTTTCAGACTTATGCTGGTCCCTTCGCTGCTTCGTCTCGCGGTCGACAAGCGGCATTCGATGAAGTCTGGATCTCTGACTCCCCACGACTTCCAGCCCGGAATGGCTTCCGGCGCTGCTTGTAATAACCGCAGTGCAGATCCTCGGTCCCGGTGATCGGATAGTTGTCACGGAGCCTAGCTTTCGGACGACGAATGATCTCTTATCGTCCTTCAGCGCTTTCACTCGCAGTCCAGAAACGGCGACATCGGAAGTGGGAGGGGGCCTTTGCCGGGTCAATGAGCGCTATCGCCGTTAGAAACAACTGCCGGAATCAAGTAGATGACTTTTTACGGGCGAAGCTGATAGTTGACCTGTATCTGCGTATCGACAGCCACAGGTTGTCCCATGAGGAGGTAGGGCTTGTACTTCCACTGACGCACGGCGGCCACCGCAGAACCCGCCAATTCGATTGGGCCCTCCACCAGTTCAAGATCTGTAATGTCGCCGGTCTTGCTGATCTCTGCCTGCAGCACAACCGTGCCCTGAATGTATGCGGCGCGGGCGTCGGCGGGATAGATGGGATTAGCCTTCTTAATCAAGAGCCCTGTCGTAACCCCCCTCGAAACCTTCACTCTCTCTGGCCCTGCTGCATCCGGCTTTGTGGATGCCCCTTCCGCTGCGCGTTCTTTCGGCTCGGTCGATTGCGCGGATCCTGTCGCACCCGTCTGAGGCGAAGGTGTGATCGAGTTGAGGGTAGCCACAATCACATCCAGTCCTTTCTGATTTGGCGCACCCGCATTCCAGACCAATAAATGCCCCTTGGCTGTAGTGCAGATGACAGATTGATGGCGCCCTCCAATACCGTGAGCCAAAGTGACACGGAAGTAGTCGCGGCCAGCTGCTGAGAACTCCTCGATACCGCCCTCAGGCCGGTCCTTTTTGTCCTGAGAGTGGGCAATCATGGCTTCGAGGCTCTTCTTGCAGTCTGTGGCTGGCTGCCGGTACGCGCGCAGTGAGAAGAAAGGACTGCTCTCAGACATATTCGATTTTGGAACGTACACCGCTGCCAGAAGAACGTCGAAATTCGGCGCGGCATCGGAGGAGGATTGAACCCTCCTGCGTAACATCTCCGTCGCTCGGACCCAATCGTTCGAAAGGGGATAGACAAGTCCGAAATCGGCGACTGAGAGGGGCGACTGCGCTGCCTCAGCGGGCTCGGGCACGGTCTGGGAGTGAGCCCATACTGCAACCGAAATGAGCAGGCAAGCCCAAAAAACCTTCAAAACCTGAATCTCCTTCTCAGGGAAAACTCCGCGCGGACTATATCATCAATCCGCCCTCTACTGGCGAAAAATCCCCATTTCACTCATCGACTTCGGTTTTTGGCGAACAGACGGCGCAAGCTGTTGAGAACGCCTGGTTACATCAGTAACGGCGTACTTCAGCGGTTTCTGCTGCACAATCATGAAGACATTCTGTCTTCTTTCTCGCAAGCGGCGGCTTCATCATCCTTATTTTCTGCCTAAGCTTCGAGGATGAAACAAGGGAGGAACCGATGAAGGTTCTGGTGGTCGAAGCGGAAGATGCAGTATTGAAAGCCACTGGCATTATGCTCAACCGGCTCGGTTATGAAGTTGGCCTGGCGCCGAACTGCAACGAAGCGTTGCGCATTTACTGCGACAACGGACCCCATGACCTTGTTGTCATCGCCCTGAAATTCCTGCGCAGTTCGCGCGCCGGGGGTGCCAAATTTATTGATGCCCTGCGTCAGAAGAATCCCAAACAAAAGTTCGCGTTTATCACTGCATCGCCGGTTCTGAAAAAGCCGTTCTCTCTCCTGGAACTGGACGATTTCATGGGCGCGTTTCGGCGGCCTGCCAGTAGCCGCTTCGAATAGCCTCCGACGGGCCGTCTGGGGAACTGAGCCCGATTGGGTGCAGTCTGGGGAGAGGGTGGTGCGAGGGGCAATGAATGTAATCGCTGTTCTCAACAGTTAGACATCCAGATGTACTGCAGCCGAGCATAACCAGCTGCCGCACGACTCCTGGCTGTGTTCCAGAACTGGTTCTCATAAATCGTGACCGAACCTAGATGCCTCCAGCAAACCCTGTATTGCCACCCTCAAACGCAAAGGGCGACAATCCAACATACAAGTCTGCCAAGCTAGAGAATCGCCGGCAGGGGATCGAACGCACGTCCCACGCCGGGCGGTCTCGAATCCTATGGAAAGATTAAAGATTTCGGAGGTTCTCCATGAGACATTTCCTGTTGTTTTCCGTGCTGCTGCTCGGCACCTCTTGGGCAGTGGCGCAGAGTTATCCGAGCCAGGGGACTACCGGAAGCACGGCCAACCAGCAGAATGTAATTGGTTGTTTGAGCAGTTCCGGCGGTACCTACACTCTAACCGCTAAGAACGGCAAGACTTATCAATTGACCGGAGATACTGCCAAGCTGAGCGAGCATGTCGGCCACGAGATGAAGATAACCGGAACCGTAAGCTCGCCGTCGGCATCTTCCAGCGGCGCGATGGGGAAAACCAGCGGCGAGGAAACCATCGACGTCACTTCATTCAAGCACATCTCGAAGACTTGCCAAGGTGGGGCGATGTCCCACTAACGTAAGCCAGCCTCGCCCTTTGTCATCGATCCGGCCCGGTGCGACGGATATTTTTGTCCGTCGCCCTGGGCGGGGTCGTTGAAATCCCATTTCTTCTGCCCCTTGCGAGAAAGGCTGCCCTGATCTTGGGAATTCTGCGCCATTCTTCAGGGGACGGACTAATCGATTCACGAAGAAAAGAGCAAGGGATAAGCGTCAGCTTTGCTCTAGGATTTCCTGGCGAAACGTCTGCCGAAATCCCTCCCAAAACACCGAGAATCCATCCTAAATCAGTCTCGGTCCATCGGGGAATACGCCGCGCAAACCTGCGTCAATATTGCACTTTCCAAGTATTAGTGGTATTTTCACGATGCCCTTGAGAACGGTGAGAAAAGATTGCTCCTCCCGGCGCCAGCCAGAAAATTCAGTTCGATGTTCGATGTAAAATCGTGAACCGATCTAGGGGAAGCCATGTACTTTGAGCAGTTCTACTTGGGTTGTCTGGCGCACGCCTCCTACATGCTGTCATCGCAGGGTGAGGGGATTGTGGTGGATCCTCAGCGGGACGTGGAGATCTACCTTAAAGCTGCCGAAGCCCATCACGTTTCCATTCGCCACATTTTTGAAACTCACCTGCATGCGGACTTTGTTTCCGGTCACCGGGAACTCGCGTCGAGAACGGGCGCAACAATCTACATGGGAGCAACGGCCGGCGCGACATTTCCGCATGTGGCGGTGGAGGACGGTTTCCTGCTCCGCGTGGGAAAGCTGCGAATCACAGTTTTGCAGACTCCGGGACATACGCCTGAAAGCATTTGCCTGGTGATCGCGGACGAAGAGAAGTCTGCCGACGCGTGGGCCGTTTTGACTGGCGACACTTTGTTTCTGGGAGACGTCGGCCGCCCTGACCTTTCCCGAACCCACAGCCCGGTGCAATTGGCGGGTATGCTCTACGACAGCCTGCACAGCAAAATTCTGAAGCTGGCGGATCATGTGCTGGTTTATCCCGCGCACGGGGCTGGGTCGTTGTGTGGGCGAAACATGCGGGCGGAAAAGGTTTCCACGATCGGAACTGAGCGGCTGACAAATTATGCGTTGCAAATCAAGAATAGGGAAGAATTCATCGAGCAATTGACCAGCAATCTGTCGGCTCGTCCGGAATATTTTTTGCAGGATGCGGAAATCAATCGGGCGGGAGCGGCCACTCTCTCCGATTTGCCTGCCTTGGCGGCGCTTGAGCCTGGCGAATTGAAGGAGATGTTGGCGGAGGGCGGAATTGCGCTGGATGTTCGCCCCGACGAGGAGTTTGCCGCGGGGCATGTGCCGGGAGCGGTGAACATTGCATTGTCTGGACAGTTTGCATCCTGGGCGGGAGCATTGTTGGGTCTGGCGGCGCGTCCTGTATTGATTGCGGAATCCGAACAAGCAGTGGCAGAAGCCCGGATGAGACTGGCTCGCATCGGACTGGAGGCTGCGGCGGGATATTTGAAGGGAGGCATCGACGCTTGGAGGGATGCCGGTTTGCCTTTGGCAGAACTGCCGCAAATGAGCGTGGAGGTACTCAGGCGACGGTTGCACAATGGTGACGTGCAAGTACTCGACGTTCGCCGCGAGCGGGAGTGGGAAGAAGGGCACATCG
>DASRWO010000142.1:0-2437 GCA_035654555.1 Candidatus Deferrimicrobiaceae bacterium | reverse complement strand
TGGCGGTGCTTGAGGTCGGCATGGGTGGACGGCTCGATGCCACGAATGTGGTGGAACCGCGGCTGAGCCTAATCACTGACATCTCTCTCGATCATCAGAAATTTCTCGGAAATAGCGTGAGTGAGATCGCGCGCGAGAAAGTTGGCATTATTCGCCCTGGCGGCGTTGTCGTAGCCCTGCCGCAGCAGCCCGAAGCCAATGACGTGATTGGGAACACGATCCTGGAATTGGGGGCACGACCGGTAAATGCGGTGCCGTACGTGCCGCCGGTTTCGCCCAATAGTAGCCAGTACTTGATGCCGAGTGCCGAACAAGGTAATAGCCGGTTTGTGTATCGCTACCCACTTCAACTTATGGGTGAACAGATTCTTGTGGAAACGCCATTAGTAGGGCGGCATCAATTGCGCAATGTTGCGCTGGCGATTGCAGCTGCCGTTGAATTGCATCAGCAAGGGTTCAGCAGCGTTACGCCGAAAAGCATTGAGAGTGGCCTACGCGAGACGGTCTGGCCGGGCCGCTTTCAGGTGATCACCGTACGGCCCGGATGGCCCGAGATGGTGATCGATGTTGCGCACAACCCCGCAGGCGCATGGGCGCTCCGTTCGGCCCTTTCAGAGTGTTACGAAGACCGCCGGCTGATTTTTGTTTTCGGCGCCATGCGGGATAAGGCAATCTCGGAGATGGCGGAGATTCTATTTCCCCTTGCCGATCGAGTTATCGTGACCAGGCCGGGGAATCCACGGGCGGCGTCGCCCGAGGAAATTCAGGATGCGGCCGCCCGGACCGGGGCTGAGATCGAGAAAGTGGAAGATGTGCAGCACGCTGTCGAGCGCGCCCGGGAGCTCAGCGATTCCGGAACCATTGTTGTGATTACCGGATCGATTTATCTGGTCGGCGAAGTGATGAGCTGGATTGGAGCGCGGGTCTAAGCAGCGCGGGTCGGCAGTTTCCCCTAAAATAGAAATGTGCAGGAAGTAAATTCATCTGTGGAAGTGCAGCCAGGCTCAGAGGCCACATCGGCGATAGCGCCGCGGGGAAGCCCGCACGCGATTCCCGGGAAAACCTACGGATGGTTGAGCCGCCTTCGATCCTATTTCATTCTTGATCCGCTGATCTGGTTTTATACGCTGATCTTGGGAGTGCTTGCCCTGCCCGGCGGGATGTTCGATCGCAGTGGACGCCGCCTGCATTGGTTTTCGCGAACCTGGTCGTGGCTCATCATGAAGACGATCTTGTCGCCAGTTAAGGTTACTGGCCTGGACAAGATCGATACATCGAAGCCTCACGTTTATGCGGTGAATCATGCCTCGGCGATGGACATTCCCGTTCTGTACGTTTATCTGCCGTTTCAGTTCCGCATCGTTTTCAAAAAAGAACTATTGGCTTATCCGGTCGTGGGTTGGCAGTTGAGGCGGTCAGGCCAGGTTTGTATTGATCAGCAGAAACCAACCAACTCGATTGCAGCAATCCGTTCGGCAGTGAAAAGCTTGAAAGCCGGGATGCCGCTGGTAATTTATCCCGAGGGCGGACGCACTCCGGATGGCGAGATCAAACCGTTTCTGCCGGGAGCTTTTTTTCTGGCGATCAAAGCGCAGGTGGATATTGTTCCAGTGGCGCTGGTCGGCACCTATGAACTGCTGCCGATGGACACTTACCACATCAAGTGCAGGCCGCTGGAGATGCGAGTGGGCGACCCGATTCCGACCACGGGGCTGAAGATGAAGGATTTAGAAGCGGTGTCGGCCAAAGTTCGAAAGGCCATAGAAGATCTGTATTACTCTCAGAGCACGGCAGCCACATAAATCTTGCCAGCCGTAACTTTTTTTGCCTCCTGCCGTTATTCCTGTGTAAATATCTCCGCGCGGAGAATTCGTGAAGGCTCTTAAGAAAGAAGCGGACGATCGTCTTCTGGTCGAAGCAGCACAGAAGGATCCTGCGCGCTTTGCGGAGCTTTACGAGAATAATTTCGCACGCGTATATGCATATGTTGTCCGGCGCGTAGGAGATCGCGCGGAAACCGAGGATCTGACCTCCGAGGTTTTTCATCACGCTCTGGCCAACTTGCAAAAGTTCGAGTGGCGCGGGATTCCGTTTGCAGCGTGGCTGTTCCGGATTGCCGCGAATCTGATTTCGGACCGATGGCAGAGATCGAACCGGGAACAGTTGATGGACGAACCGGAGCAGATTGAATCGGCGCCGGCCAAGAACCAGGATTCCGAAGAAGTGGAACGGCGGGCAACGCTATTTCGCTTGGTCGATACTTTGCCTCCTGAGCAGCGCCGGGTAGTTGCGCTGCGATTTGTGGAGCAGAAAAGCATAAAGGAAGTGGCGCTGGAGATTCGCAAGACGGAAGGCGCGGTAAAGCAGTTGCAGTTCCGTGCGCTGACAACGCTCCGCGCAAGAATGGAGGGTGCCGATGCCTAAGCGCTCTCTGAAT
>DASRWO010000141.1:0-19143 GCA_035654555.1 Candidatus Deferrimicrobiaceae bacterium | reverse complement strand
TTTCAACGCAAAGATGGACTCATGAATGGCTGTCACGCCGCGGAAGAAAAGTTCTGCGCCCGCTGGATAGGGACTCGGTAAGTACGGGTTATTCAGCGTGCGGGTCTCCGGCGTATGCAACCCTGCCAGGGCGGGATCGCTGGGGATGACAATATAAGGGTTATAGCCCAGCCGCTGCACCCGGCCATCCCAAACGTAGCGATGAATGTCGTCATCGGAACCCGGCGTCGTCAGTAGAAATGCAAGATGCCACAGACCAGCCAACGCCAGCCCGATGAAAATGACGCGGCGCGGCAACCCCAAAGTCGAGAAGAACTCACGCATGGCGAGCAGATATGCAATGCTGGCAACTGCCAGAGGAATCATGAAGGACGGTCCACCCACGCTGCTGAACTTGCGCGAGCAGATCGTGAGCGCCACCAGCATGACGACGCCGAGAAAATACAGCCTGCAGGACGGCGAGAGCTTCACAGTTTTCCCGTGCCCGTTGGCAACTGTGATGCCACTCGCTCCAACTGCTTCAGCCAGGCTGCTGTCCGTGGCGCCCTGCCCGGAGTGGATCGCAACTCCGCGGCCAGCCGGGCTAAGTCGTCCTCCACATCGATGTCGTAGAAGGGATCCGTGTAACCAACCGAGAGCTGCAGTTCGCGAGCACGCGCAAGCAGGACCTCAAGCGCGCTCTTCGTCCCCATGCCATCGCCATCGAAAAGCGCTGGATGCGCAGCCTTGGCCCCCACGAGATAATAGCCGCCATCATGCGTCGGTCCCACAACCACGTCATGCCGCGTAAGGGCCTCAAATGCGCCCTCAAGGATCGAAGCCGGCAGATGCGGGCTGTCGCTGTTGAAGGCAACTACGCCTTCGCGTCCGTCCGCTGCGAAGTGCGCAAACACCGAGGTCAGGCCTGCCGCAAGGCCTTCCCCTTGCTGCGCCACGACACCTACCACTCCTCGCGTCAACCGCGTTAGTTCCTCGACGTCCGGGGCAGGGCACATAATGGCAACCTCCACGCTTCCCAACGAACGCGCTAGTGCCAGTGTGTCGTCCAACAGGCAGCGATAGAGCTCGGTCACCGCTTCCACGGAAAGGCTCTGAGATAAACGGGTCTTAACCCTGCCCGGCCTGGGCGCTTTTGCCATAACAACCAGCGTGCGACCGCTGTCAGGCGAATGTGTGGGATTTTCCCTGGAGGATTTCATAGAAGATTTAATGTGCAAGACTTACGCCGGTCGTGGCATCCCCGCCCTTCGACGCCGAAAATAATAACGCACTATCAGCGAGAGGATGAACCAAGCCGCTCCCACTGTGCCCCGCAGCGTACCACTGATCTTCGATTTCCCGATGCGCGGATGATAACTCACCGGCACCTCAACGATGCGGAATCCCCCGAGCGCGCCTTTTAGAATTATTTCCACCGCCCAACCGTAGGTGTTTTCTTCGAGCTCAAGCTGGCGAAGGACCTCTGCGCGCCCGGCGCGAAATGGTCCCAGGTCGCTTATCTTTAGTCCATACAAAAGACCGATCAGGAAAGCCGCCAGGCGATTCCCAAACGCGGCGTGCCAGGGCAAGGCGCCGCGAATGCTCTGTTTCCCGAGGCGCGAGCCCAGTGTAATATCAGCGCGGCCTTCGATGATGGGAGCCAGGAGAACCGGCAGCTCCGCCGGTCGATCGCTGTAGTCGCCGTCGAGGAAGACGACTACGTCAGGAGTGCTCGCATTCGCGAGCCCCGTCAAACAGGCTCGACCGTATCCGCGGCGCGGTTCGTGGAGGACACGGGCCCCCATCTTTGCAGCGATCTCGGGAGTTCCGTCGGTTGAATTGCTGTCTACAACCAAGACCTCATTGACAATATCAGCGGGGAGATCAGCCAAAACGCGGCGGATGGATTGCGCTTCATTGTGAGTAGGAATGACGACGGACACTCGCACCTGATCTCGGCTCTGCTCAAAACCATGGCGAGGACGGCCGGCGCCGCGCTAGCGAAGCGTCGACACCCCACGCTCGACCGGCCCGCCCTACCGCAACCGCAAGCGATGCCATCACCGGAACCAGAAGCTCCCAAATCCACGCCGTGCCCCACTCAGAGACCCAAAGGCTTCCCAGATAAAGAAACGCTATAAACGCGACCGGGCGCGTCAGCAACCCGATGACCAGCAGGATCCCGAGGGAGATTTCGGTCACTGCCTGCAGGGGCGCCGCCATCGCGGCGTGACTCGCCGCCAAGCCCATAACCGCCTTCCACGCGGTCGGCGAGTGACCCGACTTTATGTAGTAGTTGATCAGGTTTGCATAACCCGACGGAGTGTAGAGACCCTTTCCCATGTTTTCGAAGAAGACCCATACAAGCATTGCACCGATCGTGACCCGAACTATCGCCAGTCCGTTTGCCGCGGCCATTGGGTTGGTCAAATTTTGGTTTGCGCTTGCGTTCGTCATCGTCGCGGGCCTCCTGCCGAATGGATCCTGCGCCAGTTTTGCGGCGGGAACAGAGGACTGGCCATCTTAAGCGGTTTTTCGTGTTCTCGCCAATAGATGCGCACTGGTCATGTAGGTTACATCACTTTTGAACGGCAAATTGGGCACAATCGAAGCAAGTTGGAAACAGACCTGGGCATTAAATCACTTGGTGCGAAAGGGGGGACTCGAACCCCCACGGTTTTACCCGCCAGATCCTAAGTCTGGTGCGTCTGCCAATTCCGCCACTTTCGCAACGTTAATGGATTATACAAAGCGGTTGGTTGTTTTTAGAGGAGGTTTTTCTCGGGCCTCGCCGCAGCCTTAAGGCATAGTTCCGCACTAAGTATTTCAGTCGGCAGGGTTCCGGCATGCTGCGGCTTGCAATTCGCAGGCGTTACTGAACTGCGTTCAGCCCCTGATAAATGAACATTCCCAGCAGGACCAGTAGCAGCACGCCTGATCCGGCGCCAAATACCCACACCGGTTTAGTAAGCCGATTCACTTTCACCAGCAGTTCCGTCTGCTCCTGTTGCATGTGCGAGTTGGCATCGTCAAGATACAACTGCTCATCCTCATGCATGGTCAGCGTACTGCGATAGATCAGGAGGATGATCAGCCCGATGGTGAAAACGCCCCACACGCTTGCCAGGCCAAGCAGTAATGGAGTCCAGGTCCAGGTCATAGCCACACCTCGACGAATTTGCAAGCTTTGTTCGGCAGTCGCGAATTCCACAATGCGTAGCTCAACTACCGCATTTGAAATTCCGCAGCGCCGCAACGGAAATAATTATAGACCCACTTGGCAAGCCCTGCCCAAGGAATCGCTCCGGCCAGTGCCTTGCCGCCCCTTGATCGAACCTGCGACTCCGGCCCCCGTAAGGCATCTAAATTATTGAGGGTTTGGAAGCTGGCTGGTTAAGCGCTAGGCGATTGCGCCTGCCACGCTCCCCTCTGGTATAATTTAACAATCTCAGAGCCAAGGAGATATAAATGGCCACCACCACCGTCCCAGGAGTTAGCACCAACGTTCCCGAAGTCAAGAAGACCGCGCCGGTTACGCTTACGCCCAGTGCGGTATCCAAAGTAAGAGAGATCATGGGACAGCAGAATCCCGTGCCTGCCGGTCTGCGTATCGGCGTGGTCGGTGGCGGCTGCTCCGGTTTCTCCTATTCCATGCAGTTTGAAAACGCCGCTGGCATGATGGACAAGACCTTCGAAATGGACGGTCTGAAGGTGTTCGTCGACGCTACGTCGGTGATGTATCTGAATGGATGCATGGTAGATTACGTTGAAACCCTGGAAGGCGCCGGCTTCAAGTTCGAAAATCCAAACGTGAAGAGCACGTGCGGATGCGGATCGTCTTTCAGTGTGTAGATTTCTACACTGATTTTCGGCTGTTCAAAAAGCCTCATCTCACGATGAGGCTTTTGCTTTTCAAACGTCCGGTGCGGGAGTACTTACTGGGGTTGCGGCGAATTCGCCGGCGGTTGGCTCGGCGCGGAGCTACCACCGAAGGAACCGGAATTATTACTGCCAAATCCTGAGCTGTTACTGCCAAATCCTGTTCCCTGCCCGAATGAACTCCCATTCGTGCTCGAGCTCCCGGTTTGCCCATTCTGTCCGTTCTGCAGCGGCTGTCCGGCCAATTGCAAGGGTGGCTGGTTGGGCGTCCGCAACAGGCCGCCCGTGTCGGTACTCGGGTCGTAGACAAATTGCCAATCGGTATATTTTCGCTTGTGATTAAACTCGCGAATCGTAGTTTCCTTGCTGGTGCTGGCCACGCCCACAATCGGGCCGCCTGAAACTACCTGTTGCCCGCTGGAGCTGGCATCGCCCGGGGCCGTTCCCGGAGTCTGCGTAACCGACTGGGAGGCATCCGTGCCTGTAGTCGTATTCGTTCCCTGCTGTGACGAAGACGAAGATGTTTGGGAACTTGAACTGCCTCCAAAGGCACTGTTCGAGTTTCCACCGAATGACGACGATTGTGAGAAACCGCCCGAACTGCCCGTGCCGGAACTGCCGAACCCGGATTGCGAGTTGCCGAATCCAGAGCTGCCAAATCCTGAGCCGCCAAACGCGGAACTGCTGGAACCCGAGGCGGAACCATTCAGCTGTCCTACGGTATTTGCGCCAGGAATCACTCCACCGCCAATGCTGCCGCCCAGAGTCACACCAGGGTCGCCATAGTGCAGCAGCTTGAAATCCTTACCGGTAATCGGATCTTTGTAATGTTTGCGCAGATAGCGCAAGTTGTTGGTGTTATCGAGATCTTCGAGTCGCGTGGGATAACGTCCGAACTTTTTGTAGTAGGCACGAATCGCCCGCGAATATTGCACTCCGCGATGAATCATTTCCTCTTCCCGTTCCCGCCGAAGCTCAAACTTGATCGGAGTGGCCGCTGCCAGGGCGAATATGCCCATCAGAGCAACCACCAGAAGCAGGGTGAGCAGAACATAGCCCTGTTCCCGCTCATGAACTTCCGAGGATGATGGCCGTTTTCTGAGAAACAACTTCATTGGAATGCGAGTTGGACCACTGTTCATTCGATGCCGCAGCGTGATCCGAAAGATTACCGGATTGCAAAATCTCCGGAGCAAGCTGCACGTCGCCCTTGCGTTAACGGGATGCTTTGTGGCGGACCGCTGCCCACTACATCCTGAATCTCGACCGAGGTCGCGGAGATTCGAATCACTTTGTAGCGCCGGTCGACAATCTCGCCTTCACCGGCAATGAAAACATCTTCTCCCTTGGAAAGGAAAACCTTCTTCGCTTCGCCAGGCTGATTGGCGAAGCCAAAAAACTTCAGAGGAATTGGGGCTTGTGCTGTGACGGCCGGCACCTGATAAGGCTTGGGATCATTCGGTCCCACGGCGCCGGGAGCCAGCGGCTTGGGAATCTCAACTTCCGCCTGCGATACAAAAATGTTTCTTCCCGAGCCTTCATATTTGATCTGCTCGGTTGCGGCCAGTTGCTGCAGGTGCAGAGTCGGATCGAGGCTCTGTGGCGCGTGCTCTTTCTTACTCGACTGAGCGCCTGCGCCGTGACGCGCCGTGGGATGCGTCAGCGCGCCAATCGGCGAAGTAATCGGATTCGAACTGGCCCCGGTGGAAGCGATCGTCGACGATGACGGAATAAACTGATAGGCGACCGCCAGTACTGCCAGCACCCCCAAGACCCCCGCCAGGATCGTGTTCCTCCGATTTTCCGTTCCCACTTTCACGGCGTTCCTGACCTCAAATACGTTTGCAGTTTCATATGGAGCCGAATCGGCCCGGTCTGCTCGCCGCCGAGTTCCACACTGCTGATGATGAACAGCATGTCATCGCGTTCCAGCGCATTGATAAACCGGGCTAGCGCAACGTAACTCCCGGAGAGATCCGCGTCCATCTCGACCGGTTGCAACCGGTCCACTTCGGCGTCCTCGGCCTTATATTTAGCCTGATCAATCGTCACCCCACTCGCCGTCGCGACCTTTCCCAGTTGAACCAGAATTTGCGAATCCTGCGTGGGGAAACGCTTCTTGTAGAAATCCACGATCTGCTGGCGCGCTGTATCCACCTTCTTCGGTAGATTTGCGAGCGGTTCAACCTGCCGGGTTTTGGTCTGTAACTCGCTCCACAGCTGGTTGAGCTGCAATCGTCGCGAATCGGTCGAACCCACGAGCGGTGAAAACAATACGATCACCGCCACCAGGTCTACCCCTATAAGCACCGCCAGCGCGGTCTTGATCTTTTTCCGAGTCTGACGCAAATCTGGCATCAGGGCGCGCTCCGCTTGGAGATTTCCGTTTTCGCGGCTGGTTCCGCCTTTGCCGTCGGTTCCAGAACCGTCTCCGGAACGTACGTGGCGACAATATTGAACTCAAACGGATCTCCCGTCTTCGAAGAAGGGTGGAAGGATTCCGTTTCGACATACGTCTGAGTAAAGCGCCGCGAATCTTCCATACGACGGGCCAACTCCAAAGCCCGGTCGCGCGAGTCGCCGGCGACGATCATTTTCAGCTTCAGCTGATTATCTTCGTCCAGTTCAGGGTGAATGGACACCAGGTGAACTCTCGCCGGCATCACTTTCTCCAGGTCTTCCAAAACCCGCGTCCAGGAAAACGCCTTGCGCTCGATCAGTTGGTTGAGAAATTGCGACTGATCCCGCGTGGAACGATTCTCCGCCCGAGCTAAAAACTGCTCCGCCTGCTGACGCTTGACGTCGCGTTGCGCGATGCTGGCTTTCAACTGTGCGATTTTGGCATGATCGTGCTGCGCCGCGAACCATCCTGAAATTGTGATCGTCAGCAACGCGAGTGTCAGTACAGCCACGGCCGCAAGCGCGGTTCCCCAACGCATCCAGAACTGCCGCGCATCTTCGTACGGCTGGCTGGCGAGATTGATATCGAGACGCATAATCTAAATTTTGTCCGGCGAAGAAACCTCAGGTTTGGCGGGTTCCTTATCTCACCTTGCTGAATTACACAATCAGCGCTCCCACGACTCCGGCCATCCGCCACCGGGGTACCGAGCCTCCAGGGCTTACGCCCAATTGTGACGAAGTTACCAGTTCCTGAACCTCCGCTCCGGTCTGCGAGCGTAACGCCGGGGCCGCACTTCCCGTGTCCGACAACCCCGCCACAAATATCTTTTCAATGTTCAAGTGGTACGTATCCTGAAAAAACACAACCGACGGGTAAATATCCTCCGCTAATTGCTCACCCGTAATGGTGACGCCCCGCGTATTTTCCAGTGTACGGAAAAGCTGCAACTGGTTGTCGTTGAGGATGGCGATGCTGGTAGTCCGCGCATCCACCTTGACCACCAGTGTAGGCCGCTGCCCCTCGGCTGCGCCCAGCGCGGCCAGCATCGATGGCACTACCACTCCCGGACTGAATCCAGCATTGCGGAAGGCAGTTTCATAGTCTTCCAGCACGCTGGCGAGCGCGACCGCCGCCACTACTCGAACTCCTTCACTCGTCTTCTGCGCGTGATAGGAAACCCGGGCCTTGTCTACATCAAACGGCAGAGATTTCTTCATGCGAAACCGCACCACACCGGAGGCTTCTTCGGAATCCGCAGGCAGGGTATCGAATTCGAGCAGAACCACCCGCACCGCCGCATCCGGAACCACCGCAATCACGTCGTGCGTCCTTCCCGCCACGCTACTCAACGTTTCGTGCACGGCTTCACTTACCGCTTCGCGCTGGCGCAGGTTGCCTTCCACCAGGTCAGGAACCACGCTGCCCGGCGCCAGTTCCCGAGCCGCGCATGCTTCCAGCGTTCGTCCATCTACACCCAACCTGCCCACGAGCACGCGGTCAGCGGCAATTTCGCACGCCAGCTTGGGTTTTGCCGGATTGTTTCTAGAACTCATTTCCGCCGTTCACTCTCTTCTCAAATAGACACTTCTACAATTCAAACGCCCAGCCCTGCGAAATGCAATAGCTGGAAGGGAACTTCAGGCGTTGGCCGGTCGAGCTGCCTGCGCGCCCGGCGATGCCAAAAACTCGATCAGTTGTGCGGAATCCCTTACCGCATGGCCTCGATGAAGGTGACCTTATTGATCTCTTTCAAAGTAGTCAGCCCGAGCCTCACTTTATCCAGCGCCGACTCTCGCAGGAATCGCATCCCTTCTTCGCGCGCCGCCCGCCGAATCTCCGACGTAGGTTTCCGCGCCAAAATCATCTCCCGGATGCGGTCACTCAGATCCAGCAACTCATGAATCGCGGTTCGCCCCCGGAAACCGGTACCCGCGCACTCGATACATCCCGGGCCCTCATACAGCGGTACCTTCGACCACTGCGCCGGATCCAGCCCGCTGGCCTCCAGCGTTTCCGGCGGATAATTCACCGGTGTTCTGCACGATTCGCAAATCAACCGCACCAGCCGCTGCGCCAGAATGCAATTCAACGCCGAAACAAAATTGTAAGGCTCGACGCCCATGTTCAAAAAGCGTCCAATCACGTCCACCACGTTGTTGGCGTGAACCGTGGTGAAGACCAAGTGACCCGTAAGGGCGGATTGAATAGCAATCTGCGCCGTCTCCGTATCGCGGATTTCGCCGACCATGATTTTGTCCGGGTCGTGGCGCAAAATTGAGCGCAAGCCGCGGGCAAAGGTCAATCCCTTTTTCTCGTTGACCGGAATCTGCGTGATGCCGCGAAGCTGATATTCGACCGGATCCTCAATCGTGATGATCTTGTCTTCGTCCGTCTTGATCTCGTTCACCGCGGCGTAAAGCGTCGTGGTCTTGCCGCTGCCCGTCGGCCCCGTTACCAGCACCATCCCGTACGGCTCTTTGATATAGCGCCGGAATTTTTTCAAATCGTCTTCGTCAAAGCCTACAACCTCCAACGTAAGCGAGCGGAACTTCTCGCTCATCGATTCTTTATCCAGCACGCGCAGTACGGCATCTTCGCCGTGAATCGACGGCATGATCGAGACACGGAAGTCGATCGCACGACCGTTGTACTTCACCCGGAAACGCCCATCCTGCGGCACGCGGCGCTCGGAAATATCCAGCTCGCTCATCACCTTCACGCGCGAGATTACGGTGGAATGATGTTCTTTTCCAATCGGCGGCATAGCCTGCGTCAGCACGCCGTCGATGCGGAACTTGATCACCACCGAATCGTCGCGCGTTTCAATATGAATGTCGGAAGCGCGCCGCTGTAGAGCTGTAAAAATCGTGGTATCGACCAGCCGGATAATCGGGCTGGTATCACCCGCCGCCGTCAGCTTGTCGATAGTGAGCGTTTCTTCTGCGCCGGTATTCTCATCTTCCCGAATGATCTGGAAGCCTTCGCTGGCCTCTTCCAGAACGCGCTGCGACTGTTCCGTCTTTTTCAGGATGTCGCTGATCTGCTTCAGCGTCGCCACTTTCGTGACGATCCGCTTCTGCAGCAACAAGCTGATTTCGTCGATCATCATCAGCTGGCTGGGATCGGCGATCGCAATTGCCAGCTTGCCATCGGCCGTCTCTTCCAGCGGCACAAAGTTGTAGCGGAACATCAACTCCGGCGAGAATTTCTTGAACAATTCATGATGAAGCTGGAAATCCGCGAGATCCACAAACTCGCAGCGATAGCGCCGCGCCACGTCCTGAGCGCGTTCCAGGTCGGTGATCGGATTTCCCGTGGTCACCACCTGCCCGCCATTCTCACCGTGCACGAAAAGTGATTTCTTCTCCGCCATCGCCATTTCTCACATCCCAACTTTTCTTCTTGTCATTCCGAACCGAGCGTTAAGCCCGGTGAGGAACCTGCTTTTGAGGCGTTAATGGACTCCCAGGGTAAAGATCGGCAAATACAGCGAAATCAACACTCCGCCTACAAATACCGCCATGATCATTAGAATCAACGGCTCAATCAGCGCCATGGAAGCTCCCAGCGCCGTCTGCACGTCCTCTTCATAGAACTCCGCCACGGAATTCAGGATTGCTGGCAATGCGCCAGTGGATTCGCCGACCTCAATCATCTCCACCGCCAGGTCGGGAAAGATATTCTGTTCCTCCAGACTGCTAGCCAGTCCCTGCCCTTCCCGCACCCGGGAACTCGCCCGCATCACTCCTTTTAAGACGCGTCGGCTCGTCATCGAACTACCCGCTGTCTCCATCGATGGTACCAGCGGCAGACCGCCTTGCAGCAGCGTCGAAAGCATCCGGGAAAACGTTGCCACCTGATGCTTCAGCCGGATGTCCCCGAGCAACGGCAGGCTCAGGACGACCCGGTCGATCTGATCGGCGCCGCGGTCCGTCTTGCGCCATTGCCACAAGAAAAATCCCCCCAAAACTGCTCCCACGATCGCATAGGGAAAATATTTTTGCGAGTTCTGCCCTACCGCCAGCATGAACACCGTGATGGCCGGCAGCTTCTGGTCCAGACTGTTAAACAATTCCGCGAACTTGGGCACTACGTAGGTAAACAAAAACATCACCATGATCGTAACCACGGTCACCAGCAGCGTGGGATAGATCAGCGATACAAACAGCTTCTTACGGAACGTCATCGCCATGCGCTGAAAGTTGATGTATCGAGTCAAGACCTCGTCGATGTTTCCGCTCTTCTCCCCCGCCATCAGGGTCGTGGTATATATCTTCGGCACCGCGGGATGCGTGGCAAAAGCGTCCGAAAGCAGCTCTCCGCCCTTGACCCGCTCCCTCACGTTCTCCAGAATCTGCCCCAAGGTGCGGTCTTTTTGCCGTTTGATGAGTAGATCCAGCGAACTCAAAATCGGCAACCCAGCCTTGAGCAGGGTCAAAAACTGCTGGTTGAACACCAGAAACGAACTCTGTTTCAGCTTACGCCCGCGCCCCATCGAGAGGCCCGAAAGCATTCCTTGCGGCTTCACCCAGTAGACGAGATAACCTTGCGAGGCAAAGCGGTCGCGCACTTCGGCCACGGAATATCCGTGCTCCACTTGCTGGTGCAGCCGGCCCCGCTCATCCGCGAGTTTTACAACAAATTCCGCCATTTACTGTCGTTTTTCTGCCTGGGCGGCAACCCTCTCGGCTCAGTCTAACATTCCCGCTTCCCATCTCAATCGCCCTTCGCTCCGGTTCCCCGCATTTCCAGTACCGCAAGTAACCCCAATCGGACCCAAGCGCAAATCGGGAAAGCCTCACGGCGCTGCCTCGCCCCCCACGGTTTCGGTTCCCGGAGGCGGCCTGAAGTAAAACTTCTCTGCCGGGATCGCTATATTCTCCTTTTGTTCGCTGAACCGGTATTCGCTCGTAGATCCATCCACGTCATCAATCACAATTCGAACGATCTGGTGGTCGGGATTGATTTCCACCTGAATCTCTCTCACCCGGTCACCTAAAGCCTGCGGCACCCCCCGCAAAACCACGTCCCCCGCACCCAGGGGTGTTACATCCGGAGCAAAGGACAACCCCCGTAATTCCTTCTCCAGCCGGCTCTTACCCAGCAAAAACGCAAGTGGAGATCGAATGTCATCCAGCTTCCGGGCATCGGTCTTGCGCGCCTGCCGGTCCCCAGGAACGTAAAACCACGCATCTCTCCCGTCACTCACGAAGAGCTTGTCCCTTGGAGAACGGTACTCCCATCGCATCTTGCCAGGTTTTTTCGATCCTCCTTTGGCCAGCCAAAGCGTCCCCGATTCCGTCCGCTCCATCCCCGACCCATGATAAATCTCGGTAAACTCCGCCTCAAGGGTCCGCAGATGGTTGTAATGCTCGTCCACCGCCTGCGCGATGGAATGAAGGTCTTCCCCGATGGCGCCAGCCGTCAGTGCAAGGCCAACCAGCAAAATTACCGCAGCAAATCTGACCATTACCGACATTCTATCTCTTCATCTTGGGGGTCATGATCTTGAGAGTCATGATCTTGAGTCATGGATGCTCGCGGTTCTTTGGGGGAGAAAGAGCGAGCCTCCAAAAAATTGCATTTGCTGTTCGTAGGATTGTTTAAGCAGATTTACCGCGACCCATAGATCGCGTACTGATGTGTCCCGCCAATCTTTTCCAGCGCAGCACATCCGTCCAGCACATGCCCCAGCAGGGGATTGTGATAGAGCACATAAACGCTCCTCGGATGCTCTAGCAGACTCCGCTCCAAATTCTCGATCACGCGCCTCAGCCCGGGTTCCGGAAGGGGATTGAAGAGAAATAACACGATCGGCTCAACAGGAAAAGCAAACTCAGCCGCATCCCCGCAGATCGATTCCATCGCGAAGCATTTCCGCGACTCACTCCGGTACTTGCAAATATTGTTCCGAGCCGCATCATTCAGCACCGATAACAACTCCACGCCCACGATGCGCCGAAAGGGATACGCGGATACCATCAGCAGGGTTCGTCCTTTGCCCGAGCCAAGATCGAGAAAAATGAATTCGCGAAAATCGAATCCAGCCCGCTCCGACAGGGCCTCGATCATTTGATGGAATAATACGGCTTCCGTTGGCTGATAAGGCGAATGGAAAAATCCCAGCAAGCGATCACTCCAGCCAACCCCTGCGCTGGTGGTGTTGACCCGATACTCCCAATCGTATTCCGCATCACCGTAGCGCTGCCGAAGCCGCTCCGGAGTCGAGTCGCGAACAAACTCATACAGAATATTCAGCAGTTGCCACGTAGCCGCCGCGCTTCCGTCGCGTGCCGCGGCATCTTTCCACCAACGCCACGCCGAGCGTAGCAGTCTGATGCGCCGCGGTGACGAAGGGGCATCTTTGTTTTCATCCATGCCTCCCCATCATAGCGACAGAGCGATGGAGAGAAGGCTACGGTTGGCGGTGGAATTTTGGCTGCGCCACGAACCCGGGTGGAAGGCCTTTGGTAGCGAACGGGAAATCCCCGGGCACCAGTAGTTCAACCCGCCCCTCAGTCGTCAGCTTGTAAGAATGTCCATCGGGATCCGCGGGAATCCCAGGCAATCGCTCTGCGCCCGCCAGTTCTGCCATGCTCGCCGGCAATCGTCCTGTGCCCTGGCCAAAGCGGGTTACCGCTTCCTGCAAATGGGTCACATCCTCATCGACGCGTAAGGCACGCAGATGTTCCACCGCATTGGCTCGAATCTGCTTGTCCTCGCTGTTCTGATAGGTTGCGGACCAGAGCATTCGTGCTGTGTCATACGCTCCAGCATGTTGTGCCATCTGGGCTGCCAGGACCCGCATAAACGGATGCGCGTTCGGCACTTTCGAGCCGCGCTCGAACGCCTCGGTGGCATTGCCGTAGTCCTTGAGATTCGTGTAGTAGACAAAGCCCAGATTGTAATAGAGCTTCCAGTCGTTGGGATTATTCTCAATGCCATATTCCATCAATTGAATGGCGCGCTCCGGTTGCCCAGCACCGTCCGGCGGCGCCGGAGCCAGAAAGCTTGCTCCGAATTGATAAGCCACGACTAGTTGCGGATCCAGATGCGTGGCAATGCTCAGCAAGGGATAGAGGAGATCGTAACTTTGCGCGCGGTCGTGGTGTCGACCGCCAAAATACTGGACCGCGCGCGTCCAATAAATATCGGCAAGAAGCCCGTTATATCCCAGGCTGACCCTCTTCAGGACCTTCGGAGAGCTCAGATACAACACGTCGTCGCGCGTGGCCCGCGGACCAAGTTGATCGATATGGTGAAGCACCGCGGCGCTGGCCGCCAGAAAAACTGCGACACATACGCCGGCAACGATCGAAACTTTGCGTCGCGGCTTCATTTTAAATTCCGGTGCTCGAACACCAGCACCGCTCCGCTCAGAGCCGTTGCAGCATAGAAAATGGCATATAAAGTGTTCTGCCAGATAAGTTGTCCCGCCACCGGCTGCTGATGAGCGATGGAGCTGACGATATTAAAAGCAGAAAGATTTGGCACCAGATAAGCAGCGCCCGTCACCAGCCAGCGCGTAAATCCGTGCGCCATGCCGGCGAAGCCCCGCAAGTCTTCGGCGAAGCTGCCAATCACGAACAAGGAGAAGGCGAACACGGCCGATAGCAGAGGCGAAGAGAACGACGAGAACAGCAGCGCCAACGAGCAGATGATCAAGAATTCGAGAATGATGAAATACAACGCAACTAGTATCAATGCATCAGCTCGCACGAACTTATGGGAAACATAAAATAACGCCGCGAAAACGCCGACGGCCATGAAGACCGTATTCACTACCAGAGTGCCCGCAAGCCCGAAAAACTTGCCGACGATAAATTCCCAGCGGCGCACCGGACGCGACAGAACCGTGTAGAGCGTGCGTTTTTCGATTTCCTTCGAGACCAGGCCGATGCCGATGAATATCGCAATCACAATTCCGAACAAGGAAACTGCTGTCAGACCGAGATTGATCACCACAAGTTTTTCAATGTCGATGGAAATCTGACCTACCAGGATCGCCGCTCCGGAAAGCAACACAGCGAACGCGATAAGGTTATAGAGCACGCGGTCCCGCACCGCCTCGCGAAAAGTATTGAACGCAATATGCGTCACTCGCGCTTTCATGTCGTTCTCCTCATGCATTTGTTCTCATGCACTGATGTCATACGGTGGATGCCGCCGTAGTTTCGGCGCGCCGCAGTTTCTCCATAAAATAAGTTTCGAGCGAGGTGCGCACGGGCGTGAGCGAAATCAGACGCAAGCGCTCGCGGCGAAGCGCATCGATGGCAGCATCCTGCTGCGTCTCGTCAATCATGGCGCGCACCGTATCTCCCGTGACGCGGCATTCCGCGCCCAGCGCCTTCATGGCTGCCGGTACTTGCGTACCCCGCCAGATCACTTCCACTTTGCTCTGAACACTGGAGGTCAAATCCGCAACCCGGCCGGTGCCGCGCAGTTCTCCCTTGTGAATGATCGCCACGCGATCGCAGAGAGCTTCGGCGTCCGACAGAATATGCGTGGAGAAGAAAACGGTCTTGCCTTCGTGCTTGAGTTGTTCCATCAGGTCGCGTACTTCCCGCCGCCCCATGGGATCAAGCCCGGACATAGGTTCATCGAAAAACACTAGCTTCGGATCATGCAGGATGGCCTGCGCAATTCCCACCCGCTGCAACATCCCTTTGGAAAATTTCCGCAACTGTACGCCCGTCACATCCGGCAAGCCCACGCGTTGCAATGTACTTTCCACCCGCCGGGTGCGCTCTTTCGGCGCAACTCCGGAGAGTTGAGCGTAATAATTCAAGAGCTCGTGCGCGGTCAGATGATCGTAAAAATAGGGCTGCTCGGGAAGGAAACCGATTTGCGCTTTCGCCTCTGGGTCGGTCCAATCGCGACCCAGAATGCGTGCCGATCCGGACGTCGGGAAGACCAACCCCATCAGCAGCTTTAAGGTTGTAGTCTTGCCGGCGCCGTTCGGCCCCAGGAAGCCAAATACCTCGCCATCTTCCACCGTAAGGTGCAGCGGATGCAAGGCCCGCTTGGGCCGTTTTTTCCAAAAACCCACCTTGTACGTTTTTTCTAAACCAAGAATTTCAATCGCAGCCATGGCGTTCCAATAGGATCCAAGAAGTTATTTCCCAGCAAAATTATATGAAACCCGCCGAGATTTTTGAACTAGGAAGGAGTTACGACGGTCATCAGGGTTACAATAAACGTCGATATCAACCAGTCCGCGGTCCCGGCCTCAGTTGCTCATCGGGTCCAATAATGTGCAGGCGTTATAGCTGGGGACCAATGTGATCGTACCCGCCGGCTGGAGGCGCAACACCGCATCCTCGACCGAACAATAAGCGCGCGTCCCGGTCAGGGCGCTTAAGGGTGTGCCAGTCGAGTAGAACTGATCATCGACAGCGGAGCCTGCGCTCGGTGAACCGGTAGCATTGAAGTTGTAGCCGCTCTTGCCATTTCCGCCACCATTGGTGGCCAGATAGTTATCGATGATGCAAGCTGTAGTTACGCTGGGTGTGCAGGGGGCTAACCCGCCCAGGGGCGCCAGAGTCGCCGGATAACCGAGAGTTGGATAGGCGCTAAAATAAGCGATCTCCGCTGTGTTGATTTCGCGAACGGATTCGGCGGCGGAAGAATCATTCGCCGCGATTCGGGCGCGCATCAAATTCGGAATAGCAATCGCCGCGATGATCAGAATAATTGCCACCACGATCAGCAACTCAATCAGCGAGAACCCTTTCTGGCTCCTCGTCGCGTTAGCGTCCTTCTCTTTTCCAAGCATCCCACTCGCCCCTCCCGGGGCCCGATTCCTGTGAAATATAGCTGCATGCTGGCCTCCACACTCGGCCCATTTCTTACTCCAGTTTCCAGTGCTTACAACCATATTGTTGTCAGTAAGATACGTGGCTTACCTTAATCTCCTAGTACATAAGGTCAAGAAGTTGAAGAGGCGTTGCCTTGACAGCTTGACGAATTGTGTCACTACCAAGCAGTTCTGCCTTATCGGATCCGCACAGCCAGTCTCGGCGCAGCCACCAATATCTTGTCTTTCGCAAGGCTACTCACACTGCTCTTTAACAGCCGACTCTCCAGCCAAAATGTTATAGAAACCGTTAAAAGTATTCCGCTCCAGGGAATCAGTGGAGAAAGCAGCGCCAAAGGGACTCCAAAACGCACGAACAGAAGCCAGACGCCGGTAAGTCCAGCGCCTGCCAGAATCGCGGTCGTGCTCCGCGACCTGTGGGGAAGGTTGGACGACGCCGTCGCCTGCACCGCCAATGCAAATGGCAAGCTTACAATCAGGTCGACCAGATAATGCTGCCCGCTTCCCAGTGTGGCAAACACGGTCAGTAAAACGTAAAGGAGCAGGGCCCCACGCAGAACTTTCGGGAAGCCTCTACTATTCCAAAATAGCAGCACCACCCAAGCCACATGCAACGAAGGCATCCCATTCCTCGGAATGCCGGTCGAGATCGGCATCTTCTGCAGGGCGAAGGTCGATAACGCGTTATAGCTAAGGCCGTTCCAGGGAAAGTCTTTTCCGAAGGCATAAATCGGGCCTGTGGCGGGCACAACGTTATACAAGAGATATCCGGCGACGCCGGCTAGCAAGAGCACGGTCAACATATGCCAGGAGATTTTCCTCGCGGCAGCGCGGATTTGCCATGCGCACACCACCGCCATGGCAAATGGCAGAGAGAGGTAGGTCAGCATCGCGCTGCGAGTCAAAATGACGCTGCCGTACATGATTTTTCCCATAAGAAAGCTGGGCTGAAAGCCCAGGCTTCCATCGAAGGCATAGAGCCATGCGTCATCCGTGTTGAAATTGAGACTGCCCGATAAACGAAGGACGTTGCCGGAAACAAATATAAAGAGAATCAGAATCAGACTCGGCACCAGCAGCGCCAAACCGTTTTCCCGCCCATCCCGCTCCGACCATAGAGCGCGCAAGCCGAGCAACAGGATTGCCGCGAAACCGAGCGCGGCCAGCCCGCTCGCCACACGAAGCACCCAGAAGGGAGTCTGCGGCAGCTGAATGATTTTGACGAAGACCACAGCTATGACTAGCCCGGCATAGATATCCCAACGCGAGGGCGCACCGCGTAACAAGAATACAAACGCTCCTGCCACAGCAAACGGCAGATAGGGTTCATTGAAATTGGTTAGCCGGGCCCCCACGATAACAAGTGCTATCCAGACTGCCGACAGGACAATCCTGACGGCGCCCCGATTTCGCCACGAGCGAGCGAGATTTCCCCATTCCATACAGTGTATCCCAGATTCTATCCGTTCTTCGCAGACGGTTTCGGGTGATTGTAAGCCCCGGGCAGGAAAACTCTTGGTTACCGAAGTGCGGCAGTAGCAAAGACAACGTCCGGTCTCCTTGGTAAATAAACAAAGGGCAGCGAACCTGAGTTCGCTGCCCTTCCCTTATCTACCCGTAGCTACTTCGCCAACTACCCTACTAGTTCGTCAGCGGGGTTAGAGTTTGGCACGTAGAGTAGGCGCCGACAATTGCGATGGTCCCAGCAGCCTGAGTGCGAACCACACCATCATCCACTGCGCAGTAAGCCTTGCTGCCGGTAGTCTGGCTTACAGGAGTCGCAGTCGTCATGAACTGACTGATGACGGCGCCGTTGGGTCCAGCGGCAAAGTTGTATCCGCTCTTGCCGAGGCCGCCCGGGCCGTTGTTGGACAGGTTATTGTCAATCAAGCAGGCCGTCGTTGTGCTTGGAAGGCAAGCAGCGTTGATCGCACCACCCAGGGCCGCTAGTAACGTATAGCCAATTGTGGGATAGGCGGCAAAATAAGCAATTTCGCCAGTGACGATGGTACGCTCGGAAGCGGCCGCGGACGAATCGTTGGCTGCCATCTTGGCGCGCATCAGGTTAGGAATCGCGATAGCTGCGATGATCAGGATGATTGCTACCACGATCAGCAGCTCAATCAGTGAGAAACCCTTCTGTTGTTTCCGCATCTCTTTTTTCCCCTCTTCTTGGACTTCGTTTAATTTATGCTGGTCATGGAATGACGCAGTCGAGCTAGATGTTCGCACCTGCCGGGCCAAACTCGCCAGTTACCTTGGTTCCGGACGGCCTGCTGCAAGAGCTTCATTTTCAATATTACCTTGCACTTTAGTCCCTATTCTAAGCTCCACATATCGACGCTCGGTGCCGAAATCCGGCGGAAACCTGACAATTCTTGTCATTGCGCGCGAAAGCGGCGCTAAAGCTTAGAACGTCTTTCGAATATGCGCTTGCGAGAAAAATAACTTTAGCGGCGGCGGAAGTCGACCCGGTTGCGATCACAGCTGGAACCGTACCTCGCCACACGGTTTGGATAAGCACAGTGTTCTTAGTTCGAGACCCGGATACCATAAGCCCGGTCAAGAAGAAGTATCTGCCGCTCCACTTCCTTTTGGCCTTCATTCCACCGCATCGGATTGATTTCGTTTTTCGTGCCCAGTGGGTCGTGAACAAAATCGTAGAAATAGCCTCGGCGATTCACTGCGTCCGCTATAAACAGTGAGTCTGCATTTTTATCCAGAATGCCATAAACGGGAGCGTAACTGGAGACCAGAAGGTAATTCTTGCGCGCGTAGGTTTGTTGTTCAGCGGTGGTTGCTGTGAACAGTGGCCTGCCCAACAATTCGTTATTCAAGATCGGCCGATGTCCGAGCAAATAGTAAAGGGTCGGCGTGACGTCCATAGAAAAGGCGATCTGCTCAGGGTCCCAAACCGCCCCCCGCCGCATTTCAGAAGGCAGATGAATGATCAATGGAATACGGATCACTTCTGGAAAGAGAAAGTCGGAGTGACCATAACGTCCGAACTCCCCGTAGGAATCGCCATGATCGGAGGTTAGGACGATAATACTGTTGTCGTATA
>DASRWO010000140.1:0-3002 GCA_035654555.1 Candidatus Deferrimicrobiaceae bacterium | reverse complement strand
GGCGGTGATCCAGGATGCTGAGATCCTCGATGTCATGAGCCCGCATGATACCGAATTCGCTTCAGGACGGGTCGAAATTCATGGCAGGCGAATCGATCGCCCGGCGTCGCTTGGCCATCAGAATCACGGGCAGAATGAGCGGTGCAAAGGGAACCAGGAAAGCAGGCAACAGCGGGAGTTGGCCAGGAGAATTCAAATTCGGCGGAAACAGCAAAAGGACGGCCGACACAACCCAGGGCCAGCCGATGCTGACAACGAAAACCAGCTTGGAGAAACGGTGCAATGCTTTCCACTCCTGCACGAGCATTAAGGCTGGCAGGATCAGCAGTACCTGGTTGAACGGAGTAAAAAGAGGGAAAGCCAGCAAGTCGACCATAAAAAAAGCGGCCAACAGGTTGGCGAACTGCCGTGAGCTGTCCGCTTCTTTTCGTCCTCGCCAGGCAAACACAATAAGCCCTAGAACCAGAAGCCCTCCGACGATTTCCCCGAGAGTATCGCCGAGTGCCATTCGGAGGAGCGACGTGGGCAGGGCATATTTTCGGTAGGCGGCGAGACCGGCGAGAAAATATCCGGGCCATCCCGGGAGGAGCAGTTCCCCGGCGGCGAACAGCGCGACGAAGCTGGCCAGGAAAGCGGCGAGAAGGTTCCACCTTTTTCGCCAGTCTCCAATCGACCAGATTGCGAACCAGCACAAAGGCAGCAGCGCCATTTGCGGCTTGATGGTGGAGACCGCCAGCAACACACCGGCAGCCAGCAGACGCTTCCGGCTCACGCACCACGCCGCCGCCAGGAGCAAGCATCCATCAACAATCGCTAGTTGTTCGATGCGCAAGCCTTGTGCGATCTGCGGGCTGCTGAGAGTCAACAGAACGATCGCGACGAACATTTCCCAGCGCACGTCCCAGCCCAGAATATTGAAACAGAAATAAACATGAAGGGCGACGAATAAACTCAAAACGAACGGAGCCCAGCGTTGCACTTCCGCGAACTCCGCATACACAAGAGGAGCCATCAGGAAAACTTCGTAAATAGGATAAGCAAACCGTTGTTCGTCGGTTAACTTACCTTTGGGTCCTTCGTAGGTCTGATTGATAACGCGACCGTAGAACGCCATCTGTATTTCGTGACTTACCTCAGCTCCATAAGGATTGCGATGATGAAGTAGAAGCTCACGTGTGCCCACCCAGGGTGAGTACAAGTCACTGATTTGAGCAATCACGAAACCGTTTTCCAGCCGGTTGTGACTGTTCCATGGTTCCAGAATGCGGTGCACGTAAAGCCACGAAATTCCGGCTACGCACAAACTCAGCACGAGCCAAAGTCGTGGTCTCATCGAGCGGGAGCCTTGTACGATTTCAATTGTGGTGGCGAATCGTCAGCATTCAACCGCCAGGTTTCGCGATCTCTAAAGTAATTCAGTAATTCTTTGTTCGCGTCATTCCCCATGTCCCGTGCCCATACCACTTTGGCGCTATCGATATCGGCTTTGTTGTAAACCCAATCATGATCGAGATTATGGCGCGGACCATAATTCACAATCACGAGTTGCTGTCCCGGCAGGCGTTGGAGTTGCTGAATAACCCTTGCGCGTTGCCGATTTCCTCGAGGCCAGACCGGCTCGATCTGGACGTGAAGAGACGCTGCCGTTAGACGCAGAAGGATCATAGCGCAGGCGAGCACGGGAATCGCGCGAACCAAAGCGCTCCCGATCGGCCGGCCTGCGGGTGCCCAGTGCCACAAGTGACGCATACCCTGGACCAGCACCAGATATAGAGCACACGTTGCCGGCGAAAAGTAGTCGGGTCTATTCCAGGTCTCGACAGCCAAGGCTAGAGCCATAACACCGCATATCACAAGCGGCAAGCTCATCTTGCGCTCACGAACGATGCGAGGGAGCGCCAACAGCGGCAATGTCAGAAGCGGGCCCAGATAGAACTTCCACCACGAAAGTAATCTTCCTCTCGAGTTAAGCAGATAACCGGCGAAAGCGCGGTTCGCTGCGAATACGTTCCGTTCAGAAGAGTAAAAATCACGCATCACTTCATGGCGATATTCGGGCTGAGGATTCAGACGCTGCCAGAGAAAAACGGGGGCCGCGCCGTAGGCATCAGCCTCTACCTGATAGGCCGTTCGAAACGGACTGCCCGTTACGCGATTGTAGTAGTAGCCGGTTGCGATCGAAGCAACCAGCAAGCAAACAAAAATCGGCACGACCACCCTGGGAATTGATTGGATAAAAGCAGGACGATTCTTTCCGAGAAGCCACACCATCATGGCAACTGCAATCGGCAGCGAGAAAACGAGCCCTTCATACGGACGACTGTCGGCTAGAATCACCAGCCCCAAACTCATCAGCAAAGCATCCCGGACGCGAAGATGCCTGCGAATACGGGGCCACGCCCCCAGTGCTAATGCGCCGCCGAGGGCCACGATCGAAGCGGCCCAATAGCCATTCATCCAATAGCTGAGAAGGCCAAGCCGGAGCACCGCAAGTGCCGCTCCCAGTAAAGCCCACCCAGGAGGAAGCCACGCTTGCAGCATCCAGCACAGAGCCGAGCACATAAGGGCCGTTACCAGAAGCTGACCAATCCAGGGACGACCGAGGAGTTCTCCAGCGGCAAGCACAAGACCTTCAGCCGGAGGGTACATCGACATATACGTGGGCTTTTGAATAATGTGCAAACTCTCCAAGTGGACCCACATCGGGTGCGTGGGGTTGGTGAGCCTGCCGTGGGCGAATGTGTCGGCCGCCAGGAGATAGCTGAACTCGTCGTGGCTCAAGGGTTGCGGAATGCCGAGGATCGGGATCAGGGCCGTCCGAAACACGATGACGCTGAGACCGACGAGCAAGACGGATAGGCTGCGTCGTTGTGCCAGGCGAGTGAACGCGCCCTCAATTCGACGAAAAACTACAGGTTGATCCCGATGCCTATCGCTTGGAGAAGAAAATAAAATCAGCGCCCCTGCGGTGATCACAAAAAGCGCTTCGATCAGAATCAGCA
>DASRWO010000139.1:0-2366 GCA_035654555.1 Candidatus Deferrimicrobiaceae bacterium | reverse complement strand
AGTTTTCGTGAAGTCTTCCTCACTTCAAAGCACGCGGCCAAAGCGCAATTTGCCAACTGGCTCAGATCGACGTCGGGGCAGATCGTCGATCCGAACTCAATCTTCGACTGCCAGATCAAGCGCATTCACGAATATAAACGGCAACTGCTGAACGCGCTGCGGATCATCGTCGTTTATAACCGGCTGCGGGAGAATCCCGACATGCAAATGGCGCCGCGCACATTCTTCTTCGCCGGTAAAGCAGCACCAGCGTACCGCCTGGCCAAACTCATCATAAAGTTCATCAACAACCTTGCGGACACGATTGACGCTGATCCAGTTGTAAGAGGTCGACTCAAGGTCGTCTTCCTCCCCGAGTACAACGTCTCGCTGGCAGAACGCCTGATTCCAGCCAGTGACGTTTCCAACCAGATTTCTACCGCCGGTTATGAGGCCAGCGGAACCAGCAACATGAAGTTCATGATGAACGGAGCTTTAACCGTCGGAACGCGCGACGGTGCGAACATCGAAATGGTAGAAGAGGCTGGCGAAGAGAACATGTTCATGTTTGGCCTGACTGTGGAACAAGTCGAGAACAGCCGCGGCTGGTACAACCCACACTGGCATTACGAAAATGAGCCAGAAACCCGAGCCGCGTTGGACCTTATCTTCTCGAACCACTTCAGTCGCGACGAACCGGATGTGTTCACTCCGTTGCGCGATACGCTATTGACTGGCGGCGATCACTACATGCACCTGGCAGATCTGACCTCCTACTGCACAGCGCAAGACCGGCTCGATGCGTTGTATGCGGATCCTGTCGCATGGGCGCGCAAAGCTATTCTGAATGTGGCCAGCTCCGGGAAATTTTCGAGTGATCGCACCATCGCCGAATATGCATCAGAGATTTGGAAGGTGAATCCATGCCCGGTACGTTAGAAAACAATTCCAAGACAGAATCGTCGAACGGAAGCGCGGCTAACCAAACAAAGATTTCGCCGCTCGCCGGCAAGCCCGCTCCCAAGGAAATGTCGGTAGGTGTTGCTCGACTGGAGCGGGACTATTTCCAGCGTCAGCCCGATCTGAATGATCCCAGCCAGCGACCGCTGCCTATGGATTGGAGAACTCCACCCGGGATTCCGAGATCAGTGAGGGATCCTGAAATCATTGTATGCAACCTGAAGAGACGAAAGGATGGCACAGATGGCAGCACGAGTGGAAGCAATTACCAGACGCCCAGCAGCGTCAAAACGCCAGGCATGGAAGGATCTCACAGCTCACTATAAAAAAATCGGAGAGACCCACCTGCGTCTGTTTTTCGCGGATGATCCAAAGCGCGGCGAGCGCTTGACTGCCGAGGCTCTTGGCCTCTTTATTGACTACTCGAAGAATCGCATCACCGGCGAAACCGTGAAGCTGTTGATCCGGCTGGCCGAGGAGAGTCAACTGCGGGAGCGAATTGATGCGATGTTTCGTGGCGACAAAATCAATCTCACGGAAAAAAGAGCAGTTCTGCACGTCGCGTTGCGTGCGCCTCGGGACGCTTCCATCATGGTGGACGGCGAGAACGTAGTGCCCAAGGTGCATGCCGTGCTAGACCGCATGACGGATTTCGCCAATCGCGTGCGCAGCGGCGAATGGAAGGGGCACACCGGCAAGCGTATTCGCAACGTGATCAACATCGGCATCGGTGGTTCTGATCTCGGCCCGGTAATGGCCTACGAGGCGCTGAAGTATTACAGCGACAGAAACATGACGTTGCGCTTTGTATCGAACGTCGACGGCACCGATTTTGCGGAGGCCGTTCAGGGACTCGACCCGGCGGACACGCTTTTTATCATCTCTTCGAAAACGTTTACCACGCTGGAAACGATGACCAATGCCCAGACGGCGCGCGCCTGGTTGCTCGCAGGTCTCGGCGCGGATGAAAAATCAATTGCGAAGCATTTTGTAGCGGTGTCGACGAATGCTGCGGAGGTCGCGAAGTTCGGCATCGACACCGCGAACATGTTCGAGTTCTGGGACTGGGTCGGCGGACGTTACTCGATGTGCTCGGCAATCGGCCTATCGACGATGGTTGCCATTGGCCCGGACAATTTCCGCGCGATGTTGAGTGGCTTCCACCAGATGGACGAGCACTTCCGCACTGCTCCGTTCGAGAAAAACCTGCCCGTGTTGCTGGGCCTTCTGGCGGTCTGGTACAACGATTTCTTCGGAGCACAGACTGTCGCGGTTTTGCCTTATGAGCAATACCTGAAACGGTTCCCAGCCTACCTGCAGCAATTGACGATGGAGAGCAATGGAAAACATGTAACGCTCGACGGGAAAAGAGTGGCGCACCAGACCGGTCCGATCTACTGGGGCGAGCCGGGAACCAACGGTCAACA
>DASRWO010000138.1:0-11853 GCA_035654555.1 Candidatus Deferrimicrobiaceae bacterium | reverse complement strand
GATTGCCGGCCGGCCCGAGTTGGGTGATCCGGACTGGCGCGGTGATGTCGAAGGCCGACCCATGTCGCCACAGGACATTTCCGATGTCGTCGCATGGCTTTCCAGCCAACGCACGCAGTTCCCCGGCCAGCCGTACGCGATTACTTCCACGGACCGGGCAAAGGGAGTATCTCAATGAGCGAAGAGACTGGAATCTCCCGGCGAGCGATGCTGGTGAAACTCGGCCTGCTTCTTAACGGTATCGTCGGCGCTGCTTTGGCTGTGCCGATCGTGCGCTATCTGCTTTCGCCGGTAACTCGTGAAAAAAAGTACGGTTACGAGTCGTGGCTCTCGCTGGGCGGCCTCGAACAATTTCCGGCCGGCCAGACTCGGCTCGCCACTTATCGCAATCCCGTCGTGAATCCATGGGACGGAGAAACAGATGACATCCCTTGCTGGGTCAGAAATGTCGACAATAAAACCTTCCAGGTTTTTGCCATCAACTGCGCGCACCTGGGATGCCCGGTTCGCTGGTTCGCGCAGTCCAACCTCTTCATGTGTCCCTGCCACGGGGGAGCTTACTACCAGGATGGTTCGCGCGCCTCCGGCCCTCCCGAGCGCGGATTGTTCCAGTATCACTACAAGGTCGACGGCGGAAAACTCCTGATCAAAGCCGGCGAAATGCCAACTCCCGGCCACGCTGCGAACGGTTCAGCGAAAGCGAAGCACGGAGGGACCACATGCGCCTGATCCAAAAGCTCGGCGACTGGTTCGATCTGCGGTTGCAGCTAAGCGCCCCAATTCGCGAGACCCTCGCGCATCCGGTCCCGCGCGAGAGCGCAAGCTGGTTCTATGTTTTCGGCAGCGCCGCTCTCACTTGTTTCATGCTGCAAATTGTCACCGGCATACTGCTTGCCCTGATCTACGTCCCTTCTGCAGGAGAAGCCTGGAACAGCCTTCAAACTCTCAATCACGGGATCTCTTTGGGTTGGTTCATCCGCGCACTGCACGGCTGGGGATCAAATTTCATGGTGGCGATTGTCCTCATCCACATGGTGCAGGTGTTTCTCTTTGGAGCCTACAAGTTTCCCAGAGAACTCACGTGGATCATTGGTGTCTTCCTCTTACTCGTAACCCTCGGCATGGCCTTCACCGGCCAGGTGCTGCGCTTCGATCAGGATGCCTATTGGGGATTAGGCATCGGCGCATCAATCGCCAGCCGTGTCCCGCTGATTGGCCCATGGGCCGTCAATCTCATGCTGGGAGGTCCGATCATAGCTGGCGCGACCCTGTCACGATTCTTCGCGCTGCACGTTTTTGTCATCCCCGGGCTGCTAATCGCTTTCGTCTGCGTACACCTGCTCATGGTGCTGAAATTAGGAATCAACGAATGGCCCATGCCCGGCCGCATCGTGCGGCGCGCCACGTATATGCAGGAATATCACGAGCTCACGCACAAGGAAGGTATACCGTTCGTGCCAAACGCAGTATGGAAGGACATAATTTTTTCCGCCGTCATCCTTCTCGCGATCGCAGTCTGCGCGATCCACTTCGGCCCATTCGGTCCCGGCGGCCAGCCGGATCCTACGATCATTCAGACAGCCCCGCGTCCCGACTTTTTTTTCCTCTGGCTCTATGCATTACTCTCGTTCCTGCCTCCGTCAGCTGAGACGCCGATTCTGCTGATCGGGCCCGTCATCGGAATCCTTGCTCTTCTCGCGCTTCCATTCGTGGCAGGCGAGGGCGAGAAGAGCTGGAGGCGCAGGCCAATTGCTGTCCTAACAATTTTGCTGGTCGTGGTAGCTCTCGGCACTCTCACGCATTTGGCTGAGCACACCCCCTGGAGCCCAGTCATGGATGCGTGGAGCGGTTTGCCGATCCCGCAGGAATACCTGCAAGGCCGAACGGCATTAGAACGACATGGTGCGCTCGTGTTCCAGGCAAAGCAGTGCCACAACTGCCACTCGCTCGACGACCAGGGTGGAAAGCGCGGACCCGCGCTCGATCAAGTTGCGCTGCGGCTGAATTCGGATCAACTCATTCGGCAAGTGATCCAGGGCGGGGGAAATATGCCGGCATATGGAAAAAACCTGAGCCCGGCGGAAACAACGGCACTGGTCGCATTCCTCAGAACGCTGCATCCCGACGGACAGTCTCCCGCTGTTGATGCCTCGCGGGCGCTTGCCCTCGGAGCAAGCGAGGTCTCGCCACGCCCCTAGGCATGCCCATGTCGCCCGAACTTCACGCCCACGCCCAGGCGTCGTCATTCCCGCTGCTGGCTACGTGCGCCTTGATTTTAGTTGCGTTGGTCTACACGCGCGGCTGGTTTCGTCAAAGAAATGATCCTCCGAATAGGCTTCCGGCGTGGCGGGTTGCCGCATTTATAAACGGACTATTTTTTCTCTGGATTGTGGCGGGCTCTCCCCTCTCCGCGCTCGATCACAACTCGCTCACCGTTCACATGATCAATCACCTGATGTTGATGACGGTGGTTGCCCCTTTAATATTGTTGGGATCTCCAAGTCTGCTACTGTTGCAGGGCCTTCCATCATGGCTTGGCCAAAGTGCTGCAGTCTTCTTCACAGGCAACCGACAGGCGCAAAGCGTCGGGCGCCTTCTTACGAACCCCGTCTTCTGTTGGCTATTTGCCACCGCAACCGTGATCGCATGGCATCTTCCCGCAGTTTTTAATCTGGCGGCGCGATCCCACGAGTGGCATGACCTGGAATACTCATGCTTTATTTTCGCGGGACTGCTTTTCTGGTTGCCGGTAATTCAGCCGGTAACAGGCGCCCGCAAACGGCCTCGCTGGTCGGTGCCCGTGTATCTTTTTCTCGCCACATTACCTTGCGACATCCTCTCTGCATTTCTCGTATTTTGTGGCCGAGTTGTATATCCGTCCTACCTGTCCGCAAATCAGATTTTTGATTTCTGCGCTCTCCAGGATCAGCAGTGTGCCGGCGCGCTCATGTGGGTTTTCGTGACCTTCGCCTACTTAGCGCCGGCCGTCGTCATAACAATGCAAATTCTGTCACCGGAGGCCGCGCCCTCGCAGCAACCAGGGCGCCACGTAGTACACCCGCTCGCACCACAGTTGAGCGGCTCTCAAGCGGAGGTCGTGTAACCTTGGCCACTGACACGATCATAAAAGACACGATCATAAAAGCGGCGATCATAAACGTTACCGCGGCGCCCAGCACGGCCCCCAATACGCAACGCTCGGGCGCAACCAGTCCGCTCGCCGCATTAGCCGATTACTGGGCGCTCACCAAGCCGGAAATAAATTTCCTGATTGGCCTCGCGACCTTTACCGGCTTCTATCTGGGCTGGACCAGCAGACCCGGCAACTTTCCGTTTCTGCTGTTCATCCACACCTTGTTGGGCACGCTATTGGTAGCGAGCGGCACAGGGACACTGAATCAATATTTCGAGCGCGTCTTCGATGCCCAAATGCGCCGGACCGCAAGACGGCCACTAGCATCCGGGCGAATGCAACCTTCGAGCGCACTGTCGTTCGGCATTTTCCTTTCAATCGCCGGTGCCGCATATTTGGCAATCGCCGTCAACATTCTTGCCTGTCTGCTCGCCGTGTTCACGCTGTTAAGTTACCTGTTCATTTACACGCCGCTCAAACGGAAAACTCCATTGTGCACGCTGGTCGGCGCGCTTCCGGGCGCGATGCCTCCACTGATCGGATGGGCCGCTGCAACTGGCAGGTTGAGTTACGAAGCCTGGGCGCTTTATCTTATCTTGTTCCTCTGGCAGTTCCCTCATTTCATGGCGATCGCATGGATGTACCGCGACGACTATGACCGCGCAGGTTATGTCGTGCTTCCGAACGGAGAGTCGCGATTTCGCATCGTGACCCTGCAATGCATATTGCCTCTACTAGCCCTCTTTCCCGTCGGTCTGGTGCCAACCTCGGCCGCGCATGCAGGCATTCTCTACTTCATCGGAGCTACACTTTTAGGTTTGTGTTTTTTCCATCGCGGGACGCAGTTCGTGCTTCATCGAACCCACACTTCCGCACGCAGGCTTCTGGTCGCGTCCATCATTTATCTTCCTTCGCTATTTGTGCTGATGATTCTTCTGAGAGGTTAGCGAGCTCTGTGAATCGATGTAAGAACAAGCTCAATGAATGATTCACTGCGCGACTGAGAGGAAGACTTTCATGCATAACACGATTCAATCGATAGTTAACTACGGTACTCTGTTCACGCTCATCCTGGGAGTGTGCAGCTTAGTATTGGGCACGATCATCTACCGGCGACAGATGAATGCGCAGGTCTTCTTCGAAATCGCCTCCGGCTATCGAGACCTTGAACAAACCTTTCCCCAAGTCGTAAGGGCCCGCCTCCGCCCAGGTCAGGCGCTTCCTCAGCCGAGTGAAGAAGTCACCGTTTACGTTCTACGCTATCTGTTGAATGCCTTTTTCGCATTTACCCTCCACAAGCGGAAATACCTTTCAAACGACTTATGGAAGATCCTGCAAATGGAGCATCAGCGAACATTCTCGTCTCCGTTGTTCGTCCGCGAGTGGAAAACGGTTAAGACAGAATTCGAGATCTACCCACGATTTACCGCTTATGTTGACTCGCTTCGATCCAACTATGTGGGCGATCGGACGGCGATTGATGCAGATTGAATAGGGACAGGTATTACGCGAGTGCGATAGTCGTTCCCCGAGGATGGTGCGAATTGCCGGCGCGAAAAAAGAAGTCCTTCGCAGCGGGTCCGCCGCCGGCAAGGAATTCGCCAGTTTTAGGATTGTGTCGCGGCTCAGCGCTCGATAGTGTTCCGCCAGATCTCTGATGCCGGTTCGTCCGTAAAGCTCGAATTTGCTTAGTACTTCTCTACCCTTAGCACGGCAGTGATCTTATGTTCCTGGCCCGGCGCAAGATCGACTGCGAAGCCCAGAACGTTGCTCGCCTCGACACAAAGAAACTTCGTCCATTCACCGTCACCAAGATCCCGCAATCCGTTTGCGCCCTCGGCCCATGGGTTCCAAACCACGGACGTGAGTGAACCCTGCTTTCGCAGTCGGATGCAGCGGCGCATGTCGGAGTCCAGTAGATCAACTGCGCTCTGAGTATTGAGATATGCGTTGTCGGTCGTCGCGGCAATGGTTACGTCGCCACGCTGCATTTGTTCCCGATTGGAGTTCGTGTTGTCAAGAAAACGGACAGTGTCCAGACCTTGCAGGCGCACGTCATGAATATTCGCCACTCGGTTGTAAGTGTGGAGAGCTTCTTCGAAACGCAGAGGTGTGGTTCCTGTATTGGTGCAGGCGAGTTCCAGTGTCAGCTCGGACCCAAACGTGACGCGATGTGTGAGGCGAAACTCCCCAGGCCACCAGCGCCTGGTAACCGCGTCGGCCTCGATGAACATACTTACAACAACTCCGCTTTCATTCTTAACAATGGACGCGAGCTGCCACGCTCTTGTGCGAACGAATCCGTGCGCTGGAGCCTGAGGGTTGTCCGTTTTTGCACGAAACCACGGGAAGCATATCGGGATTCCGCCCCGGATGGCCTGACCTTCCTCCCAGCGCGACTTCGAGCTAAGAAAAAGAACTTGCTCCGCACCCGTCGGTTTCCACGAGGTTACCTGTGCACCATGTAGATAGATTTCACCGTCACACAAGGAAGAAGCAATCTGCACCCGCGGCATCGCGCTATTACCATTGCACACTCTGGCGATTCCCAGAATTCCGAACTGACGGTCGAGGTCCGCCACAGTCGAGTTTGCAACCATCTCGAATCCTCTCCTTAGTCGCGTCAGGCAACTCTTGTGGCAACCTGCGAGAGCGCATAATCTTCCAGGTGGCGGGCGTCGCTGTTGAACTTGCGGATGCCCTCAGCCAGCTTCTCCGTCGCCATCGCGTCCTCGTTGTGCATCCAGCGGAATGTCTTCTCGTCCAGGTGAAGTTTCTCTTCCTTGACGGTCTGCGCCTTCACCGGATCAAGTTTCCGATCCACGACGCCGGAAGTTTTCTCCAACTGGTCCAGAAGGTCCGGGCTAATCGTAAGCAAGTCACATCCCGCCAGCCGGACAATCTGATTTATGTTCCGGAAGCTCGCGCCCATCACTTGCGTCTTGTAACCATACTTTTTGTAGTAGTTGTAGATGCGAGTGACAGAGGCGACGCCTGGATCCTTGTCCGCGGGAATCTCTGCGCCGCCGCCCTCCTTCTTATACCAATCGTAGATGCGGCCTACGAAAGGCGAAATCAAAGTTACGCCGGCCTCGGCGCACGCGACCGCCTGAGCGAAGCTGAAGAGAAGGGTCAAATTGCAGTGGATGCCTTCCTTCTCGAGAAGTTCGGCTGCACGAATTCCCTCCCACGTGCTGGCAACCTTGATGAGCACACGTTCGCGCCCCACGCCTTTTTTCTCGTACAACGAGATGAGCTTGCGGCCTTTCGCGATGGTTGCCTGGGTATCGAAGCTCAAGCTGGCAGCGACCTCAGTAGAGACACGGCCGGGAACCACCTTGAGAATCTCAGAGCCAAAAAGAACGAAAAGGCGATCGATGAACTCTGCCGCCATTTCTTCGTGACTCCCGCCGCGCTCGCTCGCCAACTCCGTGGCTTCCTCCACTAAGTGGCGGTAGCTCGGCATCTGCGCCGCGTGATAGAGGAGTGACGGATTCGTGGTGGCGTCCTGCGGGCGGTGCTGTTTGATGGCCTCAATGTCACCGGTATCCGCTACGACAGTTGTGTATTTCTTCAGGGATTCAAGCAGCGTCATTGTTGTTATCTCCTACAATTCTAGCCCGACGGCACGGAACTCCTAAGCTGCTCCAGCGCGAGAAGCCGGGCTGGCTTCGAGTTGCATAACCTTGCCCAGTCGGCGGCGATGCCGTTCAGCGCCGCTGAATCTTGCGGCAAGAAAGTTTTGTGTACAGTCCCACGCGACAGCGATGCCCGTGGTCCGGCCTCCGAAGCAGAGTACGTTCATATTATCGTCATCCACACCTTGGCGAGCCGAAAAGTGGTCGTGACACAGCGCCGCTCGCACGCCCACAATTTTGTTCGCGGCAACGGAAGCGCCCACTCCACTGCCGCACACTAGGATGCCACGCTCGATATCTCCACGGGCCACGGCCCGAGCGAGCGGAATCGCGAAGTGTGGATAGTCGTCATCGCCGTCGCAAATCTTGTTGCCAAAGTCGACGATTTCGTGGCCTTCTGTCGCCACTAATTTGGCGAGCTGCTGCTTCATTTCAAATCCGCCGTGATCGGCGCCGATTCCCACTTTCATCTGTTGTACTCTTTCAGCCCTTGCCTTGGTGTTGCGCAATCTGCTTCTTTGCCGCAGCTGCAACGTTTTCCACGTTGAAACCGAATTTCTTCAACAGTAACTTAAGAGGTGCCGACGCGCCAAAGGTTTCGATACAAATGTTGGCTCCCTCGGAGCCCGTGTACTTGCTCCAGCCAAAATCGGATGCCACCTCCACCGACACTCTGGCCTTTATGCCTGGAGGCAGAACTGATTCCCGGTAGTTCTTGCCCTGCTCGTCAAACAGTTTCCACGATGGCATGCTGACCACCCGTACCCGCACGCCGTCTCTCATAAGTTGCTCGTAGGCTTCCAAACAAAGCGAGACTTCACTCCCAGTGCCAATGAGTATGACCTCAGGGTTTCCACCGGGCGCATCCGCGAGGATGTAAGCCCCGCGTGCCAAGCCCGACGCTGGAGCGTACTTCGTGCGGTCGATTGTCGGCAAGGCTTGGCGCGTGAGAACCAGCACTGCCGGCTTGTGATCCAGTTGCAGGATCACCTTCCATGCCTCCTTCACCTCATTGGCATCTCCCGGACGGATCATGATCAGTCCGGGCATGGAACGCATATGGGCGAGCTGCTCAATGGGCTGGTGAGTCGGCCCGTCCTCGCCAACGCCGATGGAATCGTGAGTGAAGACAAAGATCGTCGGAAGCTCCATCAAGGCGCTGAGGCGGAGAGATCCCCGCATGTAGTCGACAAAGATGAAAAATCCCGAGCCGAACGGGCGAAGTTTCACCAGGCTCATTCCGTTCAATATCGCGCCCATGGCGTGTTCACGAATGCCGAAGTGAAAATTGCGTCCGGCATAGTTCTCTGAAGAAAAATCACCGGCGCCGTCAAACGTCAAGCGAGTCTTGGTCGATGGCGCCAAGTCCGCCGCTCCTCCCACCAACCACGGAATATTCTTAGCAGCCGCGTTTAATACTTTCGCGGAGGAATCGCGGCCGGCGAGGCCTTTGGAATCGGGGGGAAATTCGGGCAGATTGTGGTCCCAGCCCTCCGGAAGCTCGCGATGCTGCATGCGGTATAGTTCATCGGCGAGTTCGGGATACTGCTTGCGATACTCTCCGATTCGCGAGAACCAGGCGTCACGCAACTCCTTGCCCCGTTGCCCGATGCCTTGGCGAAAATGATCGTAGACTCCATCTGGCACATAGAACTTCTTGTCCTCCGGCCAGCCGTAGTTGCGTTTCGTAAGGCGAATCTCTTCTTCGCCTAGCGGTTCGCCGTGGGCCCCGCTGGTGTCTTGTTTGTGGGGGGCGCCGTACCCGATGTGGCTGTCCACGATGATCAGGGTGGGGCGATCTTTGGTGTTCTGAAAATTTCGGAATTCGCGAGCCAGCATTTCCAGGTTGTTGGCGTCGCTGACCCGCGTCACGTTCCAGCCGTAGCCAATAAAACGGGTTGCGACATCTTCGGTAAAGGCCAGCGAAGTATTGCCTTCGATAGTGATGTGGTTGTTGTCGTAAATCCAGCAAAGATTCGAGAGGCGCAGGTGCCCAGCAAGGGAAGCAGCCTCGTGAGAAATGCCTTCCATCATGCAACCGTCGCCGCAAAGCGCGTAGACATTGAAATCGAAAAGATTTTCGAAGCCCGGTCTGTTGTAGTGCGCGGCTAGCCACTCGCGCCCAATAGCCATGCCCACACTGGTGGCGACGCCTTGGCCGAGCGGTCCCGTAGTAGTCTCCACGCCTGACGTCCAGCGGTACTCCGGATGCCCCGGACAACGGCTATCCAACTGGCGGAACGTCTTGATGGAATCCAGCGGAACCGACACTTCGCCGAGACTTTCGTAGTCTTTGTTGACCGCTCGTACTTCGGTTAGGTGCAGCAAAGAATAGAGCAGCATGGACGCGTGCCCGATCGACAGTACGAAGCGATCGCGGTTCGGCCACACGGGATCTTGCGGATCAAAGCGAAGGAATTGCTGCCAGAGTGTATAGCCCACCGGCGCCATCGCCATTGGAGTTCCGGGATGCCCGGAATTGGCCGCCTGCACAGCATCCACGGACAGAGTACGAATCGTGTTAATGGCGGTCTGCTCGATCGTTTGAGGGACCGAGGAAATGGGAATGGCGGGTGAAACTCGAGGAACTGGGGGAACGGTTGCTACGCTCATAGAAAATCCTTTCTCGGCGGCCTTCGCTGCAGGCCTGAGACACAAATCAAATCAGAAATGGCGGGTTCGTTGGTAACTGACACGCAACGCCGGGGCCATTCGTAAGCGTTCGGAAATGGAGACTTCCTTGCCGGCTTAGGAGTCAAAGTCATAGCAAATGACCAACGGCTGGCAGAACATCCCACGATCGCAGAGCATGACAATCCAACAACCAGCGGCCAGTTGAACAAAGAAGCCTGCCCTCTAGTTTCCTTTGGCGTGGACAATAGTCGGGGTGGGCGTCAGCAGCTTCGCAATCGCCCGATCCATGGTTCGATTCATCTCGGTTACAACCGCAGGCACGTCTCGCTGGGCAACCGCTCCCGTCTCAGAAACTTCGTTGGTCCAAACTGTTGCGCCGCTGTCGAGTTTTGTCATCTGCGCCGAAATCGCCACCTGAACCTTGATGCCACCTTCGTAATCCACTTCCTCAAGTTTCTCCAGGCGTCCGCTAAGAATGTAGTCAGCGTCGGAATGTCCGTCGTAGAGGATCACGCGAGCGAAGTTGCCGCTTGCCCGCAGACGATCTGCCACCGCATTGGTTACGAATTCACGCGGGTCAACTGCCCAGCGATGGTAGTTATAGAAACCGATCTGGTCCGCTGACGGGCGATAAACAATCGCTCCCTGCCGCAGGTAAGTGGGCGAACGGAATTCTCGCACGGCCAGCGATGTCCGGACACCTTCCTGAACCGGCGGATCCGGCGGCGGCGGTACGTTGAGCGTGTAATAGTTTGGGTATTTTACCTTGCCCGCGCAGCCGACCAGCACGATTGAGACTGCGAGAATGAAAAGAATTGACGTCAGATGTTTTTTCATAACGATTTGTCTCCTCATTGCGGGACCGTCCTCTCTTTGGGTTGCCGGATGCGAATCAAGCTCCACGGCCGTTGCTTCAGCGAATCCGTCAACTGGTCCAAGTTATCCGTTGTCATGCGCAAATTATCCACCATGTCATCGATCTTGTAGTCGTTCGCTCGCACCATCACTTGCATGTTCGAGAGCAAGCCTCTTGCTGCCTGCAAAGTATTCTGCAGTTCAGCCAGATCTTTCTGCATTGGCTGGCGCAGATCGGTCACCGTGCCGTTCACGTTTTGAATCGTGCTGTCCGCATGTTGGGTCAGCGTGGCGAGTTGATCCGCAATCCGATCGATCTTGGGCCGCTCTGTCGCCAGCATTCCGTTGACGTTGTCCAACACCGCTTGGATCCTTTGCTGATTGGGCGGCCCGGTCACGGTATTCAGGTTGGCAAGAAGATTTCGCGCCTGGCCGCTGATGCCTTGAATTTCCCCCTTCGCCTGCGTGATCAGATCGTTCGCATTGTCCGCGACGGTAGCTAACTTGCCGGCGATCTCATCGAGGCTGGCCTCATCCTGTGAGGGAATCGACGACCCCGGAGTGAGCCTCTTGGCCTGGTTGCTGCCGGTGGTGATTGATAGAGCAGCGCTGTTCATGATGCTGACCAGTCCCAGCTTGGCTACAGACTTTTCATTCAAGGGAATATCTTGCTTTACTTCCAACAGAATCTCGATCTGGGTTGGGTCTGTCTTCCAGGGACGTACAGCTGTGACTTTACCCGCGGCGATGCCTCCGAAGAGCACCTCAGCTCCTGGTTCAAGCCCCCCGGCATAATGCAGATAGGTCCGATAGGACACAACGTCGCGGCTGAATTGCGCGTTAATGAGGTAGATGAGTGTGAACGCCAAGATGGAAAAACACCCAAGCACGAAGGCTCCGACCTTTGCTTCCGTTGTCATTAGTTGGTCTCCTGATTCTGGAGGTATCGTTGAAGGTGGACGCCAAAGGCCTGAGCTGTTGCAGTGCTAGCAGGGACTCGATCCAGGAACTGTCTGACACGGGGATTCTGGCTTGCCTTGATCTCATCCCTGGTTCCCACCGAACTGAAAGTGCCCTTGTAGAGCATCGCGATACGATCGGCGATTCGGAACGCGCTGGGCAGGTCATGCGTGACGACGATCACCGTCATATGGAGTGCCTCTTTTAAAAAAAGAATCAGGTCGTCCAGCTCCGCCGCAACGATCGGATCGAGTCCTGCCGACGGTTCATCCAGCACTAAAATTTCAGGATCGAGGGCGAGGGCTCTTGCCACCGCCGCGCGCTTCTTCATGCCGCCCGACAGTTCCTGGGGTAACAGCTTGCCGTAGTCCCCCAGACCCACCACAGCCAGTTTTATCCACACCATCAGGTCGACAACCGACGGGGCGAGTGCAGTGTGCTCCCGCAACAGGAGCGCGACGTTGTCCTCTACCGTCATCGAATTGAACAAAGCGGCACTCTGAAAGGCGACTCCGATGGAGCGCCGGAGAGTCTTCATTGCGGCGGGTGCGCAGCTGGTAATGTCAATGCCTTTCACGTGGATACTGCCCGACTGCGGACGCTCAAGCCCGATGATCTGCCGCAACAGCGTGC